>JBATOU010000022.1:0-2220 GCA_049291115.1 Ferruginibacter sp.
TGCGGGTTGCAGATACCGGTGTGATGCTTTTGAATGCATCTATGGGTGTTGAAGTTGGCACCGATGTTATCTGGGAGTATACAGATAAATTTAAGACACCCACTATTTTTGTTGTTAACCAGTTAGACAAAGAAGGAGCTGATTTTGAAAAAACACTCCAGGAAGCCAAAGCTCATTTTGGCGCAAATGTGGTGGCTGTTCAATACCCGGTTCATACAGGTGCCGGCTTTAACAGCATCATAGATGTATTGAATATGGTGCTGTATAAATTTGGGCCTGAAGGTGGCAAACCTGAAAAATTATCCATTCCGGATAGTGAGAAAGAAAAAGCAGACAGGTTGCATAAAGAATTGGTGGAAACCATTGCATCCAATGATGAAGGTTTGATGGAAAAGTATTTTGAGCAGGGCGAATTGAGTGAAGATGATATGAAAGCCGGCTTGCATACATCAATGATCCGGCACGATATATTTCCCTTGTTTTGTGCATCTGCAGAAAAAGATATGGGTGTAGGCCGCATCATGAGTTATATAGACAATGTTTGCCCTTCGGCCAATGAAATGCCAGCACAAAAAACAAAGGCCGGCGGAACATTACCCTGTGATGTAAATGGCCCGGCTTGTATTTTTATTTTTAAAACGATCATCGAACCACATATCGGGGAACTGAGCCTGTTTAAAGTTTTCAGTGGCGTAGTAAAAGCAGGTACCGAACTGGTGAATGAAAATACCGGTGCAACAGAAAAAATTAACCAGCTATTATTACTGGAAGGCCATAACCGCATACCGGTAACCGAACTGGTGGCAGGTGACATTGGCGCAACCATCAAACTGCGCTCAACCCATGTAAACAATACCCTGCACGACAAAGGTGCTAACATTGAACTGGAGCCGATCATATTTCCAAAACCCAATGTAACAGTAGCCATAGTAGCAGTAAACAAGGGTGAAGAAGAGAAATTATCACAGGCATTGCACACGCTGGCAGAAGAAGATGCAACGGTGCATTTTGAGGTTTCCCCGGAATTGAAACAGGTTTTGCTTCATTGCCAGGGCGAATTACACCTGCAGGTTATACAATGGAAAATAGCCCATATACACAAACTGGATGTTAAGTTTGAAAAACCAAAAATACCTTATCGCGAAACGATCCGAAAAATGTCAGAATCAACATACCGCCATAAAAAACAAAGTGGTGGCGCCGGGCAATTTGGAGAAGTGTACATGCGCATAGAGCCCTGGTATGATGACATGCCAAATCCACAAGGCTTGAATGTACGGGGCAAAGAAGAAATTGACCTTGACTGGGGAGGAAAACTGGTATTCCTCAATTGCATTGTAGGCGGCGCCATTGATGCCCGTTTCCTTCCTTCTATCATGAAAGGAGTGATGGAAAAAATGCAGAACGGCCCATTAACAGGCAGTTATGTAAGAGACGTACGGGTAAGCGTGTACGATGGTAAAATGCACCCGGTAGACAGTAACGATATCTCATTCAAGATCGCCGGTTTACAGGCATTCAGACAGGCATTTACACAAGCCGACCCTCAATTACTGGAACCTGTATACGAAGTTGAGGTTTATTGTCCCGATGACCAGGTTGGCGCTGTAATGGGCGACCTGCAAACGCGTATGTCTGTTGTAGAAGGAATGGAAGCCGAAAGCCATTTTCAAAAGATAACGGCAAAAGTACCATTGTCTCAGATGCACCAGTATTCCTCTTCGCTTAGAAGCCTGACCCAGGGACGGGCCCGTTTTAATATGAAATTTTCATCCTATGCACCCGTTCCTTTTGAGGTGCAGAAAAAACTGATTGAATCTTATAGCAAACATGAGGTGGAGGTTGAGTAATAACAAACGCCCTGGTTCTGGAGGATAGAGCCGGGGCGTTACTTTTAAAGAACACATATCATTTCGTTTCCTTATCCCAATTTTTCATTACATCTCCCAAAGTAATATTTACAGCAGAAAGCAATACTGCTAATTTTTCATCATTCATATGTTCTTGCCTGGTTTTTAAAACCTGCCACAGTTTACCGGGTACAGGTTTTCCTCCGGCATCGTAAATTTTTCCTGCTGCCAGATGCCAGCGGCATTGGTACCAACCATAATTTTTGGGATGTTGTTTACCGATTTCATCATACCTGTCTTCAATATCTTTTAGACTTGTATATTTATATTCTTTGCTGCCTGATCCAACTACCATGTTTGGAAAAAGAGA
>JBATOU010000023.1:0-78727 GCA_049291115.1 Ferruginibacter sp.
TAAAAAATTTATAGTTGTTTGCTGAAGCATGTTGAATTGTTATATGGTTAATTGTTGAATTGTTTTCGGTCAGAACTTTGTAATTAATCCACAAACTCCATTCTTACACTATTTCGTTACTATATTACTACACAATCGGCCCATCCCATTTGCACATCTGCATATTTCTTCATTGGCATATTATCACATCATCAAATCATCGCATTTGCACATCTGCACATTTCCTCATTGGCATATTATCACATTGGCTAATTATTTATCATTTCCAAAAAATCATCTTCACTTAAAATTTTAACAGTGGCGATCTTTTTTGCTTTTTCCAGTTTACTGCCAGCGTCTTCGCCCACCACCAGGTAATTGAGCTTACTGCTTACGCCGCCGAGTATTTTACCGCCGTTGTTTTCCACCATTTCCTCCGCCTCGCTGCGCTTTAGCTTGTTGAGGGTGCCGGTAAACAGGAATGTTTGTCCAGCAAGGCTTCCATCGGCCGCTTTGCTGGTTTTTGCCGATTCCATATTGAGCCCAAGTTCCTTCAGTTGCTCCAGCATCTTTACATTGTCTTCGTTTCGGAAAAATTCATAAATACTTGCAGCCACTTTTACGCCCACATCTTCAAGTTGTTGCAGTTGCTCCAGCGAGAGCTTGGTAAAATCAAAAATATTTGAAACATTTTGCGCAAGTGTTTTGGCTGTTGTTTCGCCTACATAACGAATGCCCAGTGCATATATAAGCCGGTGCAATGGCTGTGCTTTGCTGGCTTCGATGGCCTGCTGCAGGTTGCTGATGGATTTGGGCCCAAAACCTTCCAGTGTTTTTATTTTTTCAAAATCGAGTGTATATACCGAAGGAATATTGCCCAGCAAACCCATTTCAAAAAACTTGCGCACATTGGCCTCGCCAAAACTACGGATGTCCATGGCATCCTTGCTCACAAAATGAATGATGCGTTCCACCACCTGCGCCCTGCAGCTGATATTGATGCAGCGCCACACAGCCTCTTCTTCTGGCTTATAAAGTTCATCGCTGCAAACCGGGCAGTTGCGCGGGAAGCTTATTTTCTTTTCGGTACCATCTCTCATTTCGGGCAATGATTTCACGATCTGTGGTATCACATCGCCGCTTCTCTCTATCAGTATGTGATCGCCGAGTTTTAAATCCTTGTCCTTTATGTACTCTTCGTTGTGCATAGAAATGCTGCTTACAGTAACGCCGCCAACCTGCACGGGTTCAATTTTTGCCACCGGCGTTACAGCCCCTGTTCTTCCCACCTGGAACTCCACCCCAAGTAATTTGCTTGTGGCCTGCCGGGCTTTAAATTTATAGGCAATGGCCCAGCGTGGATGATGGCTCGTCATGCCCATCTTATCCTGCAGCGAAAGGTTATTCACCTTTATCACCATGCCGTCTATTTCATAATTAAGATCATCACGTTTCGTTTCAAACTCTTTTACATGATCTATCACTGCCTGTATGCCGGCAAATACTTTCATTTCATTTTTTGGACTCCGAAAACCGAGGTCCCAAAGCATTTCCAGCATACCACTATGTGTAGTTGGTAAACTTGTGGCCTGTTGGGTGCCGGCCGTTGTAAAATAACTTACATGGTATAAGAAGGCCTCCAAATTTCTTCTTCCCACTTCTTTTGTATCCTTGATGCGCAGGCTCCCGGCAGCCGCATTGCGTGGGTTGGCCAGGGGAGCAAGGCCTTCTTCCATCAGTGCATCGTTATATTTTTTAAAATTTTTTTTATTCATCAGCACCTCGCCCCTGATTTCAATTTGTGCAATGCCGTATTTATCAAAAGCGGCACTAAGCGGCATCGATCTTATCTGGCGGATATTTGCTGTGATGTCGTCGCCTGTTTCGCCGTCGCCCCGGGTAGCCCCTCTTGTTAATTTATCAGCATCGTATATGATTGAGATACTTGCCCCGTCAAATTTTGGTTCAGCACAGTATTCCACCTGCTCCAGGCCCGTAAGTTCCCTGGCCTTCCTGTCCCAGTCGAGCAGGTCTTCTTCATTGTATGAGTTTTCGAGCGAAAGCATGGGCACCAGGTGCTGCACCTTGGGAAAGTCTTTTATCAAACCTGCGCCCACCCGCTGTGTGGGTGAATCGGGCGTAATGCTGCCGGGATTCTCTTTTTCAAACTTCTCAAGCAGTTTATACAGGCGGTCGTATTCAAAATCGCTGATCAGCGGATCATTCATTACATAATAACGGTGCTCGTGAAACCGGAGTACATTGCGCAATGCCTCCACACTTGTTTCAGAAAGGGCAGTTATCCCATTTTCTGTCAGCCAACCGGCCGTTTGCTGCTGCAGTTTTTTTTGATCGTCTTGATTGTACATGAAAACTTATGCTTCTTTCAAAGATAGAAAATAAAGAAGGACCGGGGTTGGTGAAATATGATTTTTAAAGAATATCTGCCGGTACCGGTAGCCTGGTTTTCTTTTTAGAATTTAGTACTTTAAATTTTTCAAAATTACTTCTTCTCTTCCAGCATGGCCTTTAGCCTGGCAATGGAATTGTTGGCCTCTATCAATTTCATTTTCAATTCGTGCACCACGGGCTGCCCGGCTTTAAGCAAGGCTTCTGTTTCTTCATTGCTTTTTTGCAGCAGCAGGATGTTTTCATCCATCAGCTTATTATAGGCAAGTGCTTCCTTCAGTTTATTATGGTACTCCAGTTCAGTATACTGTTTTTGCTGGTGTACCATTATGTTCTCTTTATTGAGCGTTTCCTTCATAAGCCGCTCACTTTCTAAAAACCCCTTTGTGCTTTTTAATTCTTTTTGAAGTTTCGATACAAATAAGGTACGCAGCAGCCATGCCAGCACAAAGCCGGTTACAAAAGCTGCGGAAGCGTATATGATTATTTCGGTCAATTTAATTTTTTTACAAAAATATTGTATCGGGGCCAAAAGAAATGGTGCCTGCATAAAAAAGCCCGGTCTGCTGCCGGGCTTTTAAAATATAGAAAGGGGTTAGTATTCCACTACTTTGATCAGCGTGCCTGCACTCAGTTTATCTGTTAACTGCATGCCATTTAAAATAGCAAATTCTTCCATGCGTGAAGCTGGCACTTTGTAGTTGGTAAATGCCTGCTGCAGGGTAATGGCCTGGTTGATGGTTTTAATGCGTACCCGCTGGGGTTTTTTATTGATCTTGGCCTGGTCGGTCAGCTGCCTGAAACTCTCCATGGTGCTTTTAAATGCAGGCGCAAGCGTATTGAAATTATTGGGTGCGCAAACGCCCACCATCTGGTAAATAGCGCCATTGTATTGAATGAAATAAGTTAGTCCACGAATGGCAATAGCGGTGCTGCCATCCTGCTGCTGCTGCGCCTGGCTGAACACAATTGCAATTGCAGGCAACCCGTTTACGGTTACCTGGCCCGATTGTTCGGATGTTAGTTTATTCTGCTGTATGAAAGAACCGGCCGCTTCCTGCAAACTGTTGCCCTGGGCTGCAGTTAAATACAATAATGCCGAACCATCTTTTGGAGCATATTGCACCCGGGTGGGACTGTTATTATACAACCATCCCTGTGGAGCACTGAACTGAAATTTCATTTCGGGGTGATAGAAAACACTGTTTTCCATATAACCGCCCCTCGGATCTTCCCCATAAATGATCCCTTCAATTCTGCGTAAATAAGTATTGCGGTTTACCTGCAGGTTAGTAAGGTTATTTTGCTTTTGAAAATCGGAAGAAAGCTGGTGAACCGTATTGTAGCGGTCGCCCGGGTTGGGGTGTGTACTCAAAAATTCAGGAAGCTGGTTGGCACTCTCGCCAGAGCTTCTTTCAAGTGTTTTGAAGAAATCGGCCATTTGATGAGAATCGTAGTTTATTTTGCTGCTGTACTCCACACCCAGTTTATCGCTCTGCTTTTCTGCATCGCGGCCAAATTTTAAGAACAGTAAACCCAGTCCCTGTGACGCACTTTCTGCAAACCTGGCCAAGTTGGGGTTTATAATAACGCCGGCTATAATGCCCAGCTGACCAAGCATGGCATTGCGCTGCTGCTGAACGGTATGCCTGGCTGCAATATGGCCAATTTCGTGGCCAAGCACCCCGGCAAACTGCGCTTCATTGTTAAAATGTGCCATAATACCACGGGTGAAATAAACATATCCGCCCGGCACAGCAAATGCGTTCAAAACTTCTGAATCTACAATACGGAAATTATATTCCAAATTTGGGCGGTGAGAAATTTTACCCATTGCCCTTCCTTTTTCTGTAATAAAACGCTGCAGGGCCGAGTCGGCATATAGCCCGTACTGTGCAATGATCTGCGGATCGGCCTCCTGCCCCATGGCTATTTCCTGTGCTTCAGAAGTAAATGCAAGTTCTTTTTTGCCTGTAACAGGATTGCGTGAACAGGTGGTAAGAAAAAAGGCCGATGTGGTAAGAAGGCCGTATAAAAATATCTTTTTCATGTTGAATGTTTTACTGGTAATCAGTTTATTAAAGCAACCATAGTGCCAAATTACAACATATTGGCTCAAACAAAAAAATTTACTTACGGTAGTCTATAAATTCAATATCACCCGGTAAAAATTATGAAAAAAAGATTTTATGAAGGCTTTAAATATCATTGGCATAGTTTTTTGGTCTTTACGGTATATTAAAGCAAAAGAAAACTACAATCAATGAAAAAGTATTTACTCTTGTTTGCCATCAGCGCCGGCCTCAGCCTGGGCGCCGTTGCCCAAAATGAACAAGGTAAGGATCATGGCAAATCTCACAATAAAGAAAAGAAGGAGAAGCACAATGATGATAACCATGGTGAATATGATGATAATGGCGGGCAACAAAAACATGGCAGCAAAAACCATGATAATAACCGCGGGGGAAAATATGCTAAAAATGCGCCTGCCAAAGTAAGGGAGGCGTTTAACAGGGATTTTCCCAATGCAACTGCTGTGAGCTGGACAAAAAACCGAAATATCTGGACAGCCAGTTTCAGCGGGAGTATTTTTGGTACACGCCAGGCAAGTTATACGGCCAATGGAACAAGGGTGAATAAGAACAGCACTTCATCTTCAAAACGAAAGACGGGTATTTTTGGAACAAGAAATTCCCTGCCCGGCAATTAATGCAATAATTATTAAAGATTTACATTTTATTTAAATGAACAGCCTGCTCGGCAGACTATTTTCATTCATAAGAATGTGCATAAAACTGTGCAAATGCGGTGCGAAACGGGTGCAAAAGAATGAGTGTAAAAATTTGGAAATGCTTTATACAATAACGTATTTTCGAAGTACAATTTGAAGCACAGAAATATCGAAAGATATGGACGACTTCAAAGTTCAGGGTGGCGAAGTCCTTAACTGGATAAAAGCAGCCCGGAAAAGAGCATCGGGTTAGTTTATTGTCTGATTAAAGTAATTTAAAATGATAAAGACCAGCTTGGTGCTTTTTTTATTTTCCTATTTGTAACAACCGGAAAAGTTTTCCTCCCGGCAATTACGCTTCGGCAACAATACTTTGCGGAACCGGCTCCCGGCAAATTTTCCAGTAGTCTGTTATGAGCCTGAGCGTATCTTTTAGTTCTATGGCCGGGTTGTTCTTCTGAAAAAAGCCCTGTACCGTAAGATTTTTATACACTTCGTTAACGGCATATTCGCTTTGATAAGAAGTATAAAAAATAAAGGGGGTCTTCATCTGGTTAAGCGTTTCGTCATGTTCCATCTCCAGCCTGAAATGAACCGCATCCTCCCTGGGCAGGTTTACATCGCATAAAATAATAAAAGGCACCTGTAAGGTTGCCTTTAAATGCTTTATTAACTCCGCTCCATTGTTAAAAAAAATAATCGAATTGCTCACATGTGCTTCCTGGAATGCCGTTTTCAGGAGGTCACGGTCAGTTTTATCGTCTTCCACAATTAATATGGGGCCATTCTTTGCCATAGGAATACATTTTAGAGGTTACCAAAGAATTTACCTATTAAAGTTACGAAAGCAATAAGCCAAATGCAATTTTTTTAGACAGAAGCCCTTTGAAACAGCCACGAATTAGAATTTTTTCTAACACAAATTTTATTTCAGCAGCATTTTGGAGAATTTTTTGAGTTCATCGGATTCGGCCTGGTTTAAAAAGCTTTCCTTTTCGTATTTCATTTTAAAAAACAACACCCTTTTATGTTCCGGGTATTTTTGAAGGATTTGTTCAATTGTTTGTACAATCAAGGGGTCTTTTTCAATCACGGTTGCCTTTGCAGTTACCTCTGATCTATGCCTGCTGTGCTTTTTTTTAATGATGGCTTCCAGGGTTGCCAGCCTTGCCGGCTGGATCCCGCTGAGTTTTGAAGCATGGCCCAGCAGCCCTTCCAGCTGTTTTTTACTCAGGCCCCCGCGGTCACGGTACTGCTGCAGCAGGCTCCCAATAAATTGGGAGCCGGGTTTTGCTTTCTGTACCGCTTCCAGTACCTGCAATACTATATCCACGTCGGGGCGAATCCTGCTCATATTTTAAAAAGATGAAGATACGCAGATACGCCGTTCCAACATTTATCTTTCCACTGCTGTTTTTTTAGAACTTCGTTTCGCAAAATTGATTAGGTTTGCTGACTTAAAAATTGTTATCATGAAGAAATTTTTCGTTACGCTTGTCTTAGTTGCAAGCCTGTTTAAGGCCCGTGCCGATGAGGGTATGTGGCTGCCCATGCTGCTTGGTCAGCAGGTATATAATGATATGGTGAAGAAAGGACTGAAGCTTACCAAAGAGCAATTGTATTCCATCAACAAATCATCTATCAAAGATGCCATTATCATTTTTGGCGGAGGCTGCACCGGCGAGATCGTAAGCAGCCAGGGACTTATTTTCACCAATCACCATTGCGGCTACGATGCCATTGCCAACGCCAGCAGCGTGGAGCATAACTACCTGAGAGATGGTTTTTATGCTTTTAACAAAGACCAGGAAATTAAAACCGAACTCACGGTTCAGTTCCTCGATAAGATCGTGGATGTAACTGCCGAAGTGGAAGCCGCTGTTAAAGGGCTGAGCTGGGATGACCGTGTTAAAAAAATGGCCGAAGTATATAAATCCATTACCGATAAAGTGGCCGATAAAGAAAATGGCCTTGCCGGAAGGATCTACAGCATGTTCAAAGGAAACCAGTACATCATGTATGTATATAAAACCTACCGCGATATCAGGCTGGTAGGCGCACCTCCCGAAAGTGTGGGAAAATTTGGCGGAGATACCGACAACTGGGAATGGCCACGCCACACCGGCGATTTTTCTATTTTCCGTGTATATGCTGCTGCAGACGGTAAACCCGCAGCTTACAGCAAAGAAAACAGCCCGCTTAAACCAAAACATTTTTTGCCCGTAAGCATAAAAGGTTTTAAAGACGGCGATTATGCCATGATATATGGTTACCCTGGCGGTACCAACCGTTATGAAACCAGTTATGGTGTAAAATTGAAGAACGATATCGAAAATCCTTCCCTGGTAGCCCTGCGTGACATGCGCCTTAAGTATATGTATGCCGAAATGATAAAAGATCCGGCAGTAAAACTGAAACTTGCCAGCAACTATGCAGGTATTGCCAACTATTGGAAATTTTTTGACGGCGAAACAAAACAGCTCAAAAAGTTCAATACCTATGAGCAGAAACAAGCCTATGAAAAGAACTTTTTAAAATGGGCCGCTGGTAAATCCGGGTATGAAAATATTTTCAGCGACTACGAAAAAAATTATGCCGCCTGGACGCCTTACAGCAAACTGCGCCAGTATACCAACGAAGGTGTATTCGGCTCGCCCTTAACCGCCTTTGCTGCCAGCCTTATGCAGGTAGAAAATGCGATGCTGAAGCCCGGTGCCGGCAGTGCCGATATCAAGAAAGCCGTTGATGCTGCCAATGAAAGGCGTGCAGAATTCATAAAAGAAGAAGACAGGCCCAGTGATGAAAAGATCATGGCTGCAGTAGCACAGATGTATTACAATGATATTGATAAAAACCAGCACCCTGTTGGCTTTTACGAAAGCCTTAAAGGAACATATGGTGATTTGAAAGACGATGCCACGTACAAAAAATGGGCAAAAGATGTTTTTGTAAATACCATGATACTTGATGATGCTAAGTGGAATGCCTTTGTGGCCAACCCCGATGCCAATGTGCTGCAAAACGATCCTGCTTTTGCCTTTGCATCGGCCTTTGCAAAAAACTATACCACTAAGTATGCGCCATTGTATACCGCTTTTGTGAACAAGAACAATGAACTGGGCCGTTCTTATATGAAAGGTATCCGCGAAATGAACCCTGCCGCTGCTGCCAAAATGTATCCCGATGCAAATTTCAGCATGAGGGTAAGCTACGGTAATGTAAAAAGTTATAGCCCGAGGGATGCGGTTAAATACGATTTTGTTACAACCAGCCGGGGTATTTTAGAAAAATATAAACCGGGCGATTATGAATTTGACCTGCCGGCAAAACAGGTGGAACTGCTGAAGAAAAAAGATTTCGGCCAGTATATGGATAAAGCCCGTAAAGACCTGGTGGTGGGCTTTATTACCACCAATGATATTACTGGCGGAAACAGCGGCAGCCCGGTAATTGATGGTTCTGGTAACCTCATTGGCTTGGCATTTGATGGCAACTACGAAGCCCTGAGCCATAAGATCGCTTTTGATAAAGACCTCAACCGCACTATTTGTGTAGATGTGCGTTATGTGCTCTGGTGCGTGGATAAACTGGGGGGCGCAAAAAATATCATAGATGAACTGAAACTGGTGAGATAAGAATATAAACTGGTCTTTAAAAAAATCCCGGGATTGCTTCCCGGGATTTTTTAATTCGATAAGATCGAAACCGGCTTCAGTGTTAACTGTAACAGCACGCTATTTCTTCTTACAATCACTTTTATTTTTTCACTTGTTTGCTGCAATGCCGTTTTATATGCCTGCAGGTTGTTCGAAAGATTGGTGCCAACACTTATTACTTCATCCTCTGTTTTAAACCCGGCCTTATCTGCAGGGGAATTTTCAATAACATCGAGTACCGTTATTTTCCCGTTAACATCATAGATGCCAAGCCCGTTGTAAGAATAGTCAAAAGGATCGGTAAAATGGCTGTTGGGTAAAAGATGAATTTCCCGCTGGCTGTAATTGAATATCATATTAAAGCGGCGGAGCAGGTCGTTGCCCACGAGGCCACCGCAAAATGGATAGCCGGTCACATTATATACATCATCATAGAGGTAAGTGGGCACGTTTCTGAACCGGTAAGGGCCCAGTTTCACTTCCTTAATTACTGTGAGCCGCATCTGCAGCCTGCCGGCCATACCTTCTGCCTGTGTTATCAGCGGTTTTCTTTTCCGGTGAAGAATGCTGCTGTCGTTTACAAATTTTTCGTTCAGCAAAAAAGACAGGCCTGCTCCCGTATCCATATAAAAATAAAAAGGAAGTTTCCGGCTGTCTTTTATCTGCATCTGCTGTATGGGCAATGAGGTAAATACAGGATGAAGCAGGGTGCCGCCACCCGGGTACTTCATTTTTCCCCTGGTATAAACTTCCACCTTTTGACTGTCGAAGTCCATCTTCACCACATACCGGTTAAAAAAACTGAAGCCTATGATACCGTCAATTTTTTCACCATAACTGCTGCTGAGAACTTCGTAATTCACCACATGAAAATTGAGGCGGGTAATTTCGAGCCCCGGAAGCCGCAGGCTTTTATTGAACACATAACGTACTTTCTTACGTCCGCCAATACCCGTTACAACTGTATCTGTTTCGGTGGTAACTATATTATTGTCGGCACAGGTGGCCGAATCAAGCGAAATACCGCCGCCGCCGGTATCCATAATAAAATTGAGACTGTCTTTTACATCCGGAAATTTGGCCTTTACCACCATTACACCGCCTGTATACATCCTGAAAGGGAATTGGGTAATATAATTTGCCAAAGGCTGCTGTATGATCTCCTGGGCCCGGGGCCTTCCGCCAATTAACAATAAAAACAGGATAATATATTTCATCTTATTTATTACACTCAATTTACAGCAGAATGCACTTAATTTTGCAATCGTTACATGAATGGCAAACGTTTGCCGTAAAAATGCAAAAAATGCAACTTACCGAACTGTATAAAAAAGCGCTGGCTTTTGAATTTCTTTCTGTAGAAGAAGGGATGTTTTTGTTTGAAAACGCTGCATTGGCTGAGCTGATGTATATAGCCGATGAACTGCGAAAAATCCAGGTGCCACATGGAAAAGTAACCTGGCAGATAGACCGCAATGTAAACACCACCAATGTATGCATTGCCAATTGTAAATTCTGCAATTTTTACCGCATTCCCGGGCATGCCGAAGCCTATATTACCGATATAGAGACCTATAAGAAGAAAATTGAAGAAACCATTAAGTATGGCGGCGACCAACTGCTGCTCCAGGGTGGCCACCATCCCGAACTTGGTTTAAGTTTTTATACAGATCTTTTTAAAACACTCAAATCGCTTTACCCTAATATAAAGCTGCACACCCTTGGCCCGCCCGAAGTGGCACATATCACCAAGCTCGAAAAAAGTACGCATCATGAGGTATTAAAAGCCCTCATGGAAGCAGGCATGGACAGCCTGCCTGGTGCGGGTGCCGAAATTCTTACCGACAGGGTAAGGCGGCTCATCAGTAAAGGAAAATGCGGGGCGCAGGAATGGCTCGATATCATGCACGAAGCACATAAGCTCAACATCACCACATCGGGCACCATGATGTTTGGTCATGTAGAAACCCTGCAGGAGCGCTTTGAGCATCTGGTAAAAATACGTGAGGTGCAAAGCCGCAAACCCCAATCTGCAAAAGGCTTCCTGGCCTTTATTCCATGGACCTTCCAGGATGCAGACACCCTGCTTGCCAAAATAAGGGGCGTGCATAACCTCACCACTGCCGAAGAGTATATCCGGATGATCGCCCTCAGCCGCATCATGCTCCCCAATATTAAAAATATCCAGGCAAGCTGGTTAACCGTAGGTAAACAGGTGGCACAAATATGCCTCAGGGCCGGCGCCAATGATTTTGGCAGCATCATGATCGAAGAAAACGTGGTGAGTGCGGCCGGTGCCCCTCACAGGTTTACAAGTAAAACCATTCAAAATGCCATCAGCGAGGCAGGTTTTGAACCCCAGCTGAGAAACCAGCAATACGAATGGCGGCAAATGCCCGAACTCCAGGAACAGGTCATCGGGTATTAATCCCTTTTTGTCGATAGTTTTGCCGCTTTGGCCGGATTATCAATGCATTAATTAGCCCCCTTATACAATATTTTCTACAAAGGCTCCGTTATATGTGAAATTAATCACTTATGACCAATGATTTTCACCCAAAAACATTGAATCCGATAGCCTTCGTTATCAAAAATATACTGGGAAAATTTCGCCAGCAACCAGGTGTTTATCCCATAAAATATTATAAAAAGCATGCGAAGTATAAGCGTCACAGGCACGAAGCCATCGTAAAATAACCGGTGGCCAAGCGGAATTTACATTCAAGAAAATTCAGCAAAAACACACTTGACCCAATACAAACCCATTATTAATTTTACTATCTAAAAATCCAGAATCATGAAAAAATCTCAACCCAGCATTTTTGTACTTTTTGCAAAGTCGGTTGTAGAAGCATTCAACAATTTATTTTTTGCAGAAGACAAAGAGTTTCAACGCCTGAAAAATTTTATTGCTTCTTAAGCAAATAACTAACGGCTCTCATATAAAAATCCCCGGTTTTTTCCGGGGATTTTTATTTAGCTGAAGAGGTATTCCACATCGGCCCTTGTAAGTGCTTTTACAAAACTGGCATCATCGGCAATCAGTTCTTTTGCCAGGATGCGTTTTCGCTCCTGCAGCTGAAGGATCTTATCTTCAATGGTATCAATACAGATCATGCGGTAGGCGAAAATATTTTTGGTTTGCCCTATCCGGTGTGTACGGTCAATGGCCTGCTGCTCCACGGCAGGGTTCCACCAGGGATCTACAATGTACACGTAATCGGCAGCCGTAAGGTTTAAGCCCACACCTCCTGCTTTTAGTGAAATGAGAAATACCCTGCAACCGTCGTTATTTTGAAAATTCTGGATGGCCTTTTCACGCTCAGGAGCGGTAGTGCTTCCGTCGAAATACTCAAAAGGGATCTCCTGCTCTTTCAGCTTTTCCTTTATGAGGGCAAGCATGCCCAGGAACTGAGAAAAAATCAGCGCTTTGTGCTCCCCGATATTTTCTGTTATCTCGCGGGTAAGTTCCTCCAGTTTGATGGAATGGTTGGGATATTTATCTTCTTCGTTCAGGATGGCCGGGCTGTCGCATATCTGGCGCAGTTTCATAAGCCCCTGCAAAATGGTAAGCTGCGATTTATCGATGCCCTGCGATTCAATGGTTCCTAAGATCTTATCGCGGTAACTGTTTCGGTAGGCATCATAAATACGGCGCTGCTCGGTTTCCATTTCGCAAAAGAGGATGGTTTCTGTTTTTTCGGGAAGGTCTTTGGCCACCTGTTCTTTTGTACGCCGCAGTATAAAAGGGTAGAGCAATTTCTTTAGGTGTTCTTTTTGCTCCTGCTCGCCAAACTTATCAATAGGAGTGGCAAACTCATTCCTGAAAAACTCCACACTGCCCAGCAGGCCGGGGTTGAGGAAATTCATCTGCGCAAAAATGTCGAATGTATTGTTCTGAAGCGGAGTACCGCTCATGCAGAGTTTATTTTTTGCCGTTAGCAGGGAGGCTGCCTTGGTAACTTTTGAGGAAGGGTTCTTAATGGCCTGGCTTTCGTCGAGCACAGCATAATCAAACAATATCTTCATGAGCAGCTGCACATCGCTTCTTAATGTACCATAAGTGGTAATGATGATATTGTGCTTTTCCAACTCTTCGGTATTCCTGCTCCTGGTATTACCGTGGTGAATATGATAAGTAAGTGAGGGGGTAAATTTCATCACCTCATTTTGCCAGTTATAGATCAGCGTGGTGGGGCAAATAACAATTGCACGCAGGGAACCGTTCACTTTTTTATAATGATCGAGCATGCTCAATGCCTGAACCGTTTTACCCAAACCCATATCATCGGCCAAAATACCTCCCCAACCCACATCGTTGAGGTAACTCAGCCATTGAAAACCCGATACCTGGTAAGGGCGCAAAATATGCGCCACTTCTGCAGGTGGGGGAATAGTGGGGATATTTTTGAATTCACGCAGGCGCTCGTATTTTTCATCGAGTGCAAAACTCATTTCCTCTTCATCGCGGTTTTCATACAATTCGTCTATCACGCTCATGTGATACTTCGACAGGCGGAGCTTATCTGTGCGCCCATCGCCCACCTTAAACAGCAATGCATATTTTTTCAGCCATTCGTCGGGTAAAATACCTAAAGTACCATCGCCCAGCTGTACAAATGACTGTTTGCCTGCCAGCGCTTTTTTAATATCTGCTATACCCACCCGTTGCTGGCCAAATTCAATTTCTACTTTGGCATCAAACCAATCGAGCCCGCTGCTCACATGTATATGGGTGCTGGGCCTTGCCGTATTGAAACGGAAATTTTTCAAAGCTTCAAAACCAAATACCGGCACTTTCATTTCCTTCATGGCATCAATGAAAAGAAAAAACCAGTTATTGCGCAGCACGTCGATCCCTTTTAAAACAAGACTGCCTGTATCGGCATGCCTGATAAATTGCGAATGAAGGTTTTCGAGTTTTTGCATAAACTCATTTTCGGCCTCCTGGTTTCGCTTGATGATAAGTATCTTATCGCCATCGGGAATGGTAATGGTTTCCTTGTCGGTAAGTTTTGTATCAAAACCCTTGTAATTGAATATTGGCTGAAACACCAGGTGATCGCCTTTTTCCTGCAGCATGAGTTTTACATCCGGTGTACCGCTCTTAATTTCCCGCACCAGCGATTTATCAAATTCCACCTGGTAATCTTTGGTAAGCGGCAGTACCACTTTCTGCAGTTTTTCTTCCCAGCTGTCTTTACCCAGGGAAACATTCCCTTTCTGCAAAAATTTTTCTGCCTGCAGTATATCTTCTGTTTTGGCCCAGGTGTACAGGATATGGTTGTATAAAAAAACAAAGGGACTGGCGGTTTCGTTTTCGTTAACGCCTACCAGCTGAACACCCAGTTTTGTCATACACGACAGTTCAAAGTGATTGTTCTTTGCCGACACTTTGAACACCGGGCTTATCAGTTCATTGCTGAGTTCCAGCTCCTGTAAATTGGCCGTTTTAAATGCCTTTCCTTTGGGCAGGATGTAAACAAACGGAAACATACGCACCTCTTCGAATATTCTTTTTATTTTGGGGTGCATGTATTCTGCGATCAGGCTTTTTGTTTCTTCGGGCAGCTCATCGCCATCTGTGTGAATGATATTTTCCCAAATACCGCTGAAAGGCGAATTCCGGTTCAGGTACTTATTGATCTCGGGCTGCTGCACTTTTCGAAGCAGCTGAAAAAGCTGCCGGTCTTCCTCGCTGAATATATCGGTGTTTACATATTTGGAAAGGTCAATTTTTTCAACTTTATCTATTAGTTTTTTATGCTGTTCATCTGCTTCCCCCTGTAAGGCATCTATACTGAAAAAAGGGTAGGCCTTTTCATTAAAATTAAATACCAGGCCCAGCCTGATGTTTTTTTCGGAAACCATTGCCACTGGTTCTGCTGAAACCGTTTCCTTTTGTACCAGGGGCTGACGAACAGTATAGGCTGGCTTGGGCGGTGCCTCAGAAGCAGCAGGTGCCGAAACCCTTTTAATGGAGGGATCCAGCACTTTTAAAAATGGTTTTCCTTCTTTATAGGTAAACTCAAATTTGCCGGCCAGGTCATCATCGAGACTGTACCCGTAGATCTGGAGCAATTTATTTTTTTCCTTGTCCCAATTGCGGATACTGTCAAAATAATAAGGCCCGCTGCTGTTGAGCAATTGCAAAAAAAGCATCACTTTATGTTCGCAAAGCGGGTGATCGGTTTCTGCGCAGGAACAGGAGGTGTCGAAATTGCGCTCATCGTTTTTTTGAATAACAACAGGGTAATTACTGCCCGAATAATTTATTTCGGCTTCCACTCTTTCATCTACCGCCTTATGGATATTTGCCTTTCCGTGCCGCAGCATGCGCTCTGCTTCCTGCATGATCTCTGTGCTGGAAAGCATGCGCAGTGTTTTAAGGTCTATGAATTTCATTTTGGCCACTGTATGCTGCTGCTGATAGCGGATGGCGCTGCTGCTGAGCAGGTTCTTATCCACCATATCCTGCAGGCGCAGCAGGGCCGCCACTTCGTGCCGGCAGATATCGCCAATATTATACGGGCAGGTACAACGCAGGTTCATAAGCCTGGCATCGGCGTATTTTTGTATATAAACTTTGTAAAAAGTGGTGTAGCTGTCGTCTTTAACACGAAAAACAATATTCCCCATGAGTTCGTCATGCTCCACCATTTCTGCGAAACCAAGCGAATGGATTTTTTTACCTCTGCGAATTACTTCATCTGTACCATTGTTGTAGATGTGCTTAACCAGGTGCGGTAGTGCCAATGTTTCTCCTTTTTCTTAAATAATATCGTTTACGATTGCACTTATGTTTCTGCGCTGCTGTTCAGAAAAGGGCAATTTGCAAAAGTAAAGGAAAATAAGGCAGTATTCCTTGTTTATTTAGTTGTTTTTTGAGAGCAGTATTTGAATTATCTTGTAAGGTTTTACACGGCCGCACTTTGCAGCTTACCATCGGAGTACAGCGGCAGCACATTGGCAGTATCTGCTGTAAGGCAATAACGGATGTCTTTTTCGAGACCAAACCCCATCAGCCGGTGATAATGTGATGCCTCATGTTTTTTCATGAAAGCAAACAGGTCTTTTTTGGCGCTGTTGTAAAGCGTATTTGCAATTTGCGAAGAATCGCCCGACAGTTTAAAATGTTTTTTCAACCGTTCAATTACGGCGCCGGCAAATAATGTATCCTCAATATTCACCCTGTCTTTCCAGGCTGCGCAGGCAAGAATAACGTTTTCATTTTTTTTAATAAGATGTTCGCATACGGCCGACAAATTAGGAAAGGAGCCTGTAACTATTTCTTTTGCTCCTTTATCGAGTGCCATGTGCAGCAGTTTGGTGCCATTGGTGGTGGTAAGCACAAGGGTTCTGCCGCCAATAAATTCACGTGGGTACTCAAAAGGAGAATTGCCGTACTCAAGTCCTTCTGCAATTTTACCATCACGTTCACCAGCGGTAATGGCATCAATCTGTTTGCCAATACGGATGCATTCGGCCACACTGTCTACCGGCACAATGGCTTTGGCACCATTGTACAATGCGGTGGCAATGGTACTGGTTGCCCGCAGCACATCTATGATCACAACATTACTATTACCCACTTGCTCTAAGTGAAGAAGTGCCGGCGAAAGAACGGTGGTAATGGAGGGTTTGCTCATGTACGTAAATAATAAGGAAGAATTGATAATTATATAGTTGATAATGGATAATAAGAAACACACCCGGTTACCCATTATTTAATTATCCGTTAGCTGAATGGCATTTTCACCACCTGGGCCTTAAGCAGGCTGTTGCGGACGCTGATATAGATATCGCTTCCCAAAGAAGCCTGGTTTTTTAATACATAACCCATTCCAATGGCTTTGCCAAGACTGGGCGACTGGGTGCCCGATGTTACATGCCCGATGATATTGCCTTCAAAATCTTTTATATCGTAACCATGGCGTGCGATCCCTTTTTCTTTCATTTCAAAACCCACCAGTTTTCTTTCGGGGCCTTCGGCCTTTTGTTTTTCAAAGATATCTTTTGAATTAAACGCTTTGGTAAATTTCGTTATCCAGCCCAGGCCGGCTTCAATAGGAGATGTTGTGTCGTCGATATCGTTTCCG
This sequence comes from Ferruginibacter sp., assembly GCA_049291115.1. Lineage (GTDB taxonomy): Bacteria > Bacteroidota > Bacteroidia > Chitinophagales > Chitinophagaceae > Ferruginibacter. The sequence continues at coordinate 16,875 of JBATOU010000023.1, forward strand.
TATAAACAAAAACCCATTTCCAGGCGCAGCGTATCCCTTGCCCCCAGTCCAATTGGCTTAATGCCGGCTGCTTTCCCGGCCTCAAAAATGGCATCCCAAATTTTATCTGCGGCTCCATCTTTATCTTCAAAATAAATTTCCACCCCTCCTGCCCCGGTATAACCGGTTGCACTTACCAGTACATTGTCTACCCCTGCAAATTTTCCTTTGGTAAACGTGTAATATTTCAGGTTAAGGATGTCCATTTCGGTAAGTGGTTGCAGTATTTTACAGGCATTGGGCCCCTGGATGGCCAGCAGGCATGTTTTGTCGGAAATATTATGCATCTCCAGACCTCCCCCCTGCCCCTCCAAAGTAGGGATGATATGCTGGCTGATCCAGTTCCAGTCTTTTTCAATATTACCGGCATTTACCACCAGCATGTACACTTTGTTTTGTTCAATGCAGTAAACAAGCAGGTCGTCAACTATACCGCCTTCCTTGTTGGGCAGGCAACTGTACTGCGCTTTACCATCGGTAAGTTTGGATGCATCATTGCTGGTAACCCGTTGTATCAGGTCAAGCGCCCCTTCGCCTTTTAAAATAAATTCGCCCATATGGCTTACATCAAACACGCCTGCATTATTGCGCACGGCAGCATGTTCATCGTTGATGCCAGTATAGGAAATGGGCATATTAAATCCGGCAAACTCCGCCATTTTAGCGCCAAGGGCAATATGTTTTTGGGTGAAGGGTGTATTTTTCATTTTATCCTGTTAATATTAATTTTTGCCACATGTGCCATTCACAGTGAACAGTTTGGCCGTTATCTGCCCCTGTTATGGCTCATTTCATGCAATGATTTTGTGACTGCAAATGTAGGGCAAAAAAAATCAATGGTTAAACAGGCCACGGATTATATCACGATGATTAAGTTTGCCCGGCAATCATGAAAAATTGATTACAGCTCTATATTACCCAAAAGGGGAATTGTGTTGTATTTTATGACGAAGTAACTTTATTCAAAATTTTTTATCATGAAACCAATCCTGATAGCGCTAATGAGCCTCCCTTTTTTTCTTCATGCGCAAAATGTAGGTATCAATAATCCAAACCCAAATGAAAAACTGGATGTTAATGGCAATATCAACGTAACCGGTACGATAAAGGCCAATGGTTCTGCCGGGGCACCCAACCAGGTTTTAATGAAAGACAACAGTGGAAATATGGTATGGGGCAATGCTCCCTATCCTGCTTCCGCTTCTGACACCAGTCTGACCTCTCAGAGTTTTACTTCCCGTAATCAATGGATCGCAGACCCTGCCATATCGGTAACCGTGCCGGAAACCGGAAAATACCTGCTTTCTTTTTATGGCAATATGTTCAACTTCAATGAAACATTCAGCAGCGAAACAATATTCGACAGTGACGGGTTAATCAGGGTATTTAATCAAACCACCGGTACTCAGGTCTTCACTACTTCTGCTGTTACCTTATACGCCGATAATTCCAGCAGCTTTCCTATTCGTAAATATATGCCGCTCCGGCCTTCTTTTACCCTGATGATCAATTTATCGGCAAATGATATATTAAGACTGCAGTATTTCCAGACAGCTATTGGAGCACCCCCTCTAACGGGAGCCTGGAGCATGGGTGCAGGTGGAATTTTTATTCTTAAAATAGGGAACTGATTCATTTTGCCGGATGTATAAATAAAAATCCCGCCTTGTGAGCGGGATCTTTTTTGCTTCAACTTCAACTCAACTATTGAAACGAGTTTATTACATCATTGGGTTGTAAGACGGAATTGTAAAGCTGTTGATCACTGTTGTGCCCGATGTGGCATCCTGCAATTTTTCAAGCTCCTTGTCTGCTTTCTCTTTTTCCCTGTCGGCTTTTTCTTTAACCCTCAAAAGCGAATCACGTATTTGTTCCTGTTTGATCTTTAGATCCCTTTTTACGGAATCCAGTTTATCGGCAGCCGAACCCTGGTTTACAGGGTTATTTCCACGGTCGTCGTAACGGTAGTTATCTGTTTCCACTTCTACACCGTTATCATTGATGCGTACCCTGGTTCTTTCGGTGCGGTTATTGTCCCAGTCATTTTTTTCTTCCCCGGCCTTAAAACCATCGAGCGAATACAGTCCATCTTCCTTCATTACGTACGTGGTATTGTGTTTCCACGAATGCTGGGTGTTTTTGGTATCAAAATCCCAATCATCTTCATCATAAAAGCCGATGCTTGCGTCATTGTACCTGCCTACGCTTTCATCAATATGGATCTGTTTGCCCACGGGCACATATATTCTTACAATTACGTACTGGTTGCGGAATTTATCCTTGGGGGTAATGGCAATTCCCTTATCAATGATCAAAAGCGAATCTTTTTGAGTAACACTATAGGCGATATTATTAGCGGTGGTATCTGCTGCATCCCTGCTTGAGCCACGCGACATACGCATAATGCTCATACTAAAGCTGTCGCTGCCTGCTTTTTCGATCTTGAAAATGACATTGCGTACAAAAATGGAATCCTTATCAAGTGCTTCAAAAAGATCAACCCTGTTCCAGTTTCTGCGGAAATAGCGACGGTCGGGCGCATCGGCGGTTACTTCCAGTTTACTGGCTTTTGCATTACTGAGTGTTATAAATTCTTCACGTGGATTATTACTGCGGCGGAAATCTTTGCTTACGCTTGCAGCCAGCAGGCTGAAGCAGATCCAGCCAATTATCCATAAACCGGTAAAGGCAAAGGCAAGGTTCTTATTACCTGATCTTACCTTGGTAATGCGCCTGATGATCCAGGTAATGATACCGATCACCGGAACGGCTATGAAGAAAATAAGTGTACCCCATGCCAGTGCATTTTGATAATCGCCGTTAAAGATGAAATTCTTCAGGGGGAATACGCCTACAGCAGCAATGGCAAGTCCAAACAGGGCAAATACCAATGCCACCGCTATGGAACCAAAGATGATGTAAAAGAATATCTTAAAGATACTGGCGATCACATCGCCAAAGGTTGTTCTGTTGCGGCGGGCAAAACCACTGATATCTGCTCCCATGGCGGCTGTTTTTTCTTTGGCAACACCGGCGGCTTCTGCACTGAGTTTTTGCGCACGTTCCTTTACGCCTTTCATTTCTTCCACTACAGAATTTTTAATAGAGTTCATATCCACTTTTTCGCCTTTCATTTCCAGTTTTTCAGAAGTGGTGGTGGCTTCGGGTATCACCAGCCAGAGGATGATATACACAAAGAAAGAACCGGGGCTGAAGCTGAAGTTTATAAAATCGGGGAAACCAAAATCGCCCCAATGGCCCCACCTGAATGCAAAACTTAGGAAAGGAATAAGGAAGAGCAGCCTGGGTACCCATACCTGGATGCCAAAGTATTTTGCCAGGCCGCTGCACACGCCTGCGATAAGTTTATGGTCCCTGTCGCGGTAAAGTTTTTTGCGGTAGCTGCCAATTTCTGTACTGGCGCTGCTGGGTACCACGGCCCACATGATGATATAGGCTAAAAACCCGATACCCGAAAACAGCAGCACAATAAATATGATACGTACAATCACGCTGTCAATTCCAAAATAATTGGCAAGGCCGCTTGCCACGCCACCCAGTACTTTATCGTTTTCGTCGCGGTAAAGTTTTTTGCCGTTGGTTGTTGTACCAAAAGTACTGTAAGTGCTGCTGCTGCCGGTACCCTGCTGCGAAGCTTTTGTTTCTTCTGCGCCTTCTCCGTCAAAATCTTCGGGCCGGCCCATGCTTTTGATAATGGCATTCACATCATCCTCGGTAATGCAGGTGGCACCAGTTTTGAGTTTTTCCTGGAAGAGTTCGCCAATACGGCTTTCTATATCATTAATGATCTCTTCTTTACCCTGCTCGTTTGCAAAATACCTGCTGAGGCTGTCTGTATAATTTTTCAGTATATCAAAAGCGGTAACTTCTATAGGAACCACGCGGCCCTGGAAGTTGATATTGATTACTTGTTTCATGGCTAAATTTTTGTTGTTTGTTTCTTAGTTGAAGTTGTGTTGGTCATCAACAAAAAATTTCATGGCTATACTTTATTTATTGCTGATGGACTGATGGTTTATGATTTTGTGAGTGTTTCCACTGCGTTGGCCATTTCGTTCCAGGTGGCCTCCAGTTCCTGGTAAAAGGCAGCGCCTTTTTCTGTGAGTGAAAAATATTTCCGCGGCGGGCCGCTTGTGCTTTCCTCCCAACGGTAAGTAAGGAGTTCTGCGTTCTTAAGCCGGGTGAGTAGGGGATAAAGGGTGCCTTCAAAAATATTGAGGTTGGCGGCCTTCATCTTACTGATAATATCTGAGGGATAAGCTTCTCCCTGTTTTATTACCGATAAGATGCAGAATTCCAAAACCCCTTTCCGCATCTGGCTCGCTGTGTTTTCGATGTTCATGGCTTTACTTTTTTGTTTTTGCTCCCTGCCGCTGCAGCAGCCGGGCTTTAAAACGTTCCTGAAAATTATTTAATCATGGCTATACTTTGTATCGGGTTGTTCCGGGGTTTTATCCTTTTGCTTCCCTTTACAACACAAATATACGAATCATTTGGTACTATGTAAAACATAATACCATTTTTTTTAAGGTAGCTGGCAGAGATAATTACCTTATAATTTACAGAAGCCTTGCCTGTATTGACTTTCGAAGGATTTAGTAAAATTCAGGTCGATTAGAATATTGGATGAGCGGCTTTAATATTGGATGAGCGGCGATATCCTGAATCCCTAAATTGAAATAATAGTCGTTATTACTAATATGTTGTTAAAGCATGACCTTAAAAGTTGAATTCATGTAACTAACTTTAGGCATGGCAGTCAATTTGATAGAAGGTATTAAGAACGGTTAAATTCACAACAAATGAAAAAGCTATTATATATTTTAACTGCCGTGATGCTGCTAAGCGCCTGCCGCAGCAGTAAAAGCTATCTCGAACGCAGCGATGAGGACAAAGCCCTGCAGGATGCCATTAAAAAGCTGGATAAAAAACCCGGCGATGAAGATGCCAGCACCGCCATTCCCATACTGTATTCTAATATTAAAAATGCGCACCTGGCCAAAATAAGATCATTCGGCAACTCAAAGGAAATTGGCAAATGGGATAACCTGGTTGACGAATACGAAAAACTGCAGCTGGCTTATAACAGTATTATCAATTCTACCCCGGCCTATAAATTGGTGAACCCGCAGAACTATTCTGCAGAACTGCTCGAAACAAAAGATACGGCTGCCGCTGTTTATTATACGGCTGCAGAAGGATTTCTTGCAAAAAACAGCAGGGCCGATGCGAAGAAGGCATACACTTATTTTAAAAAAGCAGACAAGTATTCGCCCGGCTTTAAAAATGCAAAACAGAAAATGGAGGAGGCCTATGAAACAGCCGTGGTGGATGTGGTGATCAATCCCGTGCAGGACAATTCCTTTTTCTTTAACAGCGGATGGGGCAACAGTGGTTACAATTACAGCAATGAATATTTTCAGCAAACACTGGTGCGTGACCTGCAGAATGTAAACAACAGCCAGCGCTACGCTGCCCGGTTTTATACAGACTGGCAGGCCCGCAGGGACAATGTGCAGCCCGACTGGGTGGTTGACCTAACACTGAGGAATATGAATGTGCCTTATCCAACTAATTACACGTATCGCCGCAATGCCAGCCAGCGGGTGGAAGTGGGAAGAGATACCGCCAACAGGCCCATTTACCAAACGGTATATGCAACTGTAAATATCACAAGACGCAGTTTTACTGCCAATGCCGATATGGAACTGCGTATCAAAGACCTGCAAACAAACCGCAATATCAGTTCCCGCAATTTTAGTGAAGATTACAGGTGGCAGGAAGAATATGGATCTTATACCGGCGACAGCCGTGCATTAAGTGCCAGCGACTGGAACATCATCAATAACAACCGTGGCCAATATAACGATCCACGCAAAGAAGATATATTAAGTGAACTGTACCGGAAAATTTATCCGCAGGTACTGAACAATATCAAATATGCGGCTGACTGGTAGTTGAAAGATAAAAAGTTAACAAGTAAACCCCGTTTTTGGGTGGGGTTTTCTTATACCCCAAACTGCTGCAGGTGGTGATCGAGATGTTTGTACATAAATTTACCCCATTGCTCTGCAGTAAGGCTGCCAAACATGGGATGCGGATATTTTCCTGCATTGCCGGGTCCCATGGAATAAAATGTTTCAATATTTTTAAGAAGGCCCGATTTTTCACTTTCAAAATCACGCTCGTTGGCAAATTTTAAAACAGGCGCTGTGGGCAGGTTTTTCCGGAATGGTTCGTCATTAAATATTTTGGGTTTAATTATCCAGCCAACCAGGTAACCCATGAACATGCGTGGAGCCGGTTCATTGCTGATAGGATAATCGAAAGCAACCCTGCAATGAGCCATCATTTGTGCTACGTTCATTTTGCCCCATTGCCGGGCCGAGGAAGGGGAGAGCCTGTTAATACGCTCAGAAATTGATTTAAAAGTTTGTTGATCAAATAAGTTTTGCATAATTCCTTATAGTTAAACGCCAAATTGCTGGAGGTGATGGTCTAAATGTTTGTACATGGCCTGGCCCCATTGTACAGAAGTAAATTTACCGAACATAGGATGGGGGTATAAACCTGTTTTTGCAGGCCCAAGCGTGTAAAACTTACTGATAAGCCCCGTAAGTTCCTGCTTTTCTTTTTCAAACTCCCTGGTATCTGTAATCCTGAACTGAGGAGCGGTGGGAAGATTTTTTTTCCAGGGCTCATCATTGTAAAGTTTTGCTTTTATAGCCCAGCCAAAAAGATAACCGAGAAAATTCCTTGGCATAGGTTTTTCGCTCAGCGGTACACCGAATGCCACTTTACAATGAGCCAGCATCTGTGCTATATCCATTTTTCCCCATTGGCGCTGAGATGATGAACTAAGTTTATTTATGCGGTCAATAACCGTGTAATAGGTATGTTGGTCGTAAAGATTATCCATAATACAGCAGGTTTACAATTTAAAGATACCTAAAAGAGTCGTTTGTAATTGATCTAAAAGTTTCACAGGAATATCCGTTATCAATTTACTCATTCAATAAATATTTTTCCGCAGCAACGAGGTCTTCCGGCACATCAATTTTAACCGATGTTTCCGTTGTTTCCACCATTTTAATACGAATCCCATTTTCGAGATAACGGAGTTGTTCCAGTTTTTCTGCCAGTTCCAGTTTGGTGGCCGGCCATTTGGTAAAGCGCATTAGTACATTTTTGCGGAAGGCATAAACGCCGATATGTTCAAAATAATTCACCTGTGCGTTTTCGTCTCTCAAATAAGGAATGGGGCTCCGGCTGAAATACAGTGCGTTGTTGTTTTTATCAACCACTACTTTTACATAATTGGGATCCTGCACAAGCGAATTGCCGGTAAACTTTTTCATGAGTGATGCCACCTGCACCTGCTCATCTTTGAATAGTTCCAGTAAATTTTTTAGTGGCTCCTTCTTTACAAAAGGTTCATCGCCCTGCACATTGAGCACCACATCGGCATCCATATGTTCCACCGCCTCTGCAATACGGTCGCTGCCACTCTCGTGGGTACGCACGCTCATGATGGCCCTGCCACCGTTACTGGTAATTTCCTTAAAGATGATCTCGCTGTCGGTAACCACGTATACTTCATCAAACAAACCAGTAGCAACCGTATTATCGTATGTGTGGCGGATAACAGTTTTATTACCCAGCAACTGCACCAGTTTATACGGGAAGCGAGTAGCGGCATACCGTGCCGGTATCATGGCTATCTTTTTCATATTTAGTTATAAGCAGATTCTTTAGTGGGTAAGTTTTCGCTTTCGTAACCGCATGACTGGCACTGGTAAACTTTTTTGGCCACGCTGTAGCTGCCAAATAGCCAGGTAATGACCGCCGTAAAAATATTTTCGGGGCTTTGTTTGGTTACAAGCTGTATATCGCTCTTAAAACATTTTGGGCAAACGGCCGATTTGGTAAACTCTTCTTCATATCCGGCAATCAGTTCTCTTGCTTCGGGCTCATCGTTTTTGTCCACCACCAGCTTAATGCCACCCACCACTGCACCAATAATGGGATTTACGGTTACCGTATTTTCATCGAAGAGGTAGCAGGGCACACCGGCATCCTGCAGGCGGGTAAGTAAAATATTGGCCGAAAAATAATTGTCGAATGTTTTTAAAACGACGGTTTGCATAAAATAAAGTTAGTGATTTTTTAGGCGCCGGCTTAAATGGGTTGCCCGGCGAAATCCCTGTGCCCTTTCTTCCCTGCGGCAAAAATTATTCTATACTCCAGCTCATTTCGCCGCCCTTTTCATCTTTTAGAGCAATACCCAATTCTTTTAACTGGTTGCGTATTTTATCGCTGGTTACAAAATCTTTTTTTGTTTTTGCTTCTTTGCGTATGTCTATCAGCAGCTGCATTAACCCTTTTAATTTTTCATCATCGGCAGCAGTAACTGCTTTGAGCCCAAAAATATCTTCCAAAAATATTTTGAACTTATCTTTCATTAACTGGCGCACATGGTTGCTTATTTCGCCCCGGCCTATATGCCCGTCTTTCAGCGAATTGATAACAGGCGCTATTTCAAAAAGGTTGGCCAGTACTTTTGCCGTACCCAGGTCATCGTCCATAAATTCTTCCAGCTCACCGAGCCAGTTAATGATCTTTGTTTCTGTTTCACTGTTTGTAAAGGCTTCGGCAAAACTGTTTTCGTCAAAGCCTTTTAAAATTTCATATGCTTCCCATAAGCGCTTAAGGGCTTTTTCGCTTGCAGCAAGGGCATCGCTGCTGAAATCGAGCGTGCTGCGGTAATGGCTCTGCAGTATAAAAAACCGCACCGTCATTGGGTGAAATGCCTGCGTTAATAAGGGATGATCACCACTGAAAAGTTCGGTGAGTTTAATAACATTATTGTAGCTCTTACCCATTTTGCGCCCTTCAATAGTAATCATGTTATTGTGCATCCAGTAATTAACCGGCGCTTCATGATTGCAAATGGTACTTTGGGCAATTTCGCTTTCGTGGTGCGGAAACTGGAGGTCCATTCCACCACCATGAATATCGAAACGGCTTCCCAAATATTTGGTGGCCATGGCCGAGCACTCTATATGCCAGCCGGGGAAACCTTCGCCCCAGGGGCTTTTCCAGCGCATAATATGTTCCGGTGCAGCCGATTTCCATAAGGCAAAATCGGCGCTGTCTCTTTTTTCCTCCTGCCCGTCGAGCTCACGGGTGTTTTCAAGCAGATCGTCAATAATACGGCCGCTCAGTTTACCATAGGGATATTTTGCCGCATATTTTTTTACATCAAAATATACCGAGCCATTTACCACATAAGCATAGCCTTCTTCAATGATCTTTTCGATCATGCTGATCTGCTCTACAATATGCCCGGTGGCGGTTGGCTCTATTGTAGGTTCTGTGCAATTGAACTGCAGCATGGCCCAATGATAAAGGTTGGTATATTTTTGTACCAGTTCCATGGGCTCCAGTTTTTCGAGCAGGGCTTTTTTGCTCACTTTGTCTTCTGCCTCCCGCCCTTCTTCTTCAAAATGGCCCGCATCTGTAATATTGCGTACGTAACGCACTTTGTACCCTTTATAACTAAGGTAACGGTACAACACATCAAATGTAATATAAGGCCGTGCGTGACCCAGGTGGCTTTCGCCGCTTACGGTAGGTCCGCAAACATACATGCCCACGTGACCCGGCGTTATGGATTTGAAAAGTTCTTTTTTTCGTGTAAAAGAATTATAGATCTGGAGTGCCATAACTATTTGTTTTTTGTTTCACACAAAGAATACAAAGATCACAAAGCTGTTGTGCGAAAAATTTGAATTAGAAATTGAATGAATTAACTGCCTTACCGGCGCAAAGATATTAAGCTATGCCGCAAGGGCAACAGTTGGAGGAAAAATAATATGGAGAAGCCAGGTTATTCATTGTATAAATGATACATGAAGGTAAAAAAAAATTTCAATAATGCAAATTTGCCTTCATTCATTCCATTTCCCAAACCCTGCTTTTGCGGCCGGGCTGACGCAGCACGGTATAATTTCTTTCGACTGCCAGTTTCAGCATTTTACGTCTCAGCAGCTGCGGATAAAAATAATTGGTCCATTTGGCCGTTTTGCCTTTTTCCTTTACAATGCCAATGTCTTCCAGTGCATCGTAAGTGGCGGCGGCGCAGCGCATCCCAAAAACAGCATAATCGTAAGGTGTTTTTTGCAGCTGGCTGTCGAGTTTATTTTTCAGCTGATAATATTGTGCATCTGTAAGCGGAATGAGGATGGATACATGTTTTGCACCGGCAGTGTCCCGTTGCCAGTCGGCCAGCTTATCGGCCCTGAAATAACCATTGGGGTTTTGGCTTTTTGGTACAATATGGCAAGTGCCCTTTGGCTGAAAACCAATAATGCTGTCGCCCATTTGTATGCTAACATGCCCGCCTTTTTTTCCTCCAAACATTTTGGGTTCAGTTTCCTTATACCCTTTTGCAGGAACAGATCCATAAAGAAAATGCACAACTATTTGCTGCTGGCCATATACAACAAGGTTCAGTAAAGAAAAAACAGCAAGGGGAATCCATTTCATGAAGTACTAAAATAAAAAAAGTACAGCTTTAAGACCGTACTTCAGTATTATTAATTTTTTTATTGCTGTTATTTTAACATTCCCTTTTCGTTCAGGTATTCTGCTATTTGTATGGCATTGGTAGCGGCCCCTTTACGCAGGTTATCGCTAACGATCCAGCAATTGAGTGTATTCGGTTGTGTTTCGTCCCTGCGGATGCGGCCTACAAAGGTTTCATCCTTATCATGTGCCGTTAAAGGCATGGGGTAAACAAAATTTGAAAGATCGTCCTGCAAAACCAGGCCGGGGCTGTTTGCCAACATGTTTTTTACTTCTGCCAGGTCGAATTCCTTTTCAAATTCTATGTTAACACTTTCGCTATGGCCACCCATGGTGGGTATACGCACACAAGTGGCAGTAACGGCAATATTGTTGTCGCCAATGATCTTTTTGGTTTCATTGGTCATTTTGATCTCTTCCTTGGTATAACCATTTTCCATAAACATGTCAATATGCGGAATGGCATTCTGGTCTATCTGGTATTTATACGCCATGGGACCATCAAGGATTCCTTTGCGCTCGTTCATCATCTGGTCTACTGCTTTTACGCCGGTACCGGTTACACTCTGGTACGTGCTTACCACCACCCGTTTGATGCCGTATTTTTTATGAAGCGGGTTCAATACCAGCACCATTTGAATGGTACTGCAATTAGGGTTGGCGATGATCTTATCTTCTTCGGTAAGTACCTGTGCATTTACTTCGGGCACTACTAATTTTTTGCTCCCGTCCATACGCCAGGCGCTGCTGTTGTCTATAACCGTAATACCGGCTTCAGCAAATTGAGGTGCCCACTCCAGCGAAGTGCTGCCTCCGGCAGAAAAAATGGCCACCGCAGGTTTTGCTGCAATGGCATCTGTCATGCTCACTACTTTATATTTTTTTCCTTTGAATTCAATTTCTTTTCCCACAGATCTTTCGGAGGCTACGGGAACCAGTTCGGTAACCGGGAAATTTCTTTCGGCCAGCACCTGCAACATTTTTGTGCCTACCAGGCCGGTGGCACCAACAACAGCAACTTTCATGAATAAAATTTTGTGCAAAAATAAAGCTTACAATAGTTTTGAATGACATTATTCTGTAAAACTGCCTTACCCCGCAGAAAAACTTCATTTATGCCGGTTTTTAGAACCCGTTATGCCTTAAAAATCCAGGTTCAATTTGAGCTTGCTTCACCAAAAACCCTATCTTTAAAGGACATTTACTGATTATGAAGAAATTTTTACCCCTGGTTTTGCTGCTGGCAGCAACCATGCAGGCCGGTGCGCAGTTCAGCGACAATTTCAGCGATGGAGATTTTACCAATAACCCGGCATGGGGAGGCGGTACAGCAGATTTTATTGTGAACACATCTCAGCAGCTGCAAAGCAATAATACAGTTGCAAATGCCGCGTATTACCTGAGCACAGCGAGTACCAAAGCCACCACCGCCCAATGGGACCTTTATGTAAATCTTACCTTCAACACTTCCTCCACCAATTATGTTGATATTTTTTTAACCGCTTCGGCCAGTGATCTTAGTGCTGCGGCCACCACAGGATATTTTGTTCGCCTGGGTGGCACTACGGATGAAATTTCTCTTTACAGAAAGGATGGTGCCGCTGTTGTAAAGATCATTGATGGAGCAGACGGCATACTTAATACCAGCAACAATACGCTTCGGATAAGGATGGTGCGTGATGCTGCCAACCAGTGGAGCCTGAACCGGGATATAACCGGTGCCGGTACCAGTTTTTTTAGCGAAGGGCTGGTAACCGATGCAACCTTTACAACATCGGCCTTTTTTGGTATTTATATTAAACAAAGCACGGCCAGTTTTTTTCAAAGACATTTTTTCGACGATATCAATGTGCAGAATTATGTACCCGATACCACGCCGCCTTCCATTGTTTCTGCCACGGCAACCTCTGTCAATACGGTGGATATTTTATTTAACGAACCGGTGGAAGCGGCAAGCAGCCAGGTATTGACCAATTACAGTTTGAGCAATGGCCTGGGAACGCCTGCCACCGCGGTAAGAGATGCAGTGAATACCGCATTGGTACATTTGAGTTTTACGGGCAGTTTTCCCAACAGGCAAAATTTAACGCTTACTGTTAATGGTGTTAAAGACATTGCCGGCAATACACTTACAAATGGCACCGTGGTATTCAGCTATTTTGTGCCCGCGCAATATGATGTTGTGATAGATGAATTAATGGCCGACCCCACACCGTTGGTGGCATTACCCGATAACGAATGGGTAGAGCTTAAAAATACCAGCGGGTTCGACATTAACCTGCAGGGATGGCGCATTGGAAAGCCCAGCGGCCAGAGCGGGCCCATGCCAAATTATTTATTGAAAAAAGACAGTTTTGTGATCGTATGCACCGGGAGTGCCGTGGCGGCTTTGTCGGTTTACGGACCGGTTATTTCGGTTACCAGTTTCCCGAGTTTAAGTAATACTGGTGATGTATTATACCTGCGCTCTGCACAGGGAAATACCATTCACAGCATAAGTTATACCGATGCATGGTACCAGAATGAATTAAAAAAAGATGGTGGCTGGACGCTTGAAATGATCGACCCCAACAACCCCTGCACCGGCATCGGCAACTGGAAAGCCAGCACGGATGCCAGCGGCGGAACACCCGGAAGAAAAAATTCGGTTGATGCCGTTAATGCAGATGCCACTGCTCCAAAATTAATACGGGCATATGCCAGCGACAGCATTCATATTACATTGGTGTTCAGCGAAGCGGTAGACAGCACAAGCGCTTCTGTTGCCTCGCAGTATTCCATCAGTGATGGCATTGGTTCTCCTGTATCTGCAGCGGCTGTTGCCACGTCTTTTGACAGGGTAAGCTTATTGTTAAGCGGCACAAATGCTTTGCTGCGGAATAAAATTTATACCGTTACCGCAACTGCTCTTACCGACTGCAGCGGAAACGCTATTGGCAGTGCCAATACAGCAAGAGTTGGTTTATATGAGCATCTCGACAGTTTTGATATTGTAGTAAATGAAATTCTCTTCAACCCAAAATCGGGCGGAAACGATTACGTGGAAATTTATAACCGCAGCAGCAAGATCATTAACCTGCGCAACACTTATATAGCCAACCGAAATACTACCGGGGCCGTAAGCAGCATTGCGCAATTAAGCGGGGAAGATTACTTATTCTTCCCCGGCGATTTTATGGTGATGACGGAAGATGCTTCATTAGTGCTGAGAGATTATGTGGCAGAAAAACCTGAAGCTTTCATAACGGTGGGAACCATGCCTTCGTTTAACGATGATGAAGGAGATGTGATCATTACCAATGAACAGGGAAATATCGTAGATGAATTGAAATACCTCGACAACTGGCATTTTGCACTCATCAGCAATGAAGAGGGTGTGGCGCTCGAAAGGATCGATTACCATGCGGCCACACAAAACGAAGCCAACTGGCACAGCGCTGCCAGCAGTGTGGGATACGGAACACCAACGTATAAGAACTCCCAGTTAAAAGCAGATGCGGGTGTGCAGGGAGAGATAACAGTAACACCCGAGATCATCAGCCCGGATAATGATGGACAGGATGATTTTGCCACTATTAACTACAGCTTCCCCGAGCCGGGTTATGTGGCCAATATTACCATCTTTGATGCCAATGGAAGGCCTGTGCGTTACCTGCAGCGGAATGCACTCAACGGAATAAAAGGATATTACCGCTGGGATGGCTTGGGAGAGAAACAGCAAAAACTAACTGCAGGGATTTACATCGTTTACACAGAAGTGTTTAACCTGCAGGGAAAAACCAAGAAGTTTAAGAAAGTGATCGTATTGGCAAGAAGGCAATGATGAATAAAATTTATATACTTACACTGGTAATTTCATTATTATCTTCCTGCAAGGAAACTTACAAAAATGTGGATCCCGGCAAGTTCAATGAAATTATAAAGGAAAAAACTGATATCCCGAACGCAGGGGAATTAATAAAATTATATTACCGGCGTTCCGAAATAAATCCTATAAACCATTCGATATCAGTTAAGAAAAATAGAAACAATGTCTTTCTCATAACATTGATTAACCAGGCACTTGAAGATGACTCTTTATCTGCCGAAAAAATAGAAATAACCGCAGAAAAAAAAGATCAATACTGGAAGGTCATCGAGATCAGGGAAAGCTGGAAATGCTGGCCAGGCAGAGGGCATACGGGCTGGGGTGCTGAGCCCTGTGATTGATCTTAGTTAATCGAAGTCTTTTTTATTTGAGTTTGCCGCAGATTCACCTGTAATCTGCGCATCTGCGGCTTAAAACTAATTATATCAGGCCTCACATATCTCTTTCAAGTTACTCAGCCCCGCCCCAAAATCCTTATCCAGGTATTTTTCCATATTGAAAAAAACTTTGCTGATAAAGTTCATGGGATAGGGCGTATCGCCTTCCATGGCCCAGGTAACATTAGTGCCCAGCCCATCGGGTGCCGCTTTTAAAGTAGTAAGCGCCTTACTTTCGAAGGGTTTTAAAAAATGAAGGTCAATAACCGTTTTTTCCGGGGCATTGAAGCTTTTAAAGGTCATGCTTCCTTCGCCCACCTGCTTGTTTCCCTTCCACCAGTATTTGGCGCCGGGAGTACCATCCTGCCCATCAATCCCCGATTCCATTAACGGGTCCATGCGCATCCAGGGCATCCATTTTACCAGGGAACCAAAATTGTTGAGCTGGCCCCAAACCTTTTCGCGGGACGCTTTTACATGCATGGTTTTTTCAAATACATAATGTTTGGGCACCAGCAGGCCGCCAATTAAAATAATGGCAATGAGGGCGCCAATAATGATCCCGCTGATGAGCAAGATTCCCATAACAATCAGTTTAGGACTTAAAATTAAAAGAATTTTTCAAATACTTTCGTGTTTGCCCTTACAGGCTCCTTCAAAATATTTTATTTTCAATATTTTTTGAAATTTCAGAATTATTGTTTAATTTCGTACTGTAATAGTTCTTCCAGACATGAACCTCAATATAACAGCCTACTTCATTTATTCCCTGCTGATGGTCTTTATCATTTACCGGTTGGGAAAAATCTTTCACACGAACGGCCGGGTTTTTATACTGCAGCTTTACCGGGGAAACCAAGCCGCCACCGACAGCATCAATAACCTGCTCCTTATTGCCTATTATCTTTTTAATATGGGCTATGTTTTCCTCAAACTTAAAACCTGGAAAAAAGTACAAAGCCCCGGGGAACTCTGTTCTTCGCTCAGCAATAATATCGGCCTGCTTATTTTGATGCTGGCACTGCTGCATTATATGAATATGCTGGCCATTTACCTGCTTTCTAAAAAACAAAACAAGCTTCCTTCACATACTAAAACATAAGATCATGAAAAATTTTATTGTAACTGCTTATTTCATTTACCTGCCCGTTGCATTGTTACTTACGTACTATGTGGCCCACAATCTTTTTAAAAACAGCATCGTGTACATGAAAGATATTTTCAGAGACAGGATGGATATTGCCATAGCCACCAACACACTTTTTAAAATAGGGTTTTACCTGCTCAACCTTGGCTTTGCCCTCTTCATCCTCGAAATACATGAGGTACTGGATACCACACAGGCCACTATTGAGGTGTTGAGTTATAAGGTGGGTGGTTTCAGCATTTACCTGGGCATCATGCTTTTTTTGAACATGTATCTTTTCTTCAGGGGAAAAAGGATCAGTAAAGAGAAAGCTGGTATACGGGTGCAAACTGCTTAAAAAATTTCCTGTGAAAATTTTCAAATGGCGGATAGCTTTATCCGTCATTTGTTATAATATCCTGAACCCATCCCCATCTTTCCAAAAAGGAAATTTTTCCCTTACATTTTCCAGGTGTTCTTTTTCCAATGTAATGGTAAAAATATCTTCGTCGTCGCTGTTGTGGTAGAGCACTTCGCCCAGCGGATCTATAATCATACTGTTTCCGCTATGGTTGATATCATTTCCATCGTGGCCCACCCGGTTTACACCAACCACATAACACTGGTTTTCGATGGCCCGTGCACAAAGCAGGGTTTTCCAGGCATGGCTGCGTCGCTCGGGCCAGTTGGCCACATATATTAGTACATCATACTCGGGGGCAACCTCACCCGTCGCCCCAACCTCTCCCTGGCCCTCTCCAGGGGAGAAGGAAGAAGTAGGCGGAGCCTGTCTTGCCCAAACCGGGAAACGTAGGTCGTAACAAACCTGCAGGTTTATTTTCCATCCTTTTACCGATGCTATTAATCTTTTAGCGCCGGCAGTATAATGCTTGTGTTCCCCGGCAAAGGCAAAAAGATGCCGTTTGTCGTAATAACCCAATTTACCATTAGGCAGCATCCATACCAGGCGGTTAAAATATTTTCCTTCTTCTTCAATGATCACCGACCCGGTGACAACTATTTTATTTTGTGCCGCAGTTTCTTTCATCCAGGCAATGGTTTCGCCTTCCATCGTTTCTGCCAGTTGTTCGGGCTTCATACTAAACCCGGTGGCAAACATTTCGGGCAGCACCACAATTTCTGTATGTTCGGGTATACTGCTAATCTTATCAGAAAACATGCGCAGGTTATCTCCTTTGTTTTCCCAATACAAATTGGTTTGTATAGTAGTAATGGTGAGTGTTGCCATACCCAAATATCGGTTATTCTTCTTTTCGCTTTACCAGCAGGTACCAGTCGTGGTCGAGCGGCAGGTATCCCACATCGTAACAGAAAAAATAGACATTCCCTTTTTTATTGGTATAAGTATGTGTGATGTATTTGAACTGAAACCCTTTTTCGAGCAGCCTTTCCTTGGTGGTTTTTGCCATTTCGTCTCCCTCCGATAAAAAGGTTTCCAGTATGCGGCGGTTTTTGGCAAGCGCATTGTTGATATTCCGAACAAGGTTTACATCGGCAGATTTAAGGCTGTTGTTGTAATTGTTGCGGCACGAATCGTCGCAGAATTTTTTATCAATTCGGCCTTTGATGACCCGTTTACAGGCGAGGCAAAGTTTTTGCCGGGTAGCGGTGGCGGACATATGAAAAATTTTATGCTATGAAGTTAGAGAAAGATTTTTAAAAAAAGGAGGTTGGCAGCCCTTTTGCTAAATTGCAAACTATTATGAGCAGAACATTGGTAATTGGAGATATTCATGGCGGATTAAAGGCCCTTGAACAAGCTTTTGAAAGGGCGGCTGTAACTGCAACCGACCACCTGGTTTTTGTGGGAGATTATGTAGACGGCTGGAGCCAGAGCGCCCAGGTAATTGATTTTTTACTGGAACTGAAGCAGGAATGCGTTTTTATTAAAGGCAATCACGATCTCTGGTGTGAGCAATGGCTGTATAGTGGCTACGCCGACAAAACCTGGCTGGCACACGGGGGAAAACAGGCCGTGGAAAGTTACCAGCACATTACTGCAGCACAAAAACAAAAGCACCTGCATTTTTTTGCCACGCTTGAACTCTATTATGTTGACCCGCAAAACAGGCTTTTTATTCATGGTGGTTTTACTGCCGAAGATGGACCCGAAAACGAAGCCGATGCGCTGGTTTTTACCATTGACCGGAGTTTATGGAAAAACGCACTTGCACTCCGGGGCGAGTTCAGCAATAACAATCTCCCGGCCCCTTATAACCGGTTTCATGAAATATTCATTGGGCATACCCCCACCTTGTATTTTGATGAAACAAACCCTATGCAGGGCCTCAATATGTGGAACATTGATACCGGGGCTGCCTTTACCGGAAAACTCAGCATAATGGATGCAAATTCCAAGGAATTTTGGCAAAGCGATCCACTCCCGCTGCTATACCCTGGAGAGAAGGGCCGCAATAAGTAAATATCTCTCTGCATCAGCGTATTAAATGCCCACATCAAACGTTTGCAAGCCTTTATCCCATTCGCTTTTGCAAACTGCGGGTTATATTTATAGCATAATTGTGCGCTTATGGGATTATCGAAGCCGAAGCTTTCTTTTTTGCAGATCATCAATATGAACCTGGGCTTTTTTGGCATCCAATACAGTTTTGGGCTGCAACAGAGTGCCGTAAATCCTATTTACGATTTTTTAGGCGCCAGCCCCGATCAAATTCCCATACTTAACCTTGCAGGGCCGCTTACCGGTTTATTGATACAGCCTTTGATTGGTACTTTAAGCGATAAAACCTGGCATCCAAAATGGGGCCGGAGAAAACCATATTTTTTTATCGGGGCCCTGCTTTGCAGTATCGCCCTTTTCTTTTTCCCCTTCAGCAGTGCTTTATGGATGGCGGTTGGACTACTTTGGATATTGGATATTGGCAACAACACCGCCATGGAACCCTACCGGGCTTTTGTAGCAGATAAACTGGACAACAGCCAGCAGGCAACAGGCTTCCAGGCACAAAGTTTTTTTACCGGGCTGGGTCAAACGCTTGCTAACTATTCTCTACTTCTTTTTCCCATGATCATTATTGGCAAAACAGGCAAACTACCCAACTGGGTTTTTGCATCGTTTATGCTGGGAGCCGTTTGCTCCATTGCAACGGTTTGGTGGAGCATGAAGACCACCCCCGAAATTCCGCCCACAGAGGAGGAAATAAAAGAGATCAACGATTTCAACAGGGACAAACCACATCCTTTTTTCCAGATCATTAGTGTACTGCTGGCCATCAGCAGTGGCCCGGTTGTTATTTATTATCTCCTCAAAAATGCCATAAATACCGAATTGCTCGGGCTGATGATATTGCCCATATCGTTTTTATGGGTGTTCTTCCTGTACACACTAATAAAAAAGTTTCCGGATCATAACTTCATTAAAATGCTGCGGGGGATACTTGCCCCGTTTTTAGAAATAATTGAAACGATCAGAACAATGCCTAAAACCATGTGGCTTTTGGCGCTTGTATATTTGTTTCAATGGTATGCCTTATTCTGCTATTGGCAAAACTCATCTAAAGCTGTTGCTCAAAATGCATATGAATGGAAGCACAGGGACCTAAGCCCGGCAGAAGATGGTATTATGAAAGCTTATACTAAGTTTAAAGACGGCATAAAAGAGTATGCGCTGGCCAATAAACTAGATGCAACGGAAGTTTTAAAAGAAGATATTACACCGGCATCTTTATACAGCACGTGGAAAGACAAAGTACAACCGGCGGGTTTTGCAGAAACAGATCTTGCCCTTATCAGCAGTACAGATACCAACAATAAAAAATATGAAAAGGCTGTTTCGGCCACCGGTGGCATTAATGGCTGGTACAATATTATCACTTTTTTGGTGGCGTTTGGCCTCGTATGGCTTGCCAAAAAAATTACAGCAAAATATGTTCATTTTCTTTGCCTGATCATTGCCGGTATGGGCTTTATATGGTTTTCACAAATACATGAGGTGAGGCTGTTTTATGTGGCCATTACCGGGTTTGGAATTGGATGGGCAAGCATGATGGGCATTCCTTACCTGATGGTGGTAAATGATATTCCAAAAGAGAAATATGGGGTGTATATGGGTATCATTAATATGATGATCGTAATACCCATGTTTATCCAAACCACCACTTTTGGTTTTATCATGAAGCATGTTTTAAAAAATGATTCATCTAAGGCGGTGCTTTTTGCGGGCATACTACTTTTAATTGCTGCCGCAGCCACCCTGCTTTTTAAGCCGTTAAAAACGGCTGGCAACAATACCGTTTTAAGAAGCAGTCATTAAAATATTGAAAAGCCGGCATGGAGAAATGGAATAAGCCATAAAAATTGTCCTGTTTTTATTTTGAATACAGCCGGCAATTTTTATGGCGGCCTTCCAAAAAAAAGAAATCTTATTTATGAAAAAAATACTTTGCATTGGCGAAGCGCTTATCGACATGATCTGCACCAACAAAGGAACTGCGTTGAGTGACGGTAATGATTTTGTGAAAAAGCCGGGGGGCGCTCCCACCAATGTAGCAGCAGCCATAGCCGCCCTTGGCGGAAAAGTGGAACTGGCTGCAAAAGTGGGTGTGGATCCATTTGGAAAACACCTGCTCAATGTAATGAAGGGTTTTGGTGTGGGCACCAAACATATGCTCCAAACGGAAAAACACTTCACCACATTTGCCTTTGTAAGCCTGATGCAGAACGGAGAGCGTGATTTTTATTTTAACCGTGGTGCCGATGCCGCATTAACTGAAGCAGACTGCAATAAGATTCCGCTCGATAATTTTTCCATCGTTCATTTTGGCTCTGCCACCGGGTTTTTAAAAGGCAGCCTGCAAAAAGCATACAGTACAATGCTGAAAAAAACCGGCAAAAAAGGGCTTTTCATCAGTTTTGACCCTAACTACCGGCACCTGCTTTTTAAAAACAATACAAAAACATTTGTAACACAGAGCTGGAAATTTATGACAGCATGCGATTTCTTTAAAGTAAGTGATGAAGAGGCCCTGCTGCTTACCGGGAAAAAATCGGTAGCGGATGCTGCAGCAGTTTTTGTTAAAAAAACAAAAGCGGTTTTTACCATTACCCTCGGTAAAGAAGGCACCCTGCTCGGCCTGAACGGGCAAACCTGTTTGGTGCCCAGTATAAAGATAGAGCCAACAGACACTACCGGTGCCGGCGACGCTTTTGTAGGCGCCGTTCTTTACCAACTCAGCAACAAAAGCACAGCGCAAATAAAAAAGATGGACGCTGCCGCATGGCAAAGCATTATAGCCAATGCCAATAAAGCAGGGGCCCGTACCTGTGAGTACCTTGGCGCAATGGAAGCTTTCAAACATTTAAATAAAGATATATTCAACTAAGTTTCCACCCGTGTTAGAAAATATTATACATAGATCTTTTGAAGCGTTTTCGTTTGATAAAAAAAACGGCCACGAAGCGTTTTATAATACGGTACTCGCTCATTCTAAAACAATTGAACTTCTTTTTAATGAACTCTATGGCCAGCTCGAAAATAAAAATGAACAGCTCGAAAACATATTCCATCTTTTGTGCAAGGCTCACAGTGAACGGTCTGCTTTTTTAAAGCAACGTGACCGTAAAAAAGATACGCATTGGTTTTTAAGCAATGAGCTTGCGGGGATGAGTTTATACATTGACCGGTTTTGCGGTAACATTAAAACACTTGAGCATAAACTTGATTATTTCCAAAACCTGGGCATAAACTTTCTTCACCTGATGCCTATAATGGAGAGCCCAGCCGGGGAAAGCGACGGGGGCTATGCCGTAAGCGATTTTCGTAAAGTTGATGAACGCTTTGGTACGCTCCAGCACCTTAAAGATCTGCAGCACAAAATGCAAGAGGCCGGCATGTATCTTATGCTGGACATTGTATTGAACCACACATCGCACCGGCACGAATGGGCTGAGAAGGCCAGGCAGGGAGAAAAAAAATACCAGGATTATTTTTATTGCTATGACGACCGGCTGCTGCCCGACCAATTTGAAAGATCAATGCCCGAAGTTTTCCCCGAGGCCAGTCCCGGCAATTTTACCTTCATACCAGAAATGAACAAATGGGTGATGACGGTCTTTCATAATTACCAATGGGACCTTAATTATACCAACCCTGCCGTTTTCCTGGAAATGCTTGACACTATTTTATTTTATGCCAACCTGGGAGTGGATGTGCTTCGTATAGATGCACCTGCTTTTATTTGGAAACTATTGGGAACAAGCTGCCAAAATCTTCCGCAGGCCCATACTATTTTGCGTTTGATAAAACAGTGTGTGCAGGTATCGGCCCCGGGGATGGCATTACTGGGCGAAGCCATTGTGGCTCCGCATGAGATCATGAAATATTTTGGCGATGGTGATTACACGGCTAAAGAGTGTGATGTTGCCTATAACGCCACACAAATGGCATTGCAATGGGATGCACTGGCCACCGGCGATACCCGTGTAATGCTGGCAGCCCAGGATGAAATTTTAAAAAAACCTTATGGCACCACCTGGATCAACTACACACGCTGCCATGATGATATCGGCCTTGGATACGATGATTATATGATTGACAGGGCAGGATATAATGCTTTTGAACACAGGAAATATATTAAAGACTATTATTCAGGTTCTCACCAATTTTCTGATGCGAGCGGGGCTTTGTTTTCTGTAAACCCAAAAACAAATGATGCACGCATCAGTGGTACACTTGCTTCCTTATGCGGGCTGGAAACAGCACTGAGGAACAGAGATGAAAAGCATATTGCCACAGCCATACAAAAAATACTGCTCATGCAGGCTGCAAGCATTTTTCTTGGAGGAATTCCTATGCTTTTTTATGGCGATGAAGCTGCCTATACCAATGATTACAGTTACCTGGAAGATGCCGGCAAAAGCTATGATAACCGCTGGATGCACCGGCCGGTTATAGACTGGAAGAAAAATGAGCGGATAAGTATAAAAGGTACAGAAGAATATGCTGTTTTTACTGCCACAAAAAAGATGCTTGGGTTAAGAAAGGCATTTGCCCCATTCAGTGATTTAAAAAATATTAAATGGTTTTGGCCGCATAATATCCATGTGGCCGGTTATGTAAGGGAAAAAAATGGCAGGAAATTTTACTGTCTTTTCAATTACAGCAATAAAGAAGCCTTCTTAACCTGGTTTGCATTCAGGGAGTTCAATGGCAGCAACATGTTCCTGACCGATCATTGGCAAAACAAACAATACACGATCGGTAAGGATACTGAGTATTTGATTTTTGCCCCGTACCAGTTCATGATACTCGAAGGAAGTTAATGCCCGGAATTGTTGCGCCTTACCTGTACCCCACCAGCACGGCACTATCGTTGTTCCTTGCAATTATGTAAGCCGGATGTTTATTAATACCGATTTGCCTGATGCGCCTTGCTTCGCCTTTGATAACCGGCCCGTTCAGCGTTTCATAAGAAAAAATTCCGGCCCCCTTATTAATAAGAACCGATCCATATCCCGCATCATACATACTCATCTGAATATTATTCGGAAAAAAGTTTTCTGCCAGCAGTATATCCGGAAGCCTGTCGCCATTTGCATCTGTAATACACGCATCCCTGATAGTGGAAAGTTGTGCCTGCCAGGGCAATTTATTTACAGTAAAATTATAATTACCGTTGTTGGTGATCACCGCATTGGAAAAATAATCGGCCCGGAACATTATTGACTCTTCCAGCTTTTTGGAGGGGAACATATCGGCCAGCCTTGCCTTTGCAAAATCGGCCGCATACAAATATTTCTTTTTCATTGGAGGGAGTTGCCGCTGCATTTCATCTTTATTTGCAAATGGTATCTCTTTCCCCGCCAGGTAATAGGTTACCAGTTGTTCTTTTTTACCATTGTCGTCAAAATCGTTGTAATAAAACCTTACGGGGGTTTCTGCCGATGCATTTAAACGGTTATTCTCCCCTGAATTACCGGCAATAAAATCCATATCCCCATCATTGTCTATATCCACCGGGAGACAAAAATTCCACCAACCATTTTTGTCTGTGATGATTTTCTTTACAGCCTTATTTCCTTTGTTTACAAATGAAACAATGCCGCCCCAGTCGAGTGTTAAAACCAGGTCTTTCTCTTTGTCATTATCAATATCGGCCCAGGTTGCATTGGTAACCATTCCAATATTGGGTAATTCTTCATTCCATGCTTTAGTAACATTTTTAAATTTTCCGGTGCCATCGTTTTGCAACAGGTAACTGGTGGGTATTTTTCCATATTCCCAGGAAACCGCACGGGCGCCAATGAACAGGTCGTTAAACCCATCTTTATTAAAATCGTTCACTGCCACGCTGGAAGCAGTGAGCATTACTTCGTTTTCAAATGCATCTTGTTTTTTATTAAAGTTGCCGTTACCATCATTGAGGTACACATTGGGTTTCAGGTATTCACTTTTACCATAATATTCATTCCCGCCGTTTGCCACAATTAAATCGGGGTGCCTGTCATTATTTACATTGGCAAAAACAGCATCAACTTCTTCGTATACACTATCCGCATCAATGGCAGGTTGTGACCTTTTTACAAATTTTCCATTTGAAGCCTGTATAAAACAGCCTGCTTTTTCTCTTTTTGATGAGCCAATAAAAACATCGTCCAATCCATCTCCATTGATATCGCCCACCGCCAGTGCGGGACCTTCCCGGCTGATCATATGCGGCATCAGTTGCTCCCGGTCAAATTCGTTGAAATCGTTTTCAACATGTTTAAACAGTAAACCAGATTGAGTTGTTATATCTTCCATGCTTTTTGAGTCCGGCGTCATGCGGTTTGTAATGACCCGGTATTCAAATAAAGGAAGGCCCGGTTTATATTTCAACACTAAAACAGTATCAACCGCAGGCTTCAGTTTTTCATACCTGTTATCGGGCCATATCAATAAAACCGAATCAGGTTTAATGGAACCCAAGCCAATATGCAGGGGTATTTCCATCGAACTCTGAAATCCACGCACGCACTGCTTTTCATACAACTGTACCTTGTTATTGACGAATACAATTGCTTTGGCACCAATGGCGTTAATATTTAATGAATCAGCTTCCAGCTTCAGCGATATCCAATGATTTGTTTTGTTATCGTTTGTTTTATTCCGGTAAACCAGCACTTCATCGTCGATATTATTCACCACCATATCCAGGTCGCCGTCATTATCGAGATCTGCATATACAGCACCGTTTGAAAAAGTTGGTTTATCGTTCGATATCCTTGAAGCTGCATCATCAAATTTTAATTCCTTTTTATTGATGTAAAACTTATTGGGAAGTTTAATTTCAGGGAACTTGTCAATGAGTGCCATATCCTGGTTACTGATGGCATTGTTTCTTATTTTATCCTGGATGGTGGCATCGCTCACAAAATTTACATAGTCAATATCATTTAGCCGCTTGGGTATGCCGTTACTGATGAAAAGGTCTTTCCAGCCATCGTTGTCAAAGTCTGTCCAAAGAGCCGCCCAGCTCCAGTCTGTTGCAAATACATTACTGTACATAGCGGTTTCGCTGAACAGGCCGTTGCGGCGGTTATACTGCAGGGCATTTTTAGCAAATTGGGGCATATAACCATGCTTTCGTTTAAACTGAAAAAGATCATACCCGTCTTCATCCAATGAACGTTTTAAGATATAGGGATCGCCGGGCATCATATCCATAGAAATGATCTCGGGAAACCCGTCATTGTCTGCATCTGCCACATCCACCCCCATACTAAACTGGCTTGTATGCATCATGCTTTTTGTAAGCATTTCTTTAAAGCTGCCGTTTTTTTGATTAATATACAGGTAATCATTTTCGTGAAAATCGTTTCCGATATACAGGTCTGGCCAGCCATCCATATTAATATCGGTGGCACAAATACCCAGTCCGTACCCGATAATATATCCAAGTATGCCGGCCTGCTTTGATACATCTGTAAATTTTCCATGATCGTTGCGGTACAAAAAATCGCCGCTTAAGCTGTCGGAGCTGTTTATGTATGAATCTCTCCTGTTAAATGTACCGTTAAACCTCAGCGAATGGTTCATAAGATAGACATCCAGGTCGCCATCGAGATCATAATCAAAAAAAGATGCCTGGGTGCCAAAGCCGCTGAACGCAAGGCCAAGTTTTTTTGCTTCGTCTTCATAAAACGGCACCCCGCTTTTATCTATCCCCTTACAAATGAGAAACTGGTTATGGCTTTGCAGCTTTCCAAAATTTCCCACGCAGCTTACATAAATATCAAGGAGCTCGTCGTTGTTGATATCTACCACCGATACGCCGGTGCTCCAGGCGCCGTTGTTGGGAATTTTTGCCGCTGCAGATACATCTTCAAAATGCATATTGCCTTTATTGAGATACAATTTATTCTGCTGCTGATTTGAGGCAAAAAAGAGATCGGTTTTTCCATCCTTGTTAAAATCGCCTGCGCCAACGCCGGCCCCATTATAAAAATACATGTACTTGAACATGTTTAACTCCGGTGTGGGAGCAAGCTTATTGGAAAAATGAAGATTTGTTGTACTGCTTTCCAGCACTTCAAACAGGGGAGTTCCGGTCTCCAGTTTTTTTGATGTGCAGGAAGATGCTGCTGCAACAGTAAAAAAGAAAATTAAGATATATTTCATGAAAAGTTTTTCTATAACCTGGAATTTCAATCTGCCCCATCTGTTCTCGCCCTGCTAATGGCAAATGCCCCCACTTTATTTCCTGTTTCCAATCCTTTTTCGCAATCGCTGCGGTAATGAATACAACCATACATACGGCTTGCAGATGCTTCTTTTGCCATGGCCTCATAATCTGAAGCCCTTGCTGGAATGATATAACCAAGTATGGTGGCCGCGGCAGCACTAAATGTGCTGTGCCCCGAAATATAGGAAGGAAAATTGGGTAGCCCTGTGCAGGTTTTAATTGCAGCATTCATTTGAGAGGGGCGTGGGTTGAAGTAGGTATATTTTGCATCCCAGCAGGCGATAGCTGCATCCATTAACGACATGTTCAGTAATGCCATATTACGTGCCCAACGCACCTCGCTGAAACCCTTCAATACAAAATCTTCGGCTGCTATCGCATTCCAATGACCTGGTGGGGTATAGGTACCAACGCCATCAGACCAGTATTGAGCAATACGGGTTTGCTCTCTTGTAAGATTTTTACCAATAGTAAAAATTTCATCCAGCTCCTGCTGAAACTGAACCGAAGAAGTTGATGGCGGCGGCCCGGGGCGCACCTGGGTTACCAATGTGGCTGAATCAAATAAAAATGTTTGCACTTTTCCAAATAACGGAAGCATGGGTGGCCGCCTGGGCGATTCCTGGCTTATCCATGGAATTTCGCCGGCGGCTGTTGCAGTTGCTTCCATCTGTGCCCAAATTGCAGGCGTGCCTACAGCAGCACCAGCCCTGTCGGTTCTTGCCCTTGCCACAAAGCGCTGTGCCACCGCCCTGCCCAATGCCTCGCCCGCCTCCAAATCGCTGCGCACATTTGCCCCGCTTAATATCCGCATGTGTTTATGTTCTTCTGCTTTAGATTGTATAAATGCCTGGTCGGCCGGAAATAAAAGTTTAAGCATTTCGGTACTTACCCCCATCACCACAGCATCTTCGCTTGGATAGCTGAACAGCGTTGATGTTGGAATGAGTGCACGAATACTTGAATCTGAATTATAAGGTGCAGGCCGCCTGTATAATTGCTTAAAATAAGTGGCCGTTACCAGGGCATCATATTGTGCTGCGCTTACATAAGCAAAGGCCCTTGCGGCATAAGGCGGATTGGCAAAAGGGAAAGTGGGGTAAGCCAGCGGGTTTGCTGCACTGGGTACGGGATAACTGCCATCGGCATTTTGATAAGGTGGCAGGTTATGCATGGCCACCAGTTCCCGCATGATCTCATTCCAGCGCAATACGGCCCCTGCAGACCAGTATTTTAATAACCGGCGGTCATTGTCGTTCATAGCGGCCTGGTAGCTTTTGATTTCATTTTTCTGTATTATATAATCAGGGTTAGTGGTGGCCACCGGGGCAGGAACCGTAAACCCTGCAGGCGAAGCAATCAATATCGGGCGCCAGGTACCTGCATTCGTATCTAAACGTAGCGGTTGCAGTGCAGGAAATTCTTCATTGCGCTCTGCAAGATCCTTGCTGCACGAGACCAGGAGTAATGCTGATAATACCAGTATGGAAAATATATTTTTCATTGTTGAATGGTTGATCGGTGATAAAATAAAAGTCACAATTACATCTTATGTTCATGCGCTTTTTTAGAAGTAAAATCCATGATGTAAAAGATACCGGCATTGAAACTTTTTGCCTGGCCCATATTTCTGCCGGCAATTGTTGTGTAGGCGCTGCCTACAACCGAGAGCCCGTTAACAAAACTGGTATTATATTTAAAGCCTGCGCCAAGCCTGCTGGCATTCATCCTGTTGCCAGGAAAAGGCATATTGTTGCGGCTGATATCAAAGCCACCAAGTGTGGTAAAATTATCAAATACCAGTTCTGCAATATTTTCATTGTGCCGGTAACCGATCCGGAAATTACAGGAAGCAGCATCGGGCATCTTTACTTCGTTTGTATAGTGCATCTCCGTAGTGTAATAAGCGGTACGGTCCAGTTTGGTATTGCTGCGTAAAATATAAGTGGCCGAGCCGGTGGCAAATAGTTTTCCATACTCAAGATCCAGCAGGGCCCTTAAAGAAAGATTTTTAGTTCCAAGCCCAATTGACATGGGCAAAAAATCAACCACGTAATTACTTCCCGGTACAGAAACACCACCTACCGCATATGCTGAAAGAACTGCTTTTTTACCAATCTCCCGGCTCCATGCTTCGTACTTAACCCAAACAGAAAAATCCTGAAATCCTTTAAGGCCTGTTAACTGGCCTTCGCTTGCCTTCGTTTTAATATAGGGTAATCCTACAAGCACATTCAACCTTTCTGTGATGCCATAATTTGCCATAATGCTGTAGGAGGTGGTGGATACTGTTCCCATATTTGCATTATCTCTTTTAAGCGTTCCTTCCCAATAGTTTTTCCAACTGCTGAACCCAAATACCGGGCCTACGCAAAGGTTTTTTTTGCCCATCATTAAACCATCAATATCGGTTTGTGCACTTGCAATTACACCTATTAATAGTAAGCTGAGGGTTGAAAAATATTTTTTAAACATGATTTAATTTTTTTGTGATGATGATAATAAACTCATTTCCTCATTTTGAGTTTGGCCACAATAAATTCTCCCAGCCTTTTCCCGCTTTTATTTCCGGCATCGTTATCAAACCGGTAATGTATGCCCCCGTAAAGCCGGCTCATAGCCGCTTCTATTGACGCATCCCTGAAAGAAGTGATCTCCCTGTTTTTGATGCCAAATTCAAGCAGGGAAGTATCAGTAAACTGCAGTTTATCTCCAAACCAGCCCGTCATCACTTCTGCAGCGGCGGCAGAAACCGTGGCATGACCGCTGGTATAAGAAGGAAATGGAGGGGTTTGAATATAGGGCCTCCAGCTGTCCGACACATATTTATTAATGACCGTTTCGGGCCGAACATAATTACTCCTGAATTTTTCATCCCAGCAGCTGATGAATCCGTCAAACAAGGCGATGGCTGTTTGTGCATAAGCAGCCACCGTGGTACCAAAATCGGCATTTGCTTTTTTTGCAGCAATGCCTACAATATTCATCCAGTGGCCCGGGGGAGAAAATTTTTTAGAAGCAAACATTACGTGCCCCGATACGTTCATCTTAAACGGGTTGTCATCCCAAAAATCTGCAATATGTTTTTGTTCCTCAGTGAGACTGTCGCCGGTGATCTTTACTTCCATCAAGGCCTTATAATACACACTGTTTTTGTTTTTAATATCAAACACTGGAGGCCGAACCGGCATAAACTGCGATGCTGAATCTATGGCAAGTGTGCGTATCTCCATCCAATGAGGTTCTACGGCGCTTCCATACATGGGCGGCGTGGGAATCCAGCGCCCTTCCAGATCTGGCTGTACAAAATACCTTTCGGCAGTGCGTGTTTGTGCATAGTTGTCTTTTTTACTCCAGCGCATAACGGTAGCCACCACAGAATCTGAAAACTCCACTGTGTTTTTTAATACTTCGGCGGGCATGCCAACGCTGTCGGCCTCATGTTTCAGCTCATCGTAATAAGCCATTAAACTTCCTTCAGGAAAAGTGACCGCATTACCCAGTTTTGTAAAAGCGAGCAGCGCAGCCAGGTTAAAATTTATTTTTCTTCCTGCTGCCGGCTTTGGCATGGAGGGTAGTTGATTTAGCTGGCCGGCAAGACTGATAAATTGGTTGTTGCCGGCTGCTATACATTCATAAGCTGCAATATTTGCATAAGCGTAATTGCGGCTGCCGATCATGGGTGGAAAATTATTTTCCAGCACCACATTGTTTAGCTTCTTAACTGTTGTGCAGTATAAAAGCGGGTCGCTGAAATATTTTTCGGAGCTATCTTCCTTTTTTGTGCAGGAGATGATCATTACCAGCAAAAGGGCCGGTAATGAAATATTAATGAATTTCATTCTTGAAAATTGATGATGTTGTCTTAAGATTGATTTTTAGTTTTACCCGTGCAAAAGATCATTTCGTCATTAAAAAGTATTAAGGACAAAAGTCAATACGGCAGAGCCGTTAGTGTTCATTAAAGAAATTGGGGAGGTTGTATTAATTCGCCGGGGTTAAACTGGGATTTACAGGCATGATCAAAAAAGCCATTTCCCGCAAATGCCGGGCTCAGTTTTTTTTCAATATGCTGCTGTGGCAGATCTAAGTATTCTGCCTGTAAAAGTTTGGCCAGGGGATTTTGCCGCTCTTGTGAATTATTTTCAGAAGAGGATTTTGCCAGGCCGGCCTTATAGTCTGAATACTTATTTTTTTCTGTATTGGCAATGCACCAGATATGAAGTGTGTTGTTTTCCACCTTACGTTTTACATATTGGTAATGTTTGCCACCGGCTTCTAATGTTCCGGAAATATACTCAATGCCTTTATCGGCATAATAAGGCATATTCAGCGGAATGGATATTTCCACAAGGTCGGCCTCGTAATAATGGAAGCCATCAATGGCCTGCTCCAGCCTGTGATCTGCATTTGACTCGTAACGGCTAATTAAAAATCGGTAACCTATTGTGTTAAACAGGAGAATCGCAAGCAACGATATGGCAGCCAGTTTTTTCAAGTTTCCAAATATAATAAAAAGCCGTGTCCAGCAGAAAATTATTTCATCAATCGTTTGCGGTTCAGGCGGGTTCAATCAGGTCCCAAAGATTGCCATACAGGTCTTCAAAAACACAAACTTTTCCATAGGCTTCCTGTACAGGTCTGCGAACAATTTTTATGTTATGAGCCTCCAGGTTTTTTATATCTCTTTCAATATCATCTGTATGCAAAAAAAGAAATACACGCCCACCGGTTTGATCACCCACCCGGCTCAATTGTGTTTCATTTGCAGCTTTTGCAAGCAACAAGGCACAACCATCTGAACCTGCGGGTTTTACCAGTACCCATCGTTTTACATCACTAAGTACCGTATCTTCCTGAAGCGTAAAATGCAGTTTATTACAGTAAAAATCAATGGCTTCATCATAATCTCTTACAACAATGGCGATATGGGCTAACGATTGTTTCATTTTACAACAATTGTACGTTTATCTTTTCCTGCACCGGTAATGGTGAGGCTTTTCCATGATTGAGGCAATACAGATCTTACCTGTACAATGCCTTTATTTGTAATATCTATACCTCCAAAACCCATCAGTATTGCCTGTAAAATACCCCCTGCTCCTGTGGCAAAATAAGGATTGGTTCCTCCCTTTGTTTCGGCAATTACCCTGAAAGGCGGATTAAGATTTGGAACATAGGCATCTTTAAACCAATGAAATGATCTTTCTTTATCACCCAGTCTTGCATACAGCAACGCAAAGATCCCCTGCGTCATGGCCGGTGTGCCTTCGTTGGGTACCCGTTGTTCATAATAAGAAAGATCTTTTTTTATTTGTGCAGGGTCGGTGATCTGCTTTAACGGATATGCGAGGAGGTTTACATCGGCCTGTTTAATACCTTCGCCATTATATGTTTCGTGTTCGGCAGTAACGCCATCGGCCATTTTTAATATGGGAATATTATTTGCCACCAGCATCCAGTCGGCATCGGGCACTATACCCAATAGTTTTGCTGCCTCGCTGGCGTATTGCAGATTTGTTTTAGCCGCCGCATTGGTAAATGCATTGTTGTTTACATTTTCGGCCCATTCATCTGCTGCCACTACATTTTTAATTTCGTATTTGCCGGGACCGTTTCTTTCTACCCGGCTTGCCCAAAAGTTGGCGGTTTCTTTTAAAATGGGGAATCCTTTTTCACGCAACCATTCTTTGTCCTGTGTTACACAGTAATAATTCCATGCAGCTATTCCCACACAAGCAGTAATATGGTGTTCAAAGGGGCCGCTCAATGCCCATACAGGAGTTTCTTCCACGCCCGTTTCTGCACTTTCCCATGGGTACATGGCTCCCTTAAAGCCTTTGCTGAAAGCATTGCGCTTTGCAGCTTCGAGCCTTTGATAACGGTATTCGATCATACTCTTTGCAAGTTGGGGCTGCAGTACCAGCATGGCCGGGAACATCCACAGGTCGGTATCCCAAAAAACATGTCCATTATAACCAAGTCCGCTAAGGCCCATGGGCGATGGTGAAAGAGCAGTTCCTTCCCGTGAAAATGAATACAGGTGATAGAGCATGCTATGTACATCCTGCTGGCTTTGTGCATCGCCTTCAATTGTTATATCGCTTTTCCAGAGTTCTTCCCATGCCTTTTTATGAAACGAAATGAGGCGTTCCCTTCCTTCGAGCTTTGCAAAAATAGTGGCACGTTCTGCTTCATTAAGCGGATCATCGTGGTGTGCCGATGTAATGGAAGAGCCGGCTATGGAGAAACGGTAGGTTTCACCCGCCTTTAATTTTTTAGAGAATTTCAGCAGGTGCATATTGTTATCCCACATTTCGTGGATAAGCCTTGGCTCCTGCCCATGTGCTTCGCCAAATAAAAATGTATTGCTGGCACACATCAATAATTTTCCGGTGGGGCTTTTGGCGCTTGATGTAAGCAGGCCAATTGTCACATGCGGCCGGTCTATCTCATTATAATAATTTTGAACATCCTTTAATGCATCGGGCGCTTCCATTACACTTGCGGCATTAATAGAAATGTCCTTCTTGGCAGTAATCCTCACATCTATAAGTACGGTATAAGGTAAATGGCGGAGAGAATAATACGTGTAGCTTACCTGCGCCTTATCCCCGTAATCCAGCGAGGCTGTAAAGCTGGCATCCTTCATATTGAGTTCCTGCATAAAATTATCCGCATTGTTTGCTGCAATACGTTTGCCATCTACTTCGAGGTACATATTGAGCAGGTTGAAGCTGCGCAAAAAATTACTTACCCTGCCCCGGCCATAAAGATCATAGGCCCCGGCCAGCACCAATTCTTTTACCTTAAAAGGTTGGGGGCTGCTTACCACACCCAGCATACCATTGGCTACGGTTATACCGTAATAATTGGATGCGTCTATTTTATCTGCCCTGAGTTTCCAGGCATCCTGGGCAAAGGGTGTAAATACGCTCATGAGCAGAAAAAGCAGGAACAGTATTTGTTTCATATGCATGTATTTAAATCCAATTTTAGCGTTCGGTTATATTCTGAAAATAAGCCGACCGGCATTTATTATGGTGCCGGATGCTTTCAAATCCAATTACGGTTAATTTTCCCCCTGAATATACGATATTCAAAGACCGGGTTTCATCTTTTTTAAACATATTTGCATAAACTCCATTCATTGAAAAAGATATTTTTGTTCCTGCTGGTTTTCCTTGTTCTCGCAATTGCTGCTGTTTATATTTTTATTCCCTCAACCATAAAGATCAATAAGGCATTTATAGTACATGCCAGCCCCGGTTCCCTGCAAAGAAATTTTTTAACACAACAGGGCTGGAACAGGTGGTTTGGAAGCAGCAAAGATGGTATCCTTTTTTCCGAAATAACCCCATTGCCTTTTGATAATGCAAGTGTTACGATTTCTGATAAAGAAACCCGCTATCTCTCTCAAATACAAACCAGCATTTTACCAGGCGATTCTATTGGCATTAACTGGAGTTGCAATATAGTTGCCGGTAACAACCCGTTTGACCGGATCTCTAAATATGTACAGGCAAAAAAGATAAAATTTGCCATGGATAGTATCGCCCGCTCTATCTCGGGAATTTTAGAGAACAGCAAACAATCATATGGTTTTCATGTGCGGTTTACCACTTTAAACGACAGTTGCATGATCGTTACAAAAGGTATTGTTGACCATTTTCCAACTGTGCCCGATATTTATCTTAAAATTGAACTGCTCGAAAAATTTGCGGTGGCAAATATGGCGGCCGTTACAAACTATCCAATGCTGTATATTCAAAGAGCTGACAGCGGCTCTTATCATTTTATGGTTTCATTACCGCTGAACAAACGCCTTAAAGGCCAGGGCGATATCCTCTATAAACAAATGCTTCCAAAAGGAAATTTTCTCAGCACAGACAGTCTTTATGGTGGTTTTCAATACCTCGACAGCCTTTTTACGCAATTTGAATCTTACAGAAAAGATTATAATTTTTCATCTCCCGCCATTCCATTTCAGTCATTAATAACAGACCGCCGCAAAGAACCGGACAGCAGTAAATGGATCACAAAATTTTATTACCCTGTTTATTGAGTACCGCATTTACAGGTGACACCTTTTAAAAAGCTGTCACCTGTAAATGCACGGGAATCACTTCACATATTTCCGCATCAGGCCCAACAGGGTTCCGTTTGTCCAGCCAAAACCATCCTGGCCGGGATATTCACCACCACCAGCCTCCAGTTTTGTATCCACTACATTATATTTTTCCATCAGCTTGCCGGTACGGTTGTACACATCTGTATTTAGCTTTATCCATCGTTTAGAAATATCTGCCGCAAGCTGCTGCTGCCCGTTTTTTTGTAATCCTGTAATGGCCATCCATTGCAAAGGGGCCCAGCCATTGGGGGCATCCCATTGTTGTTTTGTATTTTTTTCGGTAGCAGTTATCCCACCGGGCTGAAGCAACCTGTTTTTTAATACTACCATTGCTTTTCCGCAATATTTTTTTGAAACAGCCAGGCCCAATTCTTCAGGAAAATTGAATGGAAACATTCCTGCAGCAGTGATGTTTGAATTTTGAGATGCCGTTTCAAAATTATAGTCGGTAAAATAGTTGAGTTTATTGTTCCAGAAATATTTTGAGATAGCTTTTGATCTTTGTGATGCCTTTGCTTTAAAGGCGGCGGACTGTTTGCTGTTTTTGCTGATGCTGTAAGCCTTTGAAAGCGTTGTTTCCAAATGCATCAGCAATGAATTGAGGTCAACCGGAAGAATGCTGGTGGTTTCAATACTGTGGAGGTTTTCGCCATCGGAAAACCAGCGGTTGCTGAAATCCCATCCGCTGCAGGCCCCGGCCCTGAGGTTACGGTAAGTTTTTCTTTTCACTTCATCGAGCGCTTTTTCCCGGGCCTCTTCAGATGCAAATTTTATACGCATGGCAAGTTGATTTGCCGCAGCTTCGGCAGTTTCTACATCCTGCGCATAGCTTTCCTGGCGGGGAATTTCGAGTTGGTCCCAATAGCGGTTCAATACTGTGCCATCCTTTAACCTTACTACATAGCCGGCAGCCTGGCCCGGTTTGAGGGTTGAGGCGTCTTTCATCCAGTAGTCGTATTCCTTTTTTAACTGCGGAAGATAGGTTTTATAAACGCCGTTTCCCTTTATGCGGGCAAGCAGATCGACCATCATACTGAAAAAAGGCGGTTGCGAGCGGCTCAAATAATAAGTGCGGTTGCCATTGGGTATATGTCCATAAGTGTCTACCAGGTAAGCGAAGTTCTTTACCATATTTTCAATGATATCATAACGCCTGCTGTCCATGAGCCCCTGCATGGTAAAGTAAGAATCCCAATAATAGATCTCCCTGAAGCGTCCGCCTGGTACAATATAAGAAAATGGCAGCGGGAGCAAACTGCTGCCCTCCTGTTTTGTATCGGCCTCCCGCTTAAGTACATCCCAAAGATTGTTGATATGAGCTGATACATCTTTTTCCTGTTGCACGTAATTCAGGGAGGGTGGTGCTGGCGGCTGGTTAAAGTTCTCTTCAACAAATTTTTTCAGATTGAATGAGGGACCTTTCTGCATGCCGTAGTCATACATAATATCGGCCACTTTGCGTTTGGGTGTACAGTCAACAAAGGTTTTCCCATCGGGGAAAATTTTTTGCATCTGTACATCTGTAAAGAGTTGGCCATACAACTGATCGGGAGTGGGCTGTGCAAGCGCAGATACGATCATTAAAACCAACACCAGGGGAAACAACAATTTTTTCATATCTATACGTTTAAACAATTTTATTGTAAAGAAAAAAACTGGGGCTTTTCATTATTCCTTAAAAACAAAAGTAATTTTTTGTTCTTTGCCTGCAGTAATACAATGTCTTTTACCATTCCATTTACCTGGATCCCGGTTCGAGCAGGTGGAATGACAGATAAATTTCCCTTTCCGTCGTTTTGAAGCAGGATGCCAAAATTAGCATCGAGCCGGCCAAACTGCGGAAGGTATTCTGTACTGTTTCCTCCCAAAATAATATCTTTTGTTCCATTGCCATCCATATCCCAAACCAGTATGGCATTTACAGTTGATAACTGCGCTTCCGCAGGGAGCAGGCTGATCTCAAAATTGCCGTTGCCTTTATTGACAGCGATACAACTGGAAGAAAAATTAAATGTTTTTACGATGGCGGAACCAGCCTTTTCCTTAAAAATGGTTTGAATTGTCTTTTGGGCAAACTCGTGGTGCAGCAGGTTTTCTTTTTTATAGGATGGTAAAATATCTGTAAACTCTTTCTTTAGAAAAACAGGAACATCTTTACCCTCTGCAGTTTTTGAAAAAACCTTATCGGGCAGGCCATTGTTGTCAAAATCGCCCAACCATAATTTTACAGGAGCCTTTTCGGTTGGGTGCAGGTAAAAATTATCGCCGATATTTCCCAAAATAAGGTCTTCTTTACCATCTCCATTCATATCAGCGGCTTTAACGCATTGCCAAAAACCCAGCATATTACTCATGGTTGTTTTTTGCTCAACAAATTTTCCGCCTGTAAAACCAAATACACGTGGCGCCATCCATTCTCCTGCAATTACCAATTCTTTCTTGTCATCGCCTGTAATATTGGCCCAGGCAGCACTGGTAACCATTCCTATATTTTCAATTTCGGTAGCAAGTGCTTTTGTAACATCTGCAAAATTTCCCTTTCCATCATTTTGCAGTAAACAGCTGCGTGGGTTAGCTCCGTAGTTATAAGGAAGGCTTCTGCCGCCCACAAAGAGGTCTTCATCCCCATCACCATCATAATCATAATTGATAACGGTAGAAATATTGGCGCTGTTTACAGGAAAGCTGGCAAATGATTTTGAGAAACCAGCTTTGCCATCATTCAAATACAGCCTGAACTGCAAATTGGGGTGCCTGGGTGGCAGGTTGTTTCCCCCGCTGCCCACAAACAGATCTTTGTCGCCGTCTTTATCAGCATCAAAAAAGCAGGTGGCCACGTCTTCAAAGCCCTTATCTTTTTCAAAAACGGGATGCTGCTTTTTTATGAATCCTTCATTGCTTTGTAAATACAATACAGCCGGCTGCCCACTTGCCCCGCCAATAAAAACATCTTCCATACCATCTGCATTTACATCTGCCACGGCTGCATGCGGGCCTTCCTTGCTCAGCATCATAGGAATATTACGTTCCTGGTAAAAATCAATAAAATCATCTTCGATATGTTTTTCAAAAACAGTGTTCTCTGCCTTAAACATGGTTTCTGCAGGGGTTGAAGCAACCGGGGATGCTTTTCTTACAGATTTGTCATACTCAAATTTCAGGGAAGTATTCACCGGCGGTTTTGCAATGCTGGTTTGGGTCCTGTCGTACCAGCAAATCTGCAGGCTGTCGATACTTTTTTTTCCAAGACCAATGATGAGTTTATAATCGGTGCTCGACTGGAAGCCGCGGCTCGGGACCAGTTCACGTGAAATAATTTCGGCACCGCAGAAAACCTTAATGCTGCTTCCAATTGCAAAACTGTTTTTTGCCGACCCCTTTAATTCAACCGCTATAAAATTATTTTTGTTTTGCTCTCTTGCATTGTTTTTATAAACAAAGGAAGGCATATTTACATTGTTTACCACGAGGTCGAGGTCGCCATCGTTATCAAGATCGCCATAAGCTGCCCCGTTAGAAAAAGAGGGCTGGTTAAATCCCCAGTTGATCCCTG
Source organism: Ferruginibacter sp. (assembly GCA_049291115.1). Taxonomy (GTDB): domain Bacteria; phylum Bacteroidota; class Bacteroidia; order Chitinophagales; family Chitinophagaceae; genus Ferruginibacter. Next base: position 55,280 of record JBATOU010000023.1, read on the forward strand.
CATCGCTGAATTTTAAATTTCCCTCATTTTTAAAACACTTATTAAGCAGCGGTACGCTTGGCATTTTATCAACTATCTGTTTCATTTCTGCCTTTTCTCCGCTCACCGCCATTTTTTGATACAGTTCATTGGCAAAAAAATCAATAAAATCCTGGTCTATCACATCCTTATAAATACCATTGCACACATAGAGATCCTGCAGGCCATCATTATCGGCATCAAATATCAGGGCACCCCAGCTCCAGTCGGTAGCTGCAACGCCGCTGTAATGCGATGTTTCCATAAACTTTCCATTCCTGTTGTTTATTTGCAGTGCGTTCTGCTGGAGCTGATGATAAAACCCCTGTTTTAATTTATACTGGTATACATCATAGTTGTCGAATGAAGAAGTTGTTTTTAAACGGTATTCATCGCCGGGCAGCATATCGGTTGTAAAAATATCGGGGTAGCCGTCATTGTTTATATCGGCAATATCGGCACCCATGCTGGCAAGGCTTGTATGCTGCATCCAGCTTTCCAGCTCTTCGTTAAATGTGCCGTTCTTTTGATTGATGTAGAGATAATCTCTTTCGAAAAAATCGTTACTGATGTACAGGTCGGGGTAAAAATCGCCATTAACATCGCCCACCGTTACCCCAAGGCCAAAACCAATAAGGCTTCCGTAGATTTGTGCTTCTTCGCTAACGTCTTTATAAATCCCGTTGTCGTTGCGCAGCAGTTTGTCGCCTCCGCCTTTTGCAAAATCTTCAATAGGCCAGTCTTTGGCCCGCAGCTCCCGTTTGTTGCTGTAGTTAAGTGTGTTCACGGGAATAAAACTATTGTTCAGAATATAGCAATCGAGATCACCATCAAGATCATAATCAAAAAAAGCGGCATGGGTGGTATACCCATTTTCGTCGAGACCCATTTCTTTTGCCTTATCGGTAAAGCTAAGATCATGGTTATTGATGAACATGGCATTGGCCTGTTTGTTCCTGAACTTGTTATAACCGGCATTACATACATAAATGTCAAGCCAGCCATCGGCATTTACATCGGCCATTACCACGCCGGTATTCCACCTGTTCAACTGTTCAATCCCTGCTTTTTTGCTGATGTCTTCAAACCTGAAATTTCCTTTGTTGAGGTAAAGTTTGTTGGCGCCCATATTGCTGGTCATAAACACATCGGGAAGCCCGTCGTTGTTGATATCGCCAATGGCCACGCCACCACCATTGTAAAAATTTCGGTAGCTGAAGATATTGAACTGCTGGTCATTCTCCACATTATTTACAAAGTTGATACCGGTGTTTTGCTGCAGTTCAAACAGGGTGGGTTGCTGTTGGGTGTTACAGGAAAGAAGAAAAACGGTTAGTATTAAAAATAAGATTCGCATTTGTAATTAAGTGTATTTTTGCCGCAGAGAACAAGCGTAAACGCTACGTTATTTAAGGCATTTTATTTTCATTATCCGTTCCGGAAAAATACAAGTATAAAAAATTCTTTTATACTTTGATTATCCTCTTTGCTTTCACATATTAATCAGAATAAATGAAAAGAAGATCATACCGGTACAGCTCTTCCTTTTCTCCTTTCTCTGCGGTAACCTAAAAAAGTTTTACATTTTTTCAAGTGCCACCCCCTTGGTTTCGGGCATCATCTTCCATACAAAGATCAATTGAAAGACCATCATAACACAAAAAAAGCCAAATATCTTTGCACCGCCATATTGAGTAAAAACCGGGAACACCTGCGATATAAGCGCTGCAAAAACCCAATGGGTAAGGCATCCAAACGATGTGCCCTCTGCACGAACTGAATTAGGAAATATTTCCGAGATAAAAACCCATATAACGGCACCCTGTCCAATGGCATGTGAAGCAATAAACATAAAAACATACCAGCTTATATGTTCTGTATGGCCCGAATAAAAGGAGTAAGCAACGAGGGCCAGTGAAATAATATAACCAATGGAACCAATATACATTAAAGTACGCCGGCCCAGCCTGTCTATCAGGTACCAGCCGAGTAAGGTAAATAAAAAGTTGACAATACCAATACCCGTTGTGCTTAAAAAAGCAGCCTCTTTGCCCAGCCCGGCCATTTCAAATACACGTGGAGCAAAATAAATAATGGCATTGATGCCGCTCAGCTGGTTAAAAAAAGCAAGTAAAAACGCCAGCATCAAAGGTTTGCCATATTTTCCGCTGAACAGCGATTCTGTTTTAGCCTGTACGGAGTTTTTTATCTCCTGTATCGTGTTCTCCACATGGCCGGTCTCTGTAAGTTCGAGTATTTTTTTTGCGGCGGCATCATCCTTCTTATGCAATACAAGCCACCTCGGGCTCTCGGGAGTAAAGAACATGAGTAAAGAAAAAATAAGTGAAGGAATGGCCACAATACCCAGCATCCAGCGCCAGTCGTTATCTCCACCCACACCCCGCAGAAAATAATTAAATACGTAAGCAAGTAAAATGCCCGCTACAATATTGAGCTGAAAAGCAATCACCATTTTGCCGCGGTCTTTTGCCGGGGCAATTTCAGAAATATACACCGGCGCCACCACGCTGGAGGCTCCAATACTCAGCCCTCCTAAAAAACGAAAGAACATAAAACTGTACACGCCTGGTGCAAGTGCCGCACCAAGAGAAGATACAAAAAAGATGACCCCTATCCAGATCAATGTTTTTTTTCGGCCGAATTTATTTGCCGGAATATTTCCCAGGGCCGCCCCAATGGTTGTGCCGTATAAGGCCATGGCAATGGCGGTGCCATGCAGGGCGTCGCTGAGTTTCCATAGTTCCTGTATGGCCTGTTCGGCCCCGGAAATAACGGCCACATCGAGGCCAAATAAGAAACCGCCAAGGCCTACCGTAATGGTCCAGAGAATTATTTTTGGATTCATTATTTTTAATTTATCTCATATACAGCAGCTTCGTAGGGTTTCAGGCTGCCGTCTTTTGATGCGTCTGTATAATTTCCGATGAGCAGTTTTGCTTTGCTTATATCAAGTCCTGTGTTTGTACTTGACCTTGTTTTCCTGAAATTCAGCAAGACCAAAAACTTTTTACTATTAAGTTCACGTATATAGGCAAATACATCAGGGTTTTCTGCATCAAGTAAGGTATACCTTCCGTAAATAAGCACGGGGTTTTCTTTGCGCAGTTTTATCATTTTTTTAAAATAAGCCAAACAGCTGTTCGGGTCTGTTTCTGCTGCGTTTACATTTACTGTTTTGTAATTCTCATTTACCGGAAGCCAGGGTTTCCCGGTTCCAAACCCGGCGTTGATGCTTGTATCCCATTGCATAGGTGTGCGGCCGTTGTCCCTGCTCGAAATCTTCATGCCTTCGAGGAATCTTTTGAGATCGCCGCCTTTGGCTTTTATTTGTGCATAATTGGTAAGCAGTTCCACATCATTATATTGATCAACGCGGTTGAATTTTATATTGCACATACCGATCTCATCGCCAAAATAATAAAAGGGAGTAGCCCGCATACTGAGTATCAAAGTGGTGAGCATTTTAGAAGCCGCATCCCTGAATTCAGGCGCATCATTTCCCCACCGGGTAAGCATGCGGGGCTGATCGTGATTGCCCAGGTACATGGTACCCCAGCCTTTTTCTGTAAAAGCACTGTCCCATTTGCTGTAAATTTTTTTAAGGGCGGGCAAGCTGTATCCTTTGGGATCGGGCATTTTATATTCATTGGGCAGGTAGCCAAAATCAATGGCTTCAAAATGATAGGCCATGTTGAGTTCCTTTCGGTCTTCGTCTACAAATTTTTTCACCCGCTGAATATCTCCCATTGCTTCGGCCACGGTTGCCAGATTGTATTTACTCAGCACCTCCCGGTTCATTTCCTGTATATAATCGTGCAGTTTGGGGCCACTGGCATAATACATACCCCATTTACCATCGTATTCTTTTGGCAAAGGAGGCCAGCTTGTATCTTTTGCAATAAATGCAAGTGCATCCATACGAAAGCCATCCACGCCTTTATCGCACCAAAAGCGCATCATTTTGTATATTTCCTGGCGCAGTGCAGGATTCTCCCAGTTGAGGTCGGGTTGAAAATCGGCAAAGTAATGGAGGTAATAGGAGTTAGTGGGTTTGTTAAACTCCCAGCCATACGCTTTGTCGTCAAAAATACTCCAGCGGTAAGGCGGCGTTCCTTTTTCGGCTGGCCACCAGTGAAAATAATTATAGTAAGGACTTGTTCTTGATCTTTTTGCTTCTGCAAACCATTTATGTTCATCGCTGCAATGGTTAAGCACCATATCCATCATCACTTTTATACCACGGCTATGAAAGCCGGCAAGCAGGCTGTCAAAATCTTTCATGCTGCCAAACTGCGGATGGATCTGCTCATAATCGCTGATATCGTACCCGTTATCTTTATTAGGTGAAGCATATACCGGGTTCAGCCATACGGCATCAATACCCAGGCTTTTGATATAATCTAATTTTGAAATAATGCCTTTCAGGTCGCCCACACCGTCGCCATCGCTGTCTTTAAAACTACGGGGATAAATTTGGTAGAAAACTGCTTCTTTCCACCAGCTTTTTGGGTTTAAGGTTTGAGCTCCGGAAGTTTGGGGTTTTGGGGTTTCTTTGTTATTTGTTTTGCAGGCCGAAAAAAGCAGTATGGCTGCAAGCAATGAAAATAACAGTCGCATGATGGAATGGTTTTAAAAAATAGGGGCAGTTAAAGAGTAACTGCCCCTGGTAAACGAAACTATGAAAATGAGAATTTAAAACTTAATAACCGGGGTTTTGGGTGAGGTTAGGGTTGGCAGCCAGGTCATTATTAGGAATCGGGAATAACAAATATTTATCCTCGCTGGTTCCTGTTTTTAACTGATTGGGGTTTAAGTAGGTTCCAAATCTTACCTGGTCATTTCTCCTCCAGCCTTCCCAATACATTTCCCTTCCTCTTTCATCGAGCAATACAGCAGCATTCAATGTTGCCAAAGCAGGAACACCTCTTGCAGCACGTATTGTGTTTACAATGGTAAGTGCACCGGCATTATCCCCGGAACGCATAAGCGCTTCTGCCTTCATCAACAAAACATCTGCATAACGGAAAAAGGCAAATTCTGTAGTTGGGTTATCGCCCGAAGCCAGGTCGGGGGCCCATTTTACCACACGGATACCAGTCATTTCGAGTGTAGCAGGATTTGTTTCCTGTAATGCTATTTCACGTGAAAAAACCAAGGGCCTGTCTCCCCTGTCTGTAAGAGCAGTATCATTTAACAGGTCGTACTGCTGGCCCAACAAGAAACCAACATTGGTTCTATTGCCCGGGTTCGTATAAGTAGCAACCGGGTAGGCTGCACCCCTGCGCTTATCTGACGCTTCAAATTTGTCGTAAAAATCAGAGAGTGTCGTAAAACCGTTCCAGCCGCCGGGCCTTTGTTTGTAGTGCATAGACATAAACCAGCGTGAACGGATATTGTTTCCGCTGCGTCCCTGGTTTTCTGTAACACCACCGCCATAGGTATAGATGTTTTCTGAAGCGGAAGAGTTGTTAGGCGCAAAGTTGTCAAAGTAATTTGAAGCAAGACTGTAGCCGGTAACCTGGTCGGCCAATGTAACCACCTGCTGCATATCGGCATTATTGAATGTGATGGTCTTCCTGTCGCCGGTATAAACCGCTTTGTTCAGGTAACATTTCATCAACAAGACCCTGGCTGCATTTTTATTCGCCCTGTTTGTAGGCCCGTTATCCAGTGTGGGGATTATGGCATTTAACTCGCTGATGATGGTATCGAGTGCCTGTCCGCCTGTTAAAGTTATAGGCGCATCAGATAAGCTTGATCCTGTTGGGCGATAAGGAACCTGGTTCCAGCCATCCAGCACAGCCCACATGGAAAGTGCCCTTAAAAATCTTGCCTGGGCAGCTTCTGATGCAGTAGGGTTAAAGTTTAATACGTTAGAGGCATTGAACTGCATGATCAAAAGATTCTCAAACGTTCTTGTTACGTAAGAATGATCCGGGGTCCATGAATGAAGGTGTAAAACCCTCCAAACACCATTGTCATCCCAGTCGGTTGACCTTGTTGGGCCTACCATTTCATCTGATGGGTGCTCGGCCAATGCCAAAAACCTGTCCTGCGATGTCCATGCATCCTGCATGGAATTATAGGTGGAACGGAGCAGCTGGGATGCACTGGTTAATGATTGTGCCTGGTTAAGCGTAAGAGCGCTGTTCAGGTCTTCGTCGAGCTTTGTACATCCTGCAAGACCGAAGATCCCACCGGCAAACAATGCAATTTTTAATATTTTATTTTTCATATTTCTTTAATTAAATTTTAAATTATTAAAATGAAACCCTGAACCCGGCAAGGAAGGACCTTGATGAAGGATAAGGTGTGTATTCAATACCCTGTGATGCAACACCGTCAATTTGTTTGTTGGTGTTAACCTCTGGATCGAAGCCTGTATATTTTGTAATTACAAACAGGTTGTTTCCTGTAACAAAAAGGCTCACTCCTTTTAATGTTTCACCCACGTTTCCGAGATCATAAGTTACCGTGGCATTAGCCAGCCTGAAGAAATCACCTTTTTCTATATACCTGCTTGAGGCACTCGGCGCATTTCCAGGAGCTTCCCCTGTTCCAATAAACCGTTTGTCAACATTTCCTTTTCCAAGGTTACCCAATCCTACGGTAGCATTTGCAGTATTGTTATAAATCTTATGACCATACAGGCCATAACCGTTCACAATAAAACTCCATTTTTTATAGGTGAGCTCAGACCTTAAGCCGAGCAGGGTAGTTGGGTTAGGGCTTCCGCCATAGATCCTGTCACTTTCTCCACCTTTAAAGATCGAATTTCCGTTTGCATCAAAGCCCTGGAAATCTTTCACAAAAAACGCATTGATGGGGTATCCTTCCACCAGTTTTTGAACAGAAACATCTGTTAAACCCTGTCCGCTGATAACACCGGTCAGCACGGTTCCAAAATTGTAATTTTCCAGTGTGTTCTTAATAAATGTTGCATTCACACCAAGGTTCCAGCCAAAATCTTTTTTAGCGATGATGTCTGAATTAAGTGTTACCTCCACCCCTTTGTTAATAATATTGCAGGGCACATTTACCCAGTATCTTGTTGCAGGGCCAGGCAGTGTTACCTGGGTATTGAACAGGAGGTCTGTTCTGTCTTTTTTAAAGTAATCAATACTACCGTTTATTTTTTTGTTCAGGATGGTAAAATCCAACCCGATGTTAAGTTGTTTTTCTCTTTCCCATTTCAGGGCAGGATTTTTTACATTGCTCAAAACAAATGATTGTTGAGAAAGGGTGTATTGATCCTGTGCTGCGCCGGAAGGAAATTCCTGGCTTCCTGTTACGCCATAACCTACCCTTAATTTCAGGTTTTCCACTCCTTTTACGCCGTTCATAAAATCTTCATTGCTGATGGCCCAGGCTGCAGCAAATGAAGGAAAGTATCCGTACTTATTATCCGCACCAAACTTGGTAGAACCATCTGCCCTCATTGTACCGGTGAGATAATATTTGTCTTTGTAATTAAATGCCGCCCTTGCAAAATAAGATTGCAGTTCCCAGGTTGGGTCTTCAAAAGAATTGATCGAAAGGGTAGACTGTGATGCGTACTGAAGGATATTGGCATAATTTACAGGTATATCTTTAAAATCCTGTCCGAACGCCCCAAAACCTTTCCTGTTTGATTTAAAATATTCATACCCGGCCAATGCGTCTATGTTAAGTCCGTTTGACAATTCCTTTTTATAATTTAAAGTTGAATTGGCAAGTATAGAGGTTAGTTCATTATCTGAGGCAAACCCCCATCCCCTGTCCACTACTGCTGTTTGATTAAGAAAGGCCTGCATAGATGCCCTGCGTTGCCCGGTTTGGCGGAAAGCACTTCCCAAAACCTTAAAACTAAGCTCTTTTGTAATTTTTAAGGTGCCGCCAAGGTGTCCGCTTCCGTTTAAAAGGCTGCTTTTATCATCATAGGCATCATCGAGTGCCAGCGGGTTTAAGGCTCCTGCAGGCTGGTCCCAGCTACCATCATCTTTTTTAAATGCCCTTGTTGGGTTCCATTGAAGCGCATTACCAACTAAACTACCTTCAAATCCGGCATCATCCGATACGGGCGCAATTTTTTCATTTACCTGCCCAACCTTTAAACCGTAATCCACGGTTAAGCGGTTGCCTACGGCCTTGCTTTGGCCTATGAAATTTGCCATATACTTTTTAAGCTCCGATCCGATGATGATACCTTTTTGATTAAAATAGCCTACAGAGAGCCTGTAGTTAGTTTTATCTGTACCGCCACTTACGGCAAGGCTAAGGTTTGTGCTTCCCCCTTTTCTGAGGATAGCTTCCTGTGCATCAACCGAACTTCCCAGGTCACCATTGGTAAGGCCATAGTCGGCAAGTGCTTTTTTATAACCTGCAGCATCCAATATTCCATATTTTTTTGCAACCTTGCTGATGCCTGCTTGGAAACTGAGTTCAACCTTTGGTGCACCACTTCCTTTTTTGGTTTCAATAAGGATCACGCCGTTTGCGCCCCTTGAACCGTATATGGCTGCAGCCGACGCGTCTTTAAGTACCTGCACACTTGCCACATCGTTGGTATTGATAAATAACAGTGGATCCACATCAGGTGTACGGCCAAAGCCAACAGCTGTTAAACCGGGCCTTGCATTCCTTCCGTCAAGCGGAATTCCATCAACAACATATAATGGTTGCCCGGCACCCGCTCTTACCGATGCATTACCCCTGATCCTTACGGTGGTGGCAGCACCCGGCTGGCCGCTATTACTGATAACCTGCAAACCAGCCACTTTTCCCTGAACAAGCTGGTCGGGGCCCGCAATAGGGCCTTGGTTAAAAGATTTGGCGCTTACGACGGCCACAGCACCCGTTAAGTCTTTTTTTCTTGCAGAACCATAACCAATTACCACCACATCGGTTAACTGCTCATTAGTTGCCACCAGGGAAGCATTGGCAACATTATCCGATCCAATAGACACTTCCTTACGGCCAAAACCCACAGACGAGAATACCAATGTGTTGGCATTTGCAGGCACGCTCAGGCTGTAAGAGCCATCGGCCCCGGAAGAGGTGCCGCCTTTGCCGCCCTTAATAGTTACAGATACACCCGATACAGGCGCTCCTTTATCATCGGTTACGGTTCCGGTAACCGTTCTGTTCTGGGCAAATGCCAGCATAGAAATCAGGCCAAAGCATATGCTGAGCATCAGTCTGGCAAGCATTGTTTGCTTCATAAGCGAGGTTTTAATTTTTAATTAAGATTTAGTTAAGTAATGGTTAAAAGTGATTGTAATTTAGATAGAAAAACCTATGACTTGTGTCATTTTAAAATGGCAGGTATTCTAAATTTTCCCTCAAACGTTTGCGAAAATGTTTGCGGGGGAAAAAATTTTTGCGATCCGCGGCAATAACTTAAGTTTGGGCACTCAACAGACCACGTTTGCTTATGCCTTCCATGACGCTCAAGAAGATCGCCTCCCTGCTCAACCTGAGTATATCCACAGTATCAAGGGCGCTTAAGGATCATCCTGATATTTCTGAAACTACCATTAAAAGAGTAAAGGAGGTGGCAGAAAGCCTCGAATATGAGCCCAATGCCAATGCGGTGCACCTTAAAACTCAAAACTCAAAATTGTTCGCCGTAATTGTACCCAGTTTTTCGAAATTTTTTTACGATTCTTTTATTTCCGGCATTGAAGAAGAATGCCAGAAAAATAATTATTCCCTTATGGTGCTTCAAAATGCCGATAATGTGGAAACAGAAAAAGCCAACCTTAAACTTTGCCGGCTCAACCGGGTGGCTGGTGTTTTTGCCTGCGTATGCACAGAAACCTCCGATTATAAAGAATACGATAAAGTGGTGGACAGCGGCATTCCGCTTTTGTTCTTTGATAAAGTACCCGACGATGAGCGTTTTAACCGGGTAAGCATTAACGACCTGGACGCGGCAACCATGGCAGCAAAAAAAATAGCGGAAAGCGGAAAGAAAAATATACTGGCGCTTTTTGGCAACAACCATATGTCTATTACAAAACGCAGGTACAATGCATTTAATGATTTTATTAAAACAAAAAATATAAATGTACTTTATGAAAATGCATTGAGCGATGTTGATGCCAAAACTATTTCGGCAAAATACCTGGCCCAATCAAATGCAGACAGCATCTTCTGTATGAGCGATGAAATACTGATAGGGGTGATGCAGTCTGTACAGGAATTGGGCATGCAGCAAAAAGTGCAGGTCATTTGCCTGAGTGATGGATTTTTCCCAAAACTATTTTATCCCAGGGTAACTTATGTGGAAACAAGCGGTTTCAAGCTGGCAAAAAAATCATACGAGATCATGCAGGGCCTGATGCTTGAGAAAAAACCGGCAGAAGAGTTTTTTGTGGAGCCGCTGCTGGTGGAATAATTCACATATCGCTGTAAGAAACGGGCTGGTAATCCTGCTGTTTTATTTCAAAAAAAGCTGCATAATGATCGCACTGCTGCTGCAGTTTTTCTTTACCAATGCTGCCATCTGTATCAATAGCTTCCACTTCTATGAACTCGCCAAGGCCCTTTACCACATCAAAATGAAATTTTACATTATCTACAAAATAGATCTTCCTGGTTTTGTGAACAACCGTTTTAATGCCGTGTGTCTTTATCAATATCTCCTTTAATTCGGGCGAAGGCTGGTGTTTAAACAAGATCACATCCGACTGTTTACTGCCGGCCTTGTTTTCACGCTCGTAATAAATGAGTGCATTTTCTATATTTCCCTCCCGCAGTTTCAGCCGGCCCTGCGGAACATTGTAGTAAGTATCCTGCTGCTGGTCTGTGCCAATAAAGCGGGCGGCCAGTTGCTTTAGTTTTTCTTCGGCCCGGGCAATATTGCTGCAGGCAGCCTTAAACTCTATATTGAGATGCGCCATCTTTTTTACAGCAAAGTTCGTATTAAATTACACAGGGATGTCTGTCATACTATTGTCAGCAGGTTTTACCGGGTAAAATTGCAGGTTTTGCTTTTGGGCATATTTTCGGCTTAATTAGGTTAAAAAGTCAAAAAAATTTCCTTGTTCAGCAAAAACGCTGTAATATTGCAGTGGAAAAGGTTGCGAAGCATATCCTAAATCATTAGCTACTTCACAGCTCAGCCGGTTCCCAATCAAAATCACCATTTCAATTTTCAAAGATTTATCAAGAGCGGGTTTCCTGAAAAACGCATTTTCACATTTTTATGTACGATATATTACAACTGAGCGATCTCCTCGTTCCTGAATTGCTTGATATTGCCGAAGAGTTAAAGATCAGCAACGCAAAAAAACTTAATAAGCAGGACCTTATTTACAAGATCCTCGATAAACAAGCCGTTATGACAGCAGACAAGAAAAACAGCACCGATGGCGATAAGCCTAAGCGCAAACGTATTGTGAAGACCTCCACTTCCAATATTGTGGAAGAAGCAGAAGTAATGAAGGAAGCGCCTTCAAAAAAAGAACTCCCGGTAAGGCATAAAAAGCCCGAAATAGCCGAAAAAAAGCCCATCAAACACAAAAAAGAAGATAGCCCTGCCAGGCCCGATGCCGAAGAGGAAGAAGATCTGCAGCCCATCACGCCTGAACAATCCACCATTCCTGCTGCCATTGCCCAAATGTTACAGGCCGAGGATATTCAGCAACCGGAAATCGAAGATGAACCGGTTTTTCAGGCCAAAGAATACAGAAACCAAAAACCTCCTGTTTTCAATATAGAATTTGATGGGGTTATTTTGGGCGAAGGAGTACTCGAAATGATGCCCGATGGCTATGGTTTTTTACGCAGCAGCGATTACAATTACCTCAGCAGCCCCGATGATATTTATGTTTCCCCTTCGCAAATAAAACTTTTTGGCCTCAAAACCGGCGATACCGTTTATGGATCTGTTCGACCGCCAAAAGAAGGCGAAAAGTATTTTGCCCTCCTTAAAGTGGAAACCATCAATGGAAAAAGCCCCGAAGAAGTAAGAGACCGTGTACCATTCGACTATCTTACCCCGCTTTTCCCTTACGAAAAATTAGAACTTACCACCCGTGGCGATAACTACAGCACCCGCATCATGGACCTGTTTACCCCTATTGGCAAGGGTCAGCGTGGATTGATTGTGGCACAACCCAAAACGGGTAAAACCATGCTGCTGAAAGAAGTGGCCAATGCCATTGCCGAAAATCATCCCGAATGCTACCTCATGGTGGTGCTCGTAGATGAAAGGCCCGAAGAGGTTACAGATATGGAGCGCAGCGTAAAGGCAGAAGTAATTGCCTCCACCTTTGATGAACCCGCAGAAAAGCATGTTAAGGTTTCAACCATTGCATTGCAAAAAGCAAAACGCCTGGTTGAATGCGGACACGATGTGGTGATATTGCTCGATTCTATTACCCGCCTTGCCCGTGCGCACAATACCGTGGCCCCCAGCAGCGGTAAAGTATTAAGTGGTGGTGTGGAAGCAAATGCCATGCAAAAACCAAAACAGTTTTTTGGTGCCGCCCGTAAAATAGAAAATGGCGGCTCTCTTACCATACTGGCAACCGCCCTGGTAGATACCGGAAGCAAGATGGACGAAGTGATCTTTGAAGAATTTAAAGGTACCGGTAACATGGAACTGCAGCTCGACCGTAAACTGAGCAACCGCCGTATTTATCCTGCTATCGACATTGTGGCATCCAGCACAAGGCGTGATGACCTCTTGCTCGACAAAGATACCTTCCAGCGCATGTGGGTGCTGCGCAAGCATATAGCCGACATGAATTCGGAAGAAGCCATCAATATGCTTCTGAAGAATATGAAGGGAACCAAGAACAACCAGGAATTTTTAACCAGCATGAATGGTTGATCTCAAATGAAAATACTTACAAGGCCGTTGATGAATCAGCGGCTTTTTCTTTTACGTAACTTTATCTGAAAAAATATTTTAGAAAAACTGCATTTTTTTGAGCAGCTTGTTTTAAAGCATGAAATGAGTTGAGCAGAACAAACAAGGATATTACCGGTATGCTAAAAATTAGGATAGAAGAATAATGGCCATAAAAAAAATTACGCTCCCCGAATTTTTAAACAGGACGCAAACCATGCCTGTGCTTGATGTGCGCAGCCCGGGCGAATTCAGGCATGCCCATATTCCCGGAGCCTTTAGCCTGCCCTTATTTACCGATGATGAACGTGCCGTTGTTGGAACACTTTATAAACAACAGGGAAAACAAAAAGCCATTAAAGCAGGCCTTGGATTTTTTGGCCCAAAAATGAATGCGATGGTTGAGCAGGCCGAAGCATTTCAAAAAGAATTCAACGCTTCGCTTCATTTAAAAATTCCTGCCGGGGAACAGGCACGCGTTCTTGTTCACTGTTGGCGTGGCGGCATGCGCAGCGCAGCTGTGGCATGGCTATTAGATTTGTATGGTTTTGAAGTGTACACAATTGTGGGCGGTTATAAAGCATACCGCAAGTGGGTGCTTGAGCAATTTGAAAAAGAATATGATCTTAAAATATTGGGCGGCTATACCGGCAGCGGTAAAACCAAAGTGCTGCATCAATTAAAGGAACAAGGTAAAATAATAGTTGACCTGGAAGCATTGGCCAATCATAAAGGATCTGCATTTGGCGGTATGGGCCAGCCCCCGCAACGCAAACAGGAAATGTTTGAAAACCTGCTGGCACAGGAACTCCATCTTGCAGCGGCCCATTCATTTTGGGTGGAAGATGAAAGCCAGCGGATCGGCGATAATGTTATTCCGCATCCGCTATGGAACACAATGCGCAGGCAGCCTGTTTTTTTTCTCGACATCCCTTTTGAAGAGCGTCTTAAAAATATCAGCGGGGAGTATGGTGTGCACGAAAAAGAGAAACTCATAAACGCCATCATACGCATACAAAAAAGACTGGGCCCGCTCGAAACCAAAACTGCGGTAAGCCACCTGCTGGAAAGCAATATCGAAGCCTGTTTTGGTATCTTGCTCAAGTATTACGATAAACATTACCTGAAATCTTTATACAATCGTGAAAATGCCGATATTTTAATCAATAAAATCGCCTGTTTGAACGTTGATAGCATATCCAATACAGAAAAACTATTATCATGCAGCACTGTAAATACCTGATCGTTCTATTCCTGCTTTTAAGCACAAAACTTTTTGCGCAGGAAACCGATATTACAGGCTTATGGAAAGGCACGCTTTATAACGACTCAACAAAAAGAACCTACAAATATGAACTGGGCATCAGCGATGAAAAAGGAAAGCTCAGCGGGTTCTCCCACACCTGGTTCATCCTTAACGATACACAGTATTTTGGCGTAAAATATGTAAAGATCAAAAGAAGAGACGGAAAGATCATTGTTGAAGATGATGGACTCATCTCTAACAATTACCCGGTGGCCCCTGCAAAAAATATTAAGCAACTGAATATTCTCACGCTCGAAATAAAAGACAGCATCCTTAGGCTTACCGGCCCCTTTACCACCAACCGCACAAAAGACTGGGCACCCATTACCGGCAGTATTGAACTGCAGCGTAAGAACGATTTTTGGCAATCTTCCCTGGTACCACACCTGCAGGAACTGGGGATGGATGAAAAACTCGTTTTTGTAAAAGAAGAGAAAGAACAGAAACGTGCGATTGCTGCAAAAGAGCAGGAAGAAACAGCCCCAACAGACAACAAACGTAAAGAACAGGAATTGATGGTCCAAAAAGAAAAGCAGGAAAAAGAACTGGCAAGGGCAATAGCAGACCAAAAAGCCAAAGAGGAAAATGAAACGGCCCGCAAGCAAAAAGAAGCGGATGCACTGGCCAAAAAAATTGCGGCAGAAAAAGAAGCAGAAGAAAAAGCCCTGGCCAAAGCCGATGCAGAGAGGAAAGACAAAGAGGCCAGGGAAGAACTCCGAAAACTAAAAGAAGCAGAGAATCTTGCGAAAAAACAAGCAGAGGAAAATGAAAAGCAGGAAAAAGCGTTGGCCAAATTAAACGAGGCAGAACGCAAAAAAGCAGCCGCAGAAATTTTGCGCAAACAAAAGGAAGCGGAGATAGCAGCAAAAAAACAGGCAGAAGAAAAAGAAAAAACAGAAAAAGCCCTGGCTAAAGCCGAAGCAGAACGTAAAAAGGCAGAGGAAAAAGAAGCAGCCCAAAAGCAGAAAGAAGCGGATGCCCTTGCCAAAAAGCAAGCCGAAGAAAAAGAGAGGCTGGAAAAAATTGCAGCGGCTGAAAAAGCAAAACAAGAAACCGAAGAAGCAAAACAATTTGCTATACGTAAACAAAGAGAAGCCGAAGAAGAAGCTGCCCGTAAAAAACTGATGGTGGCGGCCGATCTCGACAAACGCAAAACAGAACTGCAGCAAACGGTTAGTTTTTCGGCAGACAGTTTACAGCTTTCACTGTACGATAATGGCGAAGTGGATGGTGATACCGTAACGGTGTTAATGAACGGTAAGGTAATTATTGCCAAGGCCGGGCTTTCCACCCGCTCCATCAATAAAACGATTTACATTGAACCGGGTACCGACAGTATTCAGCTGGTAATGTATGCCGAAAACCTGGGGCGCATTGCACCCAATACCGGTTTACTGGTGGTGCGGGATGGAAAAGAAATGCACGAAGTGCGTTTCAGCGGCGACCTCGCAAGAAATGCAGCAGTTGTTTTCAGGAGAAGAAAATAATTTTAGAATTCCCCGGGCATTGTTGAATAACTTTGGGGCATGAACATTACCAACCCCGCAGAAAAAATCTGCTTAACCGAATACTCCCGTGGCGCCGGTTGTGGCTGCAAAATTGCACCGGTAGTGCTCCGGGAAATTTTACAAACAAATATTTTTACAGCCCCCGATAAAAACCTGCTGGTGGGCAATGCCAGTAATGATGATGCTGCCGTATACGATTTAGGCAATGGCAGGGCGTTAATTTCCACCACCGATTTCTTTATGCCGATTGTTGATGATGCCTATGATTTTGGGCGAATTGCAGCGGCCAATGCCATCAGCGATGTATATGCCATGGGCGGAAAACCAATTTTGGCACTGGCTGTGTTGGGATGGCCCATAGAAAAGCTTCCGGCTCAACTTGCACAAAAAGTGCTGGAAGGCGCCCGGGCCGTTTGTGCCGAAGCGGGTATTACACTTGCCGGCGGGCATAGCGTAGACAGTATGGAACCTATTTTTGGCCTGGTGGTAAATGGATTGGTACAAACAGAAAATTTAAAAAAAAATAATACAGCTCGGGAAGGCGACCTTCTTTTCATTACAAAAAAAATTGGTGTGGGCTCTTTATCTTCCGCCAGGAAAAAAAAGATCTTAACAGCCGAACATGATGAGCTGCAAATAAAACAACTCACCACGCTTAATAAGATCGGTGAACTGCTCGGGTCTGTTAAAGGCGTAACTGCCTTAACAGATGTTACCGGTTTTGGCCTCCTGGGCCACCTCATCGAAATGGCCGAAGGGTCGGAACTTTCAGCAGAATTGTATTATTCAAAGATCCCCGTGCTGGAGGGCGCACTGGAATACATTGCACAAAAAGCCATCCCCGATGCCACAACCCGGAACTGGAAGAGCTACGGGCAAAAAATAAGTTTCGAAAAAGGGGTAAATGTAATGGAGGCATTCAACCTGTTGCCCGACCCCCAAACAAATGGAGGGATCCTTTTTGCTGTAAACCCGGGTTCAATTGAAGAAATAAAAATACTGTTGGAGCAAAACGGCCTGGAAGATTTTACAGAACCAATAGGAAAAATGATCACGAAGGGGGAGAAAACTGTATTGGTAAAAAATTAGATCGTTACCCGTAGGAACAGGCCTCGGGGCGTTTTTAATAAACGGTTTCAGGCCCGTAGGAACACGCCTCGAGGCGTGTTCCTACGGGCCTGAATACATTTGCAACCTTTACGTTATTTTGCCAGCAGATCGATCTTTACGGCCAGTTCCTGGTCTTTTTTGGTAACAACATCGCCGGCATCATGTGTACTCAGCCAGATCTCCACTGTATTATAAATATTTTTCCATTCGGGATGATGATCCACTTTTTCTGCAGCTAACGCCACTTTGGTCATAAAAGCAAAAGCTTCTACAAAATCATTAAAAGAAAATTTCTTATACAGCTTATTATTTGTTTCCTGCCACATGGTTAAAGAATGAGGTGTTGTTTGTTCTTTATTTTTTCATTGGTCATTTCATTTACCAGCTGAACGCCTGGCAGCAATTTTACGGCTTTCTGCAATGCAGCCATTTCTTCATTACTGATTTCCTCGCCTTTAACAAGCCATAAAAAATCGAGGTGCTTGAATTCAGGAAGAAGAAACTCACCATCGTCCTGGTTATTGTACAAATAATGCAGCAAGTTGGTTCCCGGAACCTTGTATTCGTAAATAGAAAAAAAATAATTCCTGTCTTTTTTCCGGAGCTGTATTTCCAGGCTATGATTAATACGGAGATTAAAGCCCAGGTTTTGATTGGCATGCCAGCTAAACACATAATCTTTTACCGGCGCCACAATACCCAGCAACCTGGTGGTGTCGAAAAACTCTTCAATTAATGTTTCGTTGTCTATTTTGAGTTTCATGGTCAATTTTAACGGGGAAAACGCCGTTGTTACTGCGCTTCCATGTACAATGACACAAATAAACTGCACTGCAGGGATGCCCGGTAACTAAAATGTGATATCGAGCAGCATTTCTTCTTTTCCCCGCAGCAGCTTCACTTTTGTACTTTCCCCTTTGTTGAATTTATTTAATGCGCCCATATAGGTCTGCACATCGGTTACTTTATGCTCACCCAATTGTGTTATAATATCGCCTGGCTTAATACCGGCTTTAAATGCGGGCCGGTTTTCACTCACCCCTTCGGCCAGCACACCGTTTCCTGTAAAAGTATAGTCGAGCAGGATACCCATGGTAACTTTAAAACTACTCTTGCTCATTACCGGTTCTTTTGTTTTTGTGAAAGCGAGTTTGCCGCGGCTGTTGGTGGCTGCAATGATCTCTTTTACATAATTAACAACGGCCAGCTCACCATCATAATTTATTTTTTCGGCATCATCGGAAGGTTTATGATAATCGCCATGCGTTCCGGTAAAGAAAAAAAGCACAGGGATATCTTTGCGGTAAAAAGAAGTATGATCGCTGGGGCCGCTGCCTGAACTGTCTGTTTTTATTTTGAAATACTTATTATCAGTTTTAATGATCTCGCCCCACGAAGGGGAGGTCCCATACCCGCCAACGGTCAATCCATGGGTACTGTCATTAAGCCTTCCGATCATATCCATGTTGACCATGTAGTTGATATTTCGGGTGTCTATCCCCGAATGTTCTACAAAGTGTTTTGACCCATACAGGCCAAGCTCTTCACCCGAAAAAGAAACAAAAAGATAATTATAGTTTTTGTATTCCGTTTTTTTTGCCCATTTGGCCAGCTCAATCAACGCGGCCGTTCCGCTGGCATTATCATCGGCTCCATTATGCACCATGGGTGCGCTTCCGGCATACAATGAATTTTTATCTTCCCCGTATCCAAGATGATCATAATGCGCTCCCAGCACAATGGTTTGGGATGCATTGTTGTTTACAAAACCTGCCACATTGTGCCCGGTACGCTTTTTTTCTTCTGCAGCAACAGTGATGTTTATTTTTTTATCGTCTGTATTATCGATCATCCATTTTTTATAAGCTGGCCATTTTACGTAAATGACCGGAATGCCCGAAACTGCAGTTTTGCTTTTGGGTTCATATTTCAACCCATCATCCTTTGAAGAGGAATTAAAAAGTATCATCGCCTCGGTATCTCCTGCAGCTGCTTCTTTCAGCAGGCCCTGCAGGTAAAGTTCCAGGTCAAAATGCGGGTTATTCTTGTTTGCGTCAAAAGCCGGTGCCAGGTCGGTAAAGGATGCCTTCATGGGGAACCGTGCTGTTTTAGAAAGAGAAACTTCGTAGCTCTTATTTGCCGAATAGGCCAGCGGAAACCATTCCTCGTTCAGCTTCAACGATTCTCCATTAATTGAAAAATTTGTAGCTGCTGATAAAATCTTACCATCGTTCACTTCAAAAGCCTGCAGGTAAGTTCCTTTTTCGCCGGCAGGTTTTAACCCGGCTTTTTTAAACTGCTTAACAATATACTCATAAGCCAGTTTTTCGCCAGCTGTGCCGGTGCGGCGGCCCTCCAGTTTATCGCTTGCCAGGTATGTTACAGAAGCCTTCAGGGCCTCCTGTGTTTTTATATCCTGCTTGCTTTTTTGAGCAAACACAGTATTGGCAATCAGCAGCAAAACAACCAGTATTTTCTTCATATCATATCTTTAATGAGTAACAAAGGTAAAAAACCATTTTCTTTGCAGTACAATTATCATTTAAGTTTTACAAATCAATAACGCTCATCATTGCATGAAATCAGTTTCAGATGTATTTCCAACCTTTTCCAGGCAACTTGTTCAGGAAATTGAGCAGCATGCAGAACTTCGGACCTATACTGCCGGCGAAACCATTATGCGCACGGGCCAGTACATCAAAAGTACGATGTTGCTTATGAGCGGTACCATTAAGATCTACCGCGAAGATGAGGAAGGAAATGAATTCTTTATGTATTACCTGCATCCCGGCCAGGCCTGTGCCATTTCCATGATATGTGCCACCCGCTCCGAAGCCAGCCAGGTGATGGCAAAAGCCATCGAAGACGCAGAAGTACTGATGATTCCGCTCGAACATATGGAAAAATGGATGGCGGCCGAAAAAAGCTGGTACGAGTTTGTAATAGAAACTTACCGGGGCCGGTTCGAAGAAGTGCTTCTTGTTTTAGACAGTGTGGCGTTCAGGGCAATGGACGAACGGCTGGAGTTTTACCTGAAACGCCATGTTGAAACCACCGGGTCAAAACTTATCCAGCTTTCGCACCAGGAAATTGCCAGTGACCTTAATTCTTCCAGGGAAGTGATTTCCAGGCTGTTAAAAAAAATGGAACAGCGGGGCATGCTCAGGCTGTTCAGGAACCAGATTGAAATGGTATAACCCTGCATGTGATAAAAGTTACCTGCAGTTATTGACGGGAAAGGCATTTTTGCAAAAAAACTTCAATGAACCCCGCGAATATCATCATGACAACAAAAATTATGAAAAAAATATTTGCTTTTATCTTATCCGCATCATTCTTTATAGCCTGTAATACTGCCGCACAAAAAACGGTATTGAATGCCGATGAATTTGAACAGGGTATCGCCAAAGGAAATGTGCAGGTGCTTGATGTACGAACCGCCGGCGAATACAGCAGTGGCCACCTGGCAAACTCCCTGCAGGCCGACTGGACCCGCAAAGACGAGTTTTACAAGCGGGTGGCTTCTCTCGATAAAAGCAAACCAGTTTACACCTATTGCCTTAGTGGTGGCCGCAGTAATGCCGCTATGGAATGGCTCAATGCAAACGGGTACACCGCATACAATCTAGCCGGCGGCATCAATGGATGGAAGCGTGCTGGCAAAGCGGTGGAGCAGGCTGTACAGGCTCCGCAAATAACCATGGTGGAATACCTTTCAAAGATCCCTAAAGACAAAACCGTGCTGGTGGATATTGGCGCCGCCTGGTGCCCGCCCTGCAAAAAAATGAACCCCGTCATTGATTCGCTAGCTGCAAAGCGCAGTAATGATTTTATACTCGTAAAAATAGACGGCGCCACACAAACCGATTTGTGCACGCAGCTTAATGCTACAGAATTTCCCACTTTTATTATTTACAAAAACGGCGCCGAGGTTTGGAGAAAAACCGGGGAAATGCCTGCGGAGGAAATTGTAAAGCAGTTTTAGTATTGAATCTAAAAACAAAACCATACCACCTGTTTTTTATCCTGGGCCTGGTATTGGTACTGGCCGGCTTTTTTACAAACAAAGATCAAATGGCAGATATCCATCTCCATGACAGTTTCTTTGTCTTTAGTTATTCATTGATTTTCCTGGGGATGGCTGGCATTTTATTAGCCGGATGGGGATTGTACCTGCTGGCTGATAAATATCTTTTTTCAAAAAAATGGGTTTGGGCGCATATTATAATATCAATATTTTCATTATTAGTTTTACTGATTATGTTGCTTGCTAATAACAACCGGATGACTTACCCGTTATATGGTTTTGATTACAGTTCATGGAACCACCAGAATATTTTGGGGCCATATTTGAAAACAGCCGGTTTTAGTTTTATTATTTTAATTGTCTGCCAATTTATCCCGGTTATCAATTTTGTTGTTGGGTTTTATAAATACAGGCATTTCAAAAACTGATATTTGTCTTTGCAATTTGCCGGGCACTCCCGTATTTCGTGACTTTCATCACCTTTTTGGCTATAAAAATTCCTCAAATTTGTATCCTAAATTTTTCACACAATGATCATAGAACAGATTTATACCGGTTGCCTTGCACAAGGGGCTTACTATATTGAAAGCAACGGTGAGGCGGCCATCATAGACCCGCTCCGGGAGGTGGCTCCGTACATCAACCGGGCAGCACAAAGCAATGCCAAAATAAAATACGTGCTGGAAACACATTTTCATGCCGATTTTGTGAGTGGCCACCTCGACCTTGCCAAAAAAACCGGTGCCACTATTGTTTATGGCCCTACAGCCAAACCCGGTTTTGATGCATATGTGGCAGCCGATGCTGAAGTGTTGAGGTTGGGAAACATTTCAATAAAAGTATTGCACACGCCCGGCCACACCATGGAAAGCAGTTGCTACCTGCTGAAAGACGAAAACGGAAAAGACAAAGCGCTTTTCAGCGGAGACACATTATTCATTGGCGATGTTGGGCGGCCCGATCTTGCACAAAAACTGATCGCCGATCTTACACAGGATAAACTGGCCGGCTACCTCTTCGACTCACTCCGTAATAAAATAATGCCGCTTGCTAACGATATCATTGTTTATCCTGCGCATGGCGCCGGAAGCGCTTGCGGAAAAAACATGAGCAAAGAAACCACCGATAACCTTGGTCATCAAAAAGCAGTAAATTATGCACTTAGGCCAACAATGAACAAAGAAGAATTCATAAAAGAAGTGACCAACGGCCTTACCCCGCCCCCTGCTTATTTTCCACTGAATGTTTTGATGAATATAAAAGGATACGACAGTATTGATACGGTAATGGAACGTGGTCAACAAGCCCTGACAGCCCAGCAGTTTGAAGCTGCCGCTAATGAAACCGGTGCCGTTGTGCTTGACACAAGGCACGAAAGCAAATTTGTAAAAGAACATATTCCCAATTCAATTTTTATAGGACTCGACGGAACATTTGCGCCCTGGGTGGGTACAATGCTCCCCGACATCAAACAGGAAATTTTACTGGTGGCAGAGCCCGGCCGTGAAGCCGAAGCCATCACAAGATTGGCAAGGGTTGGTTACGATTTTTGCATTGGCTACCTGGAGGGCGGGTTTGATGCCTGGAAAAATGCGGGGTTTGAAACAGCCTTTATTGAATCGGTGCCTGTGAGCCAACTTGCTGTAAAAGCAAAAGACGCTGATGTAAACATCCTGGATGTACGCCGCAAAAGCGAATATGACAGCGAGCATATTAAAGACGTTATAAATGCCCCGCTTGACTATATCAACGAAAGCATGCTTAAAGTGGATAAGAACAAGAAATATTTTGTGCATTGTGCCGGTGGTTACCGTTCTGTAATTTTTGCTTCGGTACTGAAGGCCCGCGGATACGATAACCTGGTAAACGTAGAAGGCGGTTTTAAGGCAATCAAAGAAAGCGGTGCGTTTAATATAACAAACTACGTGTGCCCCACAACACTACTTTAGTATTTTAGGTGATGGAGTTTTAAATAAGCGGCGGCTGTGGGGCCGCTGCTTTCTTTAACACTATTTTTGAATTCGTTTATCAAACTTTATACCCGCTTACCGCGGCCTCATGTAGCTTGTGAAACAAAAAAACATATATTTTTTATGAACTGGATAAAGAACAACTTACTCTATATCATTGGCTCCATTACCGGGGCCATTGCCGGTTATTTTTACTGGAAAACCATTGGCTGTCAATCGGGTACCTGCATGATTACCAGCAAACCGATCAACAGCACAGTTTACGGAGCCCTCATGGGAACCCTGGTTTTCGGTATCTTCAAAAAAGAGAACAAACAAAAAACAGGCAGCAATGACGTTTAATGAGATCATCCATCAAAACAAACCCGTGCTGGTAGATTTTTATGCCGACTGGTGTGCGCCCTGCCGCACACAGGCCCCTATTTTAAAACAGGTGAAGGACCAACTGGGAGAAGCCGTAAGCATTATTAAAATAAATGTAGATAAAAATCCGGCAGCAGCACAAACCTACCAGGTTAGCGGCATCCCTACACTTATTCTCTTTAAAAAAGGCCAGCCCGTTTGGCGGCAGAGCGGTGTGGTGCAGGCGGGCATACTTACGCAGGTGATTAAAAATTATTCCTAAAAAGAGAGCCGTGTATTTTTTTTGT
>JBATOU010000024.1:0-6499 GCA_049291115.1 Ferruginibacter sp.
GCCAGGCAGCACCTGTACTTACGCCGCTGTTGTTCTTCTGGATACCCAGTTTTTTTAGAAAGTCCATATAACAAGAATTTTTGGAAGGCAAAGGTAGGTCATAAAACGCTCATTTTTTGCCAACAAATCTTACTTACCTTTAAAAGAAAAAAAATGCAAAACCATAAAAAGACCTGGCATCATAAACATAAGGAGTCATTAACAAACGCCCAAAAGATCGCCGACAGGATAGCCCTTGGTATGGGTTCATGGAATTTCATTATCTGGCAAACCATTTTGGTGGCAATATGGATGCTCATGAATGTAATAGGCTTCATTCGGCACTGGGATCCATTTCCATTTATCCTGCTCAACCTCATCTTCAGCACGCAGGCAGCTTATGCGGCGCCCATCATTATGATGAGCCAGAACCGCCAGGCCGACCGCGACCGGCAACAGGCCCTGGAAGATTTTGAAACCAATGTGGCGGCAAAGCTGGAAATTGAAGCGCTGCAAATACAGCTCAATAAGATCGAAACAGAAAAGCTGGATAAAATAATGGAGATGCTCAACGAGATGCGGGCCCGCAAGTGAGCCATCTGTTAAAAAAAGGAGGATTGAAAGAATCAACCCTCCCCTGGGACATATTATCCCTTAAACAACACTAAAATTTATAATTGATCCCAACCATTACAAGATCGGTGGTCATTTTATATGATACCGAAGTGCCGGGTACAATGCCATATGGATTGGCAGAGCCGGCCATCATCGGACTTAAAAGAGGGCCGCTGGTACTTCCACTACTGCTTCCATGGTGGTAAACAGCATTGAGCGTCATTTTATCATTCGCCTCATATCCAAAACCAAATTGAACTGCATTTTTTATAATTGCGGTGGCAGGGGTGGAGAAGAAGGCCAGCTCACTGCTGATCGGGTTAGTGCTGTAGGTGTAGCCAATCCTTAGCGGCAGTTTTTTAACGCCTTTATATTGGATACCTGCAGAAACTACAGATATGTTTTCCCATCCAAAACCGGCTACAGACGCCGTGCTGGTCCATCCTTTTGCTGTAAAACCTTTTGTGTTCTTATAGTTTACAAAACGGTAATCAAGCGCTGCATCGAAATCTTTTACAGAATAACCAAGTCCTGCAGATAAGATGGCAGGATAATTCATTTTGAATTTCACTTCGGGTGCAGCTGTGCCATCGAGATAGGTATTTTTAAATTTAAAATCGCCGAATGCCTGTTGTGTTTTATAAGAGAGCCCCAATTTTATTCCTTTGCCCGGGTTATAAAATAAACCGATCTGCCCGCCAAAACCTGTAGCCGATGCCCTGTCGCTTACAGGGTATCCTTTAGTGGGATTGGGGGAAGCAAGCGGGTTGGGGGCCAGTTTTAATGTGGCATAATTTGCTGTTGGCGCCAGGCCAATGGAAAATTGCTCATTGAGTTTGTATGCATAGGTAAAGCCAACCTGCATGAGTTGGTAATCTGATTGAATGCGCCCAAAGCCACCATCGTTTTGCGGCATATTAACAGGGTTCGCTGTGTTTTCGGGGAATGTTACGCCAAAACCGCTGATGCCAAAGGCGGATACCCCAAAGCTGTGTTTGCTTTTTTCTTTTGCCCAAACCATGGCAAGTGCGGGCATTACAGAAATGCCCCTGTCGTCTTTTGTTGTTCCCTTCATGGTGCCCACTGAGGAGCTTAATTCGGGCGAAGAAAAAAAGATGCCTGCATTGGCAGAAAATATATTGTTTTTAAATGCTGAGATGCTGGCAGGGTTCCATTGCAGCGCACCATTTATGTCGGTGGGTTGTGCAGTGGCCGCTCCACCCATCGACATATTCACTGCTCCAATTCCCTGCATGATATGTCCTGTTTGTGCGGGTGATAAAAATGGTAAAACGCCTGCTCCGAAGATGAATAATAATAGCTTTTTCATAACAAAAAATTTACGTTTCTGATACCGTTAGTGGTAATTCAGCATATAAAGCTACAACTGCGTTTGGGGGCTTGTGTGATAAAAGTTACACTCGTATAAACATCATATCTGGGGATGATTTGTGTCAGCTTTTTGCGTGAGATACGGGGAATTAAAAAGCATAAAAATGGATTTGTAATACCCGGAAGCGGGGTTCAAATACAGATCAATACTGTTCGTGCTCATTGGGGAAATCACTGCTTTTTACATCTTTTATATATTGCTGTACAGCGCCGGTTACCTGCTCGTGCATATTGAGGTACTGGCGCAAAAAACGCGGCTTAAATTCTGTATTGATGCCCAGCATATCGTGCATTACAAGCACCTGCCCATCGCAGGCGGCACCGGCACCAATGCCAATAGTGGGGATGGTGAGGCTTTTACTTACTTTTGCAGCAAGGCTGGCCGGAATTTTTTCGAGCACAATGGCAAAGCACCCGCATTGCTGCAGCAGCAATGCATCTTTCCTTAATTTTTCGGCCTCTTCCTCTTCTTTTGCACGCACGGTGTAAGTGCCAAATTTATAAATGCTCTGTGGTGTAAGGCCAAGATGTCCCATTACCGGGATGCCGGTATCTACAATGCGTTTGATCGACTCAGATACTTCCTGGCCGCCTTCCATTTTTATACTGTGCCCGCCCGTTTCTTTCATAATGCGGATGGCGCTGCTGAGCGCTTCTTTTGTGTTACCCTGGTAAGAACCAAAAGGAAGATCCACAACTACCAGGCAGCGGTTAATACCCCGCACTACGGAGGAAGCATGATAGATCATCTGGTCGAGCGTAATGGGTAAAGTGGTTTCGTGGCCGGCCATTACATTGCTGGCACTGTCGCCCACCAGGATGATGTCGATACCGGCTGCATCAAAAATTTTTGCAAAGGAATAATCGTAGGCGGTGATCATGGAGATTTTTTCTCCAGCCGCTTTCATTTTTTGCAGGGTATTGGTGGTGATCTTTTTTACTTCCTTGTTAACAGACATGCGCTTAGATTGATTTGAAATATAAAAAGCAATTGCCCTGCAACAGCATAAAACAAATGCCGGGGTAAATATAAGTGTTTTTGGATTTTCGTACCCTGTGTTGCAGAAAGTTTCACAAGGGTTTAAAAAAGGATCTTCAGCTGGGGGTAATAACCGTTTTCTCCTGCCTCATCCGGCATGCCTTTTACATCTGAGTATAAAATCAGTTGGGTGATCCTGCTGCTGAAACGGTTTTGCTTTTTATGGTAAAACCAGGTTTGTGTAATGGCCACTTTTTTAAAAAGCCCCGGCCTGAAACTGCCGTGTACAGTCTTCGTTCCGGTAAGGTTGCCATTCTCATCATAAGATGGGATTGCTGTGGCAGCAAAAGTAAGGAGTTCGCCTGTTTCGGAACGTTTTACAGGCTCATTGTTTGCTGTATAAAATATTGCAAGTTTACCGGCTTCCATCATTGGCCAAATGGCATCCACGAGGTTATTGCCATATAAGTTTTTGAGCTGATCGTATTTGGGAACAGAATCGGGGGCGATATATGTTACAGAAGTGGCTGCTGAATCTTTGGGGTTGAAGTTTCGTTTGCAATATTTTTTATTGACAGCAGTGCTTAAAAGGTTTTCAACACCCAGGTAAGTGCCGCCCGGCGTGGTTACCGGGGCAGTAATATTAACCCAGGGAACGTAACTGTATAATTTATCTTTATATACATAGATGACCTGTTGTGCAGTTAGTTTATTGAACTGGCTGTCGTTAGCCGGCAGCGGGTCGTATGTATGTGATTGTTGCAGGCCGGAATAACTTACTTCTTTTAGTTCATTTGCATCGGGATAGCGAAAGCTGATGCCTTTGCAGGCCTTTATTCTTCCATCCTTAAAGTTTTTTATGATGGCATTTTTCAGTAAATTATTTTCTGAAACTGCGTTGGAAAAACAAGCTGCCCATTGTATTTTTTTTGAGCTTACAAATTTGTCAAAAGGAGTGGGGGCATTGTCTTTTTGTGCGAAACATGCAGATTGAATAAAAAGTAATAGTAAACTTGCCAGGGTCTTGTGCACAGAAAATATTTTAGGTTTATTTTTTTTGGAGCCCGGCCCACAGGTGTTGTATAAGCCCGTCGGCAAGGCCGATCTTTGGTACAAAAATTTCCTTTGCATCGGCCCACCGCATCACGTTTGTATAGATCTGGAGTGCCGGAACAATTACATCGGCCCTGTCTTCCCTCAGGTTATACCGCGTAATTCGTTCTTCGAGAGAAACAGCTCCCAGTTCCTTATAATAATCTTTTAATAATTCCAGGTCCAAAGGTCGTCCTTCTTTGCGCTTGCTCATAGAAAAAACTTTGTTAATGTTGCCGCCACTGCCAATGGCCACTACTTCCCTGTGGCCTTTTGTAACTGCCTTAAGGGTGTTTTTCATCATCTCCCATTCTTCAATGGTAACCATATCTTTCAGCAACCGTATGGTTCCTATATTGAAAGACTTTTTGAAAATTAGTATGCCATTGCTGAAAAAGGAAAGCTCTGTACTGCCGCCGCCAACGTCAATATAAAGGTAACTTTTACTCATGTCCATTTTTTCGGCCACATGGTTTTCATATATCAGGTTTGCTTCCAGGTCGCCGCTGATCACTTCGATCTTAATGCCCGTTTCTTTTAATACCAGTTCTGTAATTGCCGCTGCATTTGCTGCATCCCGCATGGCACTGGTGGCATAGGCAAGTACGTGTACAACGTTATAGGCGTTCATAAGGTGCCTGTACGACTTCATGCATTCAACAAACATTTTAATCTTTTCTTCTGAGATTCTTTTTGTTTCAAATACATCAAAACCCAGCCGGAGGGGAACCCGTATGAGGTTTAGCTTGTTGAAAGAAGTTTTTCCGTTTGGCTCAACGGTTACTTCGCTTATAAGTAACCTGGCTGCGTTACTTCCGATATCTATAGCTGCGAGTGTCAATCTGATTGTTCGTTTCAATCAAATTTCGGGGAAAAAAATCCATTCGGGCGAAATATTTATCAGCTTTTGTGGATTACTTTTTTATGGAGATAATTATAGGTTTCCACTTGCGAGCGGAGGGGTTTGCTTCCATTTTTAAAATAGAGGTTATTTTGTTCATTGTTTAATACCCTTGCTTTTACATTATCGGCCAGCTGTATGTTTATGATGTATTTAAGTTCTTCTGCAATGGCAGCCCTATTTACGGGGCAGGCTGCCTCAATCCGGTGGTCGATATTTCTTACCATCCAGTCGGCAGAGGAGATGAATATCTTTTCTTTGCCCTGGTTATGAAAGATCATTACCCTTGCATGCTCAAGGTACTCATCCACAATACTGATGGCCTGAACAGGCGTTTTGAACTTTTTGTTTTCTGTCATTAAGCAACAGATGCCCCTTATGATCAGTTTTACTTCCACGCCGGCCCGGGCCGCATCTTCCAGTTTTTCCACCAACTGCGGATCACTCAGCGAATTTAATTTTAGTATGATCGACGCCTTTCTTTTTGCCCTGGCAGTTTTAATTTCCCTGTCAATATACGAAAGCAGCGCCTTACGCATGGAAGTGGGACTTACCAGTAGTTTTTTACATCCCTTCAGCAGGTTGATATTTGTTTTGGGGTTCTGGAGATATAAAAAAATGCGGTTGATATCGGCCATTACAGCATTGTTGGAAGTAAGCAGGCAGTGGTCGCCATATACTTTTGCTGTTTTTTCGTTGAGGTTACCGGTGCTTACAAAGCCGTAATAACGGAAGCTGTTGCCTTCTTTTCGCCTGATACTGCAGATCTTCGCATGCACTTTCATATCCGGTATGCCGAGCAGTACTTTTACGCCCGCTTCTTCCAGTTGTGTTTTCCATTCCAGGTTGGCTTCTTCATCAAAGCGTGCACGCAGTTCCAGCACAACCGTTACCTGTTTACCGTTTCGCACCGCATTGGTAAGTGCATGGATGACCTTCGATTTTGGGGCGAGCCTGTAAGCGGTTAACTTTATATGAGTGACCCTGGGGTCAATGGCTGCTTCCCGCAACAGGTCGATCACCGTGTCGAACGTATGATAAGGAAAATGAAGCATGATATCCTGCTGCATCAGTTTTTCGGCAATGCTCGCTGCATCGGCAAGCAGCGGATGGATAAAAGGCTTTTTTCTTTCGCTTTTATGTTCAAAAACTTCGCCGGGAAAATTCATGAAGTCTTTAAAATTATGGATCCTGCCCCCGGGAATGATATTTTCATGTTTGGTAAGTCCGAGGCGTTTTTGAAGGTAATTGAGCAGAAAAATATTAATATCACTGTCGTATAAAAAGCGTACCGGTTTGCCTTTCTTCCGGTTTTTGATCCCTTTTTCAAGTTTTTGGATGATGGAAGTGGAAACATCACTGTCGATATCTATTTCTGCATCCCTGGTTACTTTTATTACGTGTGCAGAAAAAGTATCGTACCCAAAGAATGAAAAAACTTTTGGAAGGCAATACCTGATTACATCTTCCAGCAAAATGATGTACTTGTTTCCCCTGTGTTCGGGTAAGGTGATAAAACGGGGAAGGTGACGGGTGGGTAC
>JBATOU010000025.1:0-1524 GCA_049291115.1 Ferruginibacter sp.
ATGGCACTCTCACATAATGGAGTATTCCGCACCCGCTCCTTCCCAAACTCTTCCACAAACCCTTCCGTGATCTTAAAAGCACCGCCATACTCCGCAATATCCTGTCCCATGAGAATGAGATTCGAATGCCGCTGCATGGATTGATGGAGGCCTTCTTTGATGGCGTCAATCATCCTCTTATCGGGTGTTAGGTGTTCGGTGTTAGCTGTTAGGAGGTTCGGAGAAGCTGTCGGGTGTGAGGTGTCGGGTGTCGGGGAGTTACCTGCCGGTCTTCCTCTGAAAGAAGCTGATCCCCGGCTGTTGACTGGCGACTGCTGACTGCCAACTGCCGATTTATCCTCCGTAGCTTCAGCGAAGGAGGACGACTTGTACACATCATTCGTCTCCTCCCGTGTACTTGCTACAACAGGTTCTGTATCAAACCCAACCTTCAACTCTTCTTCAATCTTATGTTTGAATTCCTCTCTGATCTGTTCAATAGACTGTTCATTCAATACCCCGGTCGATTTCAGGTAGTCCTCGTAATTTTTGATCGGGTCTTTTTGTTCCCAGAGGCGGAAGAGGTCTTGCGGTACATACTTGGTACCACTGGCTTCTTCATGTCCCCGCATCCGGAACGTCATACATTCGATGAGATAAGGCTTCTGGTGTTTTATACAGAACTCACGCACTCCTTTGATTGTATCGTATACGGTGAGCAGGTTATTGCCATCGATCTGGATGCCTTCCATTCCGTATCCCTTTGCCTTATCCAGTAAATTGATACAACGATATTGCTCATTCACGGGGGTGCTCAGGCCATACCCGTTATTTTCAATGATAAAGATCACGGGCAGGTCCCAGACCGCGGCTACGTTCAGGGCTTCATGAAAATCGCCTTCACTGGTGGCCCCGTCACCGGTAAAAGCCAGGGATACTTTATTTTCCTTGCGTAGTTTATGTGCGAGCGCCACACCATCGGCAATCGCCAACTGGGGACCGAGGTGGGAAATCATCCCGCAGATATGATGTTCACGACTGCCGAAGTGAAAACTGCGCTCCCGCGCCTTGCTGTATCCTTCTTTGGCACCCTGCCATTGCATAAAGAGTTTACTCAGGGGCATATTACGGGAAGTGAAGACCCCGAGATTCCGGTGCATAGGCATGATCCATTCATCTTCCTGCAGGGCCAGTGTGGCACCCACGGCAATGGCCTCCTGGCCAATCCCACTAAACCATTTGGATACTCTTCCCTGCCGCAGTAATACCAGCATTTTCTCTTCGATCATGCGGGGCCAGAGAAGGCTACGGTAAAAACGGAAAAGCTGTTCGTCGGACAGTTCTTTGCGGTCGAATAACATAGTACTAAGTTCGGGAATTTTCAGGTAAGAGATTATCTGGGGAAAAAGAACTGTAGTAAAGTACGAGGTACGAAGTACGAAGTACGATCCTATAGCGGGGAGAGGCAAGGTATCTACGCAAATGCTTAAAGAGGGGAGAGAAATTGTATACTACGAGCCTATAAACGACCCACCTGCTTTAAGA
>JBATOU010000026.1:0-29224 GCA_049291115.1 Ferruginibacter sp.
TTATGAATTATGAATTATGAATTATGAATTATGAATTATGAATTATGAATTATGAATTATGAATTATGAATTATGAATTATGAATTATGAATTATGAATTATGAATTATGAATTATGAATTATGGAAGGATATGCAAGTTATTAAAAACTGCATTTAAAATATTAAATCTTCAATATTAAATATCAAATAGATTTAGCTTCTTATCGCCACCACCGGGTCCATTTTAGCAGCCCTGGATGCAGGAAAAATACCTGCAAGCACACCCACCGCTACACAAATAACAATGCTGATGATGAGCATGGGTAGCGAAATATAGATCGGGAAGTCGAGGGCGCTGGTGGAAATTTTTGTACCTATATATACAAAAAACAGCCCAATAGCTCCTCCCATCAGGCATAGCAGGATAGCTTCCATCAGAAATTCGAAGAGGATACTGCTTTTTTTGGCCCCGATCGCTTTTTTGAGGCCGATCACAGGTGTTCTTTCCTTAACCGTTACAAACATGATATTGGCAATGCCAAAAAGGCCTACAATAAGGCTGATGCCGCCAATGATACTGCCAATGATATTGAGTACCGAAAAGAATTCTGTAATGGCTTTGCTGAATGCCTCCACGCTGTTGAGCGAAAAATTATCTTCCTGGGTGGGCGGAAGTTTCCTTATCTGCCGCATGGCACCTTTCAGTTCCTGTACAAGTGCAGTGGTGCTTACATTGGGTTTACCCTTTGCAATAAGTATGGGGTTGGCATTGTCTTCATTAAAAAGCTGTTTGCAAAAGCGGTAAGGCATCATTACACAATCGTCGTACTGCCAGCCAATGAAATTGGTGCCTTCTTTTTTCATCACGCCTATCACCGTCATTTTTCTTCCCTTCACTTCCACCTGTTTGCCCATGGCACGCTCTGCATTTCCAAAAAAATCTTCGGCATTCTTAAACCCGATGATGCCCACGGGCGAGCCTGCATTGAACTCTGCCTGTGAAAAATAACGCCCGGTTAAAAAATTAATGGGTTGTATCGACATCTGTTCTTCAGTAATGCCATACACTACGCCGGCCTGTTTAATGTCGTTGCCATGCGAAATGGGGTTCATCAGCTGCATAAGGAAGGCGATCTGTTCTACGGCCTCCGTTTTTTCCTTTATCAGGTCTTTTTCTTCAAATTTCATAACAGGCCTTGCCCGCATCTTCCAGAAGGGCTGGTTGGGGCCGCCGCTGTAATCCCATTTATCTATATAAACGGTATTGCTGCCCAGGCTGTTTACTTCATTCTGTATATTTCTTTCGAGGCTGTTAACTGCTGCCAGTACGCCAATGATGCAAAAGATGCCAAAAGCAATACCGGTAAGGCTGAGGGCCGTACGCAGCTTGTTTACCCTTAATTCCTTAAAAGTAAGCCGCAGCGAATTGCTTAAAATGTTCAGCCCTTTTGACATAGCCCAAAGATAGTTGATAATGGATAATTGGAAAAGGGATAATGGATAATTGGTTTGGGGAGGTGGCAGGTATATTGTACAGTTACAAGCTATACCAGGATAACACGTAATCCTGCCCGGTATAATTAGGCCCCAAACTGTCATCGGCGCCAAGATAATTAAGCCCAAAATGAACTTTTTTATTGCCAGATATCTTCAGCATTTTTTTCCTGCCGTCGTAGTGAAATCCATTTTTAAGGAAGAGGCTTTTTATATAAGCTGTTGATTTGTTATTTTTCACAGAAATGTTTCCCAGGTCAATATTGGCGATAAACAAGCCATCCTTTGTAAGGCGGTCAACTGCAAGTTCTATTATTTTCAGCTTGTCGCCAATATAATGTAACCCATGAATACATGTTATAAGATTGTATTCATTTTTTGACTGCCAATCAAGAATGGGCATCACGTTAAATTTAATCTTGCTTTCTTTTTTTTGATGATTTGAAAAACTATTAAGCAAATCAATTCCTTCAAGATGAACCTTCTTGCTCATTTTTATTGTTCGAAAATGATTTTCTGTTTGAATCAATGCTCTTCCCGCTCCGCAACATAAATCCATCCATGATGCCTTTCCACATTGTTTAATTTTTTCCTCAAGAAATAGTTCTGGTTTAAAACCAAGTTCCTGTTCGTAGCTATTGATGCCGCTGGCATTTCTTTCCCTGTTCATTCGGGAGTTCGCTACTATAGGCGACCATATTAATTTTTCTTCAGGAAGTAAATGCATAAACTTGTTAGAAAACTAAATGATTAAAAACTAAAAATACCTGGCATTCACAAACGGGCTATTAACTGCCGTAAATACAGATCATCTTCGTACTACTAATATAACGATACTTTGTATAAAAAAACCGCTTATCTCTAAGCGGGTCATTATACATTTTACATTATTAATTATCCATTCATTAATACCTGTAGTGCTCCGGTTTAAACGGACCAACTTTTGAAATACCGAGGTATTCGCTCTGGGCTGTTGTAAGCTCGTCGAGTACCACGCCAATTTTGGCAAGGTGCAGGCGGGCCACTTTTTCATCGAGATGCTTGGGCAATACATATACTTTGTTTTCGTAGTTGCTGTTGTTTGTCCAGAGCTCGATCTGTGCCAGTGTTTGGTTGGTAAAGGAATTACTCATTACAAAACTTGGGTGACCAGTGGCGCAACCCAGGTTTACCAGGCGGCCTTCTGCCAGTACGATCACATCTTTTCCATCGATGGTGTACAGATCAACCTGTGGTTTGATGGTATTTTTGGTATTGCCATAATTTTGATTGAGCCATGCCATATCGATTTCAATATCGAAGTGGCCGATATTACAAACAATGGCTTTGTCTTTCATTAATTTGAAATGCTCGGCTGTTATCAGGTCGCGGCAGCCCGATGCGGTTACAATGATATCGGCTTCTTTAACCGCATCGATCATTTTCTTTACTTCAAAACCATCCATAGCTGCCTGCAAGGCGCAGATAGGATCAATTTCGGTAACGATGACCCGGCAGCCCGCTCCCTGCAAAGAAGCAGCAGAACCTTTGCCCACATCGCCATAACCACCTACAACAGCCACTTTACCGGCCATCATTACATCGGTGGCACGGCGGATAGAGTCAACCAGTGATTCTTTACAACCGTATTTGTTATCGAATTTAGATTTGGTAACAGAATCGTTTACATTGATGGCAGGAATGGGCAATGTGCCTTTTTCCATACGCTCGTATAAACGGTGCACACCGGTGGTTGTTTCTTCTGATAAACCTTTGATGTTAGCGATCAGTTCGGGGTATTTATCAAACACCATATTGGTAAGGTCGCCACCATCGTCGAGGATCATGTTCAGGGGTTTGTCGGCGCTGCCAAAGAATAAAGTTTGCTCAATGCACCAGTCGGCTTCTTCCTGTGTTTGTCCTTTCCATGCATAAACACCAATACCTGCAGCGGCAATAGCAGCAGCAGCCTGGTCTTGCGTAGAAAAGATATTGCAACTGCTCCATTTAACCTCGGCACCCAGGGCAACCAGGGTTTCAATGAGCACGGCAGTTTGAATGGTCATGTGCAGGCAACCGGCAATGCGGGCACCTTTGAGCGGCTGGCTGGCAGCATATTCTGCACGAATGGCCATGAGGCCGGGCATTTCGGCTTCGGCAAGTTTAATTTCTTTACGGCCCCATTCTGCAAGGCTCATATCTTTTACCTTATACTGAAGGTTAAAATCAATAGCGGTGGTTACTGTTGACATATTATTTTTATTTAAGCAGCAAAATTAGAATTTGTAGACGTATTTTCTTTAATATTTTATTATTTCAGCATAAAATGATATAATTTAGCTATATAATAGAATAAAAATATAGTTTATGGCTAAAAAAACTGTTCAAACAGCCGAAACCGCTACACTGCAATTAGATAAAACCGACCTGGCCATTTTACAATTGTTGCAGCAGAATGCCCGCATTACGGTGAAAGAAATTTCTGATAAGGTTCACCTGAGTACCACGCCGGTTCATGAGCGTATTAAATGGCTGGAAGAGACCGGGGTGATAAAGCAATATGCCACGCTGGTAGACGCTGCCAAAGTAAAAAAGGGTTTGATGGTGATCTGTTATGTATCACTTAAAGAACACAATAAAAATGCCGGTGTAAAATTCATCAAGGCCATCAATGAGTTAAATGAAGTGGTGGAATGTTATAATATCAGCGGGGCATTTGATTTTATGTTAAAAGTGGTGGAAGAAAATATGGACAGCTATTATGATTTTCATGTAAACAAATTGAGCCAGATCGAAAATGTAGGGCAGGTACAGAGTGTTTTTGTAATGGGGGTAATTAAGGAAACGCATAAGCTGGTGTGGTAATGGAAGTAAAAGGCCAAGTAAAAAGTCAAAAACAAAAACAAAGGAAAGTATAGAATGGTTAGTATGGTTTTGCCGGTATATCTGAAGTTTTGGTTGAAAATACTTCGAAAAATTGTTTTTTCACCAAAATTTCATTCAGGGGATTTGATATTTTGAGGTCAAATTTTAGCGCATGGCCGGAACGTATTCGCAAATTTATATTCAGGTAGTTTTTGCAGTTAAAGGCAGACAAAATCTTATAGATAGAAATTGGAGCGCCAGGTTAAATGAATACATCGCAGGTACCATCAGGGGGCTGAAGCAAAAGCCAATTATTGTAAATGGCATGCCCGATCATATTCATGCATTTATTGGGCTACGGCCATCGATGGCAATTTCAGATTTGGTTCGGGATATTAAGGCAAATTCAACCAACTTTATTACTGATAACAGGTTGGTAAAAGGAAAGTTTTGCTGGCAGGAGGGGTATGGGGCATTTTCTTATTCCCATTCGCAAATATCTAATGTATATAATTATATATTGAACCAGGAAGATCATCATCGGGTAAGGTCATTTAAGAAAGAATACCTTGACTTGTTGAAGAAATTTGAGGTTCCGTATGATGAGAAATATTTGTTTGATTGTTGTATGAATGAGGAAGATCATTTCTGATATTAATAAAACTGTCACCCCTTCGGTGACTATAAAACTATCGCCCCTCGGGGCTATAAAACTGTCACCCCTTCGGTGACTATAAAACTATCGCCCCTTCGGGGCTTTGGGATGTTTTTTACTATATGGTGGTTGGTATAAAAATGGCAGCCCCAAAGGGGCAACAGTTTTATAGATCAAATTGGTATGAGAAATCAGCCCCGAAGGGGCGGCAGTATTTTTTGTTTTGGTATGAAATATTCAATGGAGAAACTGATGAATTAATGAACGCTCAATATGTTCCAGTTTTAATAATGAAATGTATCAGAAAATTTCTGGAAAATAGTACGAAGATCTTACATTTTTAAAAATCACAGCAATATCCCCTTTAAGAAAAAATACGCCACTGAAAAATAAATAACAATCCCTGTTACATCCACCAGTGTGGCCACAAAGGGTGCGGAAGATGCCGCAGGGTCGAGCCTGAATTTTTTAAGCAGCAGCGGAAGCATTGACCCCACTAAACTTCCCCAAAGTACAATGCCCAAAACCGAAAAGAAAATGGTAAGCGCTATCAATTGCCAGTGTGTGCCGTAATCATATACGTGCAGGTTCTGCCAAAGAAAGATCCTGAGCAGCCCTATACATCCCAGGATGGTGCCAAGGAGAAAACCGGTCACCAGCTCACGGCGCATCACTTTCCACCAGTCGGTAAAACCAAGCTCACCCAGCGCCATGGCCTGTATAATAAGCGTGGATGCTTGTGATCCGCTGTTACCACCGCTGCTCACGATCAGCGGGATAAAAAGGGTAAGTACAGTGGCCGCTTCAATTTCATGTTCAAAATACTGCATCACAGAAGCAGTGAGCAGTTCTCCAAAAAAAAGCAATACCAGCCAGCCGGCACGTTTTTTCAGCAGTTTGGGTATGCTGATATCGAGATAAGGTTCTTCCAGTGCTTCGGTACCACCTATCTTCTGAATATCTTCTGTAAACTCTTCCTGTGCCACCCAAAGAATATCATCAATGGTTACAATACCAAGCAAGATCTTATGCTCATCCACTACGGGCAGGGCCACCCGGTTATTCATTTTAAAAACTTCGCTGGCAAGCTCCTGGTCGTCGTTTGCATTGAGCGAAATATAACGGTCGTCCATCAGCTCACTCACTTTTACTTCGGGTGCAGCCAGTAAAAAATCACGTATACGGATATCATCCAGCAATTCGCCTTTGTGGTCTATTACATAGATCACATCAATGGTTTCTGTATTGGTTCCATAGCGGCGGATGGTTTCAAACACTTCCTGCACACTGTTGTTTTCGTACACAAAGATGTAATCGGGTGTCATGAGGCGGCCCACGCTGTTTTCGGGGTAGCCCATCATTTCGAGTGTGATCTTTCTTTCTTCAGGGTCGAGCATCTTCACCAGTTCACGTACGGTTCCGGTAGGCAGTTCTTCAAAAAAATCTACCCGGTCGTCGGCCGAAAGTTCGTTGAGCAGCTCGGCCGATTTAAGCGCCGGCAGGTTTTTAATGATGCGTTTCTGTTCGCCCAGGTCAAGGATCTTGAACACACTGGCGGCCCGGTGAATAGAAAGCAGGGAGATGATCTGCAGCTCGTAATCCTGGTTTTCGTAAATAAGCTCGGCCACATCGCTGATGTTCTGGTTGTTCAGAAATTCTTTTACCTCCAGCGTATTATCCGATACGATGATCTCTTCAAACTGCTGCTGCAACGGTATTTCTTCCAGTTCGGCCGGCATAAAATGATTGATTATTTTTGATGCTTGCAATTTAGTTCATTTGAGTAATTTTAAACCGGAAACTTTGCAGGTAAAACATCCTCCCTGTTGCTTACAATTATAAAAATAGCCCGGAAATTTAATTAGATCATTAACAGAAATATTTCGGAAAATGACAATAGAGATACGCAAAGCAGTTGAAGCCGAAATTGAAATATTACTGGGTTTCGAAATGGGGATCATAGAAACCGAAAGGCCTTTTGATAACAGCCTGAAAGAAGGCGAAATTCACTACTACGATTTAATGGGGCTTATTAAAGCTGAAAAAGCAGTGGTACTTGTAGCCGTGATTGATAATGAAATTACAGGTTCGGGCTACGCAAAAATTTTACCGGCAGAACCATACCAGAAATACAGCGAATACGCTTATTTGGGTTTCATGTATGTAAAACCGGCGTTTCGCGGACAGGGCATCAATAAAAAAATATTACAGGCGCTTATAGATTGGGCCAAAAGCCGGAACTTAACAGAAGTGAGGTTAGATGTGTACGAAGAAAATACAATTGCTAAAAACGCTTATTTGAAAGCGGGGTTTAAGCCCAATTTGTTAGAAATGCGATTAGAAATATAACTGCATTGCTGAAAAGTAAAATAAGAATTATGAAAAGGAGGCTGAGCATAAATGAGGCCAGCATTGGTATTTTCAATAAAGGGGTTTGTAGAGTAGTGTATCAGTTTGAAATTATCAACCACATAGAATATAGATACATAGATTTCACATGTAAATCCCTGGGTGTTTCCTTCTTTGTGTCCTATGAGCTATGTGGTTCAGATAGTAATTATAATGAAAATTTCAAACTGATACATTACAGTTTGTCGAATAAACCAAATCTATCGTACTTAATATTTAATTTTATCAAAAGAGCAGGCAGCATTTACGGCAAAGCAACTGCGTGCCGCCTGGCTACAACATGATCAAACCATTTCTTTATATCAACCAGTCAAACAACAAGGGCAGGGGCGTGTTTACGCACGAACCCATTGCAAAAGGAGAGGTCATTGAAGTGGCCCCGGTGATCGTTATGGATAAAAAAGACCGGGAGCATCTTGATAAAACCCTGCTGCACGATTATATTTTTGAATGGGGCCCACGCAAAAATAAATGCTGTATGGCACTCGGCTATATACCTGTTTATAACCATAGCTACACAAGTAACTGCGAATATTTTATGGACTTTGAGGACAGTACCATTTTTGTAAAGACCGTGCGGCGGATAGAAGCGGGGGAGGAACTTACCATTAATTATAACGGCGACTGGAACGATCCGGCGAAAGTTTGGTTTGACGCCGTGAAATAGGTAAATATCCAGGATTGAGTTAATGACTTATGCGGGCCATGCTGCTATTTAAACAAATTTACCAGAAGGCAGCTCAAATGTACTTGACGAGGCATTTCACGCAAGGACGCTAAGAAATTAACATGCTAAGAAGCGCTTTGCGTCTTTGCCCCTTTGTGCCTTTGCGTGAAAACTGCACTTTTGAGATATGCTCCGGTAGTATAAGGCCAAAAATAAAAAGGGTCCCTCCGTAGAAACGGAGCGACCTTTTCGATTGCTTGCCATATGAAAAAAACTTGAAGGCTTTTTTTGCCCGTATTAATTTTTTATTATCTTGCCGCTGTTTCGCCCCCGGCGATACGGCCTTTTCGATTGCGCCTCTTTTCGATTGCTTGCTGTTTGAGAAACCATGTTCTCTTTTTCCAAAACGAAAATAGACTGGAATATAAGAACCCCGAAATCATGTTTTTGGTGTTTTTATTATGCTAAAAGCTCAATGTTTTAAGTAAAAGCCTTGCCAGTACTGCATTTGAAAGCGTAAATTTGATTATGCCCAACCGCTCTGCCGACATATTATTTCAGCTGATTCAGTCCCTCGAAAAGGCGGAGAAAAGGAATTTTAAACTCTATATCAAACGCAATTCTGCCAAAGACGACCTCAAGATCATAGAACTTTTTGATGCTTTGGACAAGTTGGACGACTATGATGAGAACCTTTTGCTCAAAAAACTGCGTTCTATCCAAAAACCCCAGCTGGCAAACCTCAAAAGTCATTTATACAAGCAATTGCTGGCCAGCCTGCGGGTGATAAAGGTTTCGGAAAGCATCGACCTGCAGTTGCATGAGCAGCTCGATTATGCCAGGATTCTGTACAACAAAGGCCTTTACCATCAAAGCCTCAAAATTTTAGAAAAAGTGAAGGATATGGCCGTTTCTTATAACCAGGACAGTTTCCTGATCCAGGCCATTTCGCTCGAAAAGAAAATTGAGACCCTGCATATCACCCGCAGTATGCAGGACCGTGCAGATAAACTGAGCGCCGAAGCTTACGAGATCAATAAAAAAAGGGTTACCATTACCCAGCTTTCCAATCTTGCATTGAAATTATACAGCTGGTATGTAAAATATGGACATGCCCGCAATGAAGACGATGAGAAACAGGTAAAAAAATATTTTTATGATAACCTGCCTGCCGATGCCTTTAAACTTACAGGTTTTTATGAGCGCCTTTACCTGTATCAAAGTCATTGCTGGGAAGCCTTTATCCGCCAGGATTTTTTAATGTACTACCGGTATACCCAAAAATGGGTGGACCTTTTCAACGACCAGCCTTTTATGATCGATATAGAACCCGGGCACTATATCAAGGGCATGCATAACCTGATGAATGCTCATTTTGACCTGCGCAACTTTAAGAAATTTGATGAAACACTTGATGCTTTTACCAGGTTCTCCGAATCTGAAACGGCAAAAAAACATGATAATAACAAGGTGCAGGCGTTTGTTTACCTTACCAGTGCCCGCATCAACCGGCATATCTGTATGGGTACTTTTAAAGAAGGCCTTTCGCTGATCCCTTATACCGAAGAAAAACTGGATGAATACGAATTGTATCTCGACAGGCACCGGGTGCTGGTGTTCAACTATAAGATGGCCACGCTTCATTTTGGCGCCGGCGATTACAATACCTGCATCGATTACCTGCGCAAGATCATTAATGATACCCCTGACCTGCGCAACGACCTGCAGTGTTATGCCCGCCTGCTGCACCTCATTGCGCATTATGAACTGGGCAATGCAGATATTATTGAACACCTGGTAAAATCGGCCTACCGCTTTATGGCCAAAATGGATAACCTGTCGGTAATAGAAGAACAGGTGTTAAAATTCCTGCAGCATTCTTTCTTTGTACCCGTAAAAAAGCTGCAGCCGGAGCTGGAAAAATTTCTGCAGCGGATCAAGCAATATGAGAACAACCGTTTTGAGACCCGTGCTTTCGCCTATCTCGATATTGTATCCTGGCTCGAAAGCAAGGTAAATCATGAGCCTATTCAAAAAGTGGTGCACGATAAATACCTGAAAAGTACCCGGCGCTGATATTAAATACTAAGCAGGCTGCAACCTCTTATATCACTGTTGTCGAGCCGCCCCAGCACTTCAAAATTACCATTGGGATATAGTTTTCCCACATCATCGGTGGCTATAAAGGCACAACTGTATAAATTAGCAAGATCAATGATATTGACAGCGCCGGTAGCAATATTTTTAATGCTGTTATTGGCTGTCAGTTCAAAGGGGTCGTCTTCGGCACGCAGTAAGACCTGCATCCAGGGCGGCGTTTCAAAGATGCCGTCTTTTTTGGCATAGGCCTGGCTCAGTAGTTCTGTCATACCGTATTCTGAATGTACCTCCCCCAGGTCCAATGCTGTCTTTAAAACATCGTGTACTTCGCCCCGTGTCATTTCCTTTCTTCGGCCCTTCATGCCGCCGGTTTCCATTACAATTGTGTGCTCAAGGTTAAGCTTATTGGCTGCAGCAAAATCTATAAGTGCATAGGTAACCCCTATTAAAATTGTTTTTTGTTGCTGTGCCTCATTGCGGATCAGGGTTTCTTTCAGTTTTTCGAAATCGTGCAGGTAAAAACCACTTGCCGGGTGGCCGGATATGTCAATGAGTTTTTGAACCATGTACACAAGCGAGGAATTTCCCCTTTCGAGATAGGAAGGGAGCAGGCCCAGGATACAGTACTGAGAAGGGTTGCCGTAAAATTGTTCAAATGTTCTCAGAAAACTTTCTTCATAAACGGTTTTGCTTTTTATGAAATGCCGGCTGTTGATACTGCCGCTGGTACCGCTGCTTTCAAATACAAGCTCCGGAACAAAGGCTGTGCTGCTAACCTGCTGCGATTTAAAAAAACGGATGGGTAAAAAGGGGATATCTGTAATTTCCTTCACGTTTTCAGGCAACCTGTTCAGGAGGGTACAGTATTGCCGGTAAACAGGATTGTTTTGAAACTGGAATAAAAAAACATCCAGTACAACCGCTTTTGAAGCAGCGTTCAGTATGTTAAAAGTATCCTTAATATCAGGTGAGGGCTGAAACATTCCAGGCAAATTTCCGGAATTTTGTTTAAGCGGTATAATTGTATTTTTATCATTAAATTTGAAGTATGAAAAAGTTGATGTGTATCATAGCTGCAGGGGTACTGCTGATTGCCTGTTCGAAAGATAAATTTAATACGGTTCCCGAAATTAAATTCAAAAGTCTTTCCCCCGATTTTTTCAATGGCGGCCTTATTACCAATGTTGTTACACCCCAGCTTACGATAAAGCTTACCGATGCAGAAGGCGATTTTGGAGATACCTCTTATGTGTATGTAAAGAACTTACGTAATGACCCTGTTACGCTCGACTCAATACTGTTTCCCGAAATTGTTGGCATAAGTAAAAAAAACCTGGACGTGAACGTTACGGTTGATTTTAAGGGTGGACATGACCTGCTCAGATCTCCGCCAAGGCCGCTTCCCAGGCCTTACTATGATACCGTGTTTTACGAAGTGTACGTAAAAGACCAGGCTAAAAACAAAAGCAATATTATTTCGGTGGGCCCGGTTTACCTGCTTAATGAATAATGCGCTGGCTGCATTTCATCCTGTCTCATTCTATTTTTATTGCCTTTTGTGGCGTGGCCATGTGCGTGCAAACGGTCATACTCCTGCGCCTGGAGTTGAATGCCTGGCTGTTGTTTTTTATTTTTTTCAGCACCCTCGCTTCTTATAATTTTTACTGGCTCATAAGTAAATATTCATTTGAAAGAAACAAGATCTCCTGGAAGATTTTTGCACGAAAGAATATTTTTTCAATTTCCCTTTCACTCTTTTCGGGCTTACTGATGCTTTTTTTTCTTTGGTTTGTGAGGTCAATTTGGGTGTATGTATGTATTTCAATTTTACTTACCCTTTTATATTCTCTGCCGCTCTGGCCTTTTGCCTTTGCTTTAAAAGCACGAAGAGCAGGTTTTTTAAAAACAGTGCTGCTGGCATTTACCTGGGCTTTTGTAACCACCGTTATTCCGGCAGTGCCGGGGCTGAAAGATGATGTTGCCGCAGTACTGATCTTACTGGCAGCAAGATTTTTCTTTTTTATGATGCTGGCCCTTATTTTCGATATGCGTGATAAGGAAATAGACAAGATACGCAACCTGCGCAGCCTGGCCACCGATGCAGCACCTAAGGCACTCAGGATAGCCATGTACCTCCTTTTTATCTTATATATGGCTGCAGGACTGTTTGTGCGCATCCATTTCGATGATGGGGCGCAGGTAGCTGCTTTTTTCATTACAGGACTGCTGGTATGGTTTGTTTACCAGCTTTCGCTCCGCAAAAGGGGTTATTTTTTTTATTATTTCGTGGTAGATGGCCTCATGCTGTTTTCGTTGCTTGCCAGTTTACTGGCAACTGTATAATATTTATGGAAGCAAGCCCTGCATTGATTATTTTTGCAGGCAAAACAACCTATTATTATGGCAAAGGCGGCAAAACCAAAATCGCTCATTACAAAGGAAGCATACGGGTTTCTCGAAAATTATATCAACAATTCTTCTCCAACGGGTTTCGAAAGCAGTGGCCAGAAACTATGGATGAATTACCTGAAGCCTTATGCCGATGAATTTTTTACAGATCCATACGGTACGGCGGTGGGTATTATTAATCCGGGCCAGAAATTTAAAGTGGTGATAGAGGCGCATGCCGATGAGATAAGCTGGTTTGTTAATTATATTTCACCCGAGGGTCTTATATACCTGAAGCGAAATGGCGGCGTAGACCACCAGATAGCGCCCAGCATGCGGGTGAATATCTACGGCAAAAAAGGGATCGTTAAAGCCGTGTTTGGATGGCCCGCCATACATACCCGTTTAAGTAATAATGATAATAAAGAACCCCAGCCTAAAGTAGATAATCTCTGGCTCGACTGCGGGGCAAGAAACAAAAAAGAAGTGGAAGCCCTGGGTGTGCACGTGGGAGCTGTGGCAACATATGTGGATGGTTACGAAGAACTGGCACATGGCTATCTTATTGGCCGTGCATTTGACAACCGCATTGGAGGTTTTATGATCGCCGAAGTGGCCAGGCTTATTAAGGAAAATAAGAAAAAACTACCCTATAGTTTATATATAGTGAATGCCGTGCA
This sequence comes from Ferruginibacter sp., assembly GCA_049291115.1. Lineage (GTDB taxonomy): Bacteria > Bacteroidota > Bacteroidia > Chitinophagales > Chitinophagaceae > Ferruginibacter. Next base: position 13,218 of record JBATOU010000026.1, read on the forward strand.
GGAAGAAATTGGCCTGCGGGGCGCCGAAATGATCGCCCACCGCATAAAACCCGATGTGGCCATCATTACCGATGTAACACACGACAGCAGCACACCAATGATCAGCAAGATCACCGAAGGCGAATGCGTGTGCGGCAAGGGGCCTTCATTGTGTTATGGCCCGGCCGTACACAATAAACTCCTCGATTTTGTACAGGAGGTGGCTTCTAAAAATAAAATAGGCGTACAGTTGCGTGCAGTAAGCCGCAGTACGGGTACCGATACCGACTCTTTTGCCTATTCAAACGATGGCTGCCCTTCTGTATTGATTTCTATACCGCTGCGTTATATGCATACCACGGTGGAAATGCTGCATAAGAATGATATTGAAAATACCATAAAACTAATGTACCAGAGCCTGCTCAGCCTTACTCCCAAAACAAAACTCAGTTATTTTTAATGGACGACCAATTTGTAAAATACGGCAAGCTTTCCGGCGCAATATTTCTTTTGTTCCTCGGATTTTTACTTGTATTTGCGTTTATCATCCTGGCGGTAAGACTACTGTTTGGCCTCTTCAATTATATACCCTGGGCCTCTTACATCTTTATGATCTTTATAGTGGCGGCACCGGCGCTTTTATTCATTTCTGTGTTCACAATTTTTTTTAAACGCACCCTCAGCCATCCTTCGGCATTGGCAAAATATTTTTCACTGGCAGTTTTTGCTGTGGCCCTGTTGCTTTGGGTGTACACACTTGGTACTGATATGATCTTATTTTCCAAAAAGTACTATACCAACGCGGCCAAATACAACAGCTACCAGTTTTGGATGCTGGTGGGCTCGGTACTCACTATTTTTTTTACGGGGATGATCCAGGCCTTAACAACCGAAAAAGAAAAAGACTGGCTCCAAAAGCGGAGGGAAAAGGAGGGCTTAAATGGTTAGAAGGTATCCCAAAAGTAACCGCAGGAATCATTTCAGGCAGAGACGCAAATAATTTAAGCCGAAAAGAAGCGTTTTGCGGCTTTGCCCCCTGGCGCCTCTGCGTGAATATCGTAGTTTTAAGATACGCCCTGCTGTAATTTTTTACATTTATTTATTGTTGATACCAGGCGATCCATTTTCCGGAATGTTTCTGGCTGGATATTAACTTAGATTATTCCCGTAATGGAATCTGTTCATGTACTCCCATCTTTTTCAGCTTCCCTTTTGTTAGTTTAATGACATTAATATCTATGCTAACCTTGTTTAATGGTGCATCTTCCTTATTTCTTGGAAGCTGTACGATTGTATCCACTACATCCATGCCCTTTATCACTTTTCCAAAAACGGTGTATTTATTATCGAGGCGATGAAGGCCCTTTTTATTTTGTACAATATAAAACTGGCAGCGGGCGCTCATCATAGCTGCATTGTCGTCTCTGCCGGCGCCAAATGCCCCGTATTCATGGGTAAGGCTGCTGTCAAATTCGGGCGCTAAAAGCATGGTGCTGTCTTTAAATCCCTCTGGCGTATCGGGGCAGCCGCCCTGCGCTACAAAATTTGGGATCACCCGGTTAAAACTGAGCGAATCCCAGTAACCCGCCCTGGCCATTTGGAGGAAACTTTTTTTATGTTGGGGCGTTTCGTTGTAGAGCCATACCAAAATTTCGCCGTAGGTGGTCTTTATCTGAACGACCTCCTGTTTTTTTTGAGCAGCTGAACCCATGCAGCTTAGCATGATCACCACTGCAAGTGCTGCTTTTTTTAAGTTGTTTTTTTTGATCATGCCATGCATGGATTGTTTGGCTTTTTTGTGTTTTATAAATTGATCGCCAAAATTTATACAAGTTTTGAAAGCATAACAATTTGCCCCAGGTGATAACTGTCGTGTTGCAATATGCCGTTGATATGCTCGTAATGAGTCATATTATTGGCGGCATAGCGTTTTTCAAAATCTTCTTTTTTCATTTTTCCCAGCACAGCAAGCCATTCGGTTTGAGTGGTTTCTAATTTTCTTAAAGCAGCAGACCAGGCTTTTTCTGAAGTATCTTTTACCCGTTCAAAATAATTGTGTGCCGGAGTTTTAATGGCCTTGCCCCCGATGCGCTGCAAAACATTCTGCCGCCAGCAAACCAGGTGATTAACAATTTCCCAAATGCTGTTGCAGTTTGGCAATGGCCGGGCTGCTGCCTGCTTTGCAGAAATATTATTTAAAACAGCAAGGAGGCTGATGTCGATCCAGGGGTCTCCATCGTAAAGTTTTTCAAAAAGACTGCGCAGGCGGAGCGATTCTTTCATTGATTCTTTTAAGCCGAAATTAGACATTTTCAGGCGAAATCATCCATGCCGGAAACTGGCGGGTCATTTAGTAAAACAGCCTGTATAAAAAAAGGCAATTCTGGCCAAAAAGCATTAATTTCCCGTCCTATTTTCAACCTTTATTCCTGCAAAATGTTCAACAAAACCTTACTGCGCATAACGCTCATCCTGCTTGCAGCGTTTCTTTTTCCATTTTTATCAAACGCCCAGCAACCGGGCGATTACAGTATCAGGCTGCATAGTGGTAAATTCACTCCTGCCGAAAACAAAAAGGAACCGGCATCCCTTGATGAAGTGCTTTTAAAAACTGCGTTCCTGGATAAACACTACCTCGTGATCCAGTTTTATGAAATTCCTTCTGTAGCGCTCAGGCAGCAACTGAAGTCTGCAGGAGTGGAGCTCATAGATTATGTTCCAAATTTTGCCTACACAGCTGCTATCAGTAAAAATTTCAACAGGGGAGTATTCGCAAACCTTCCCTGGCGGGCTATTTTTTTATTTAATGCCGGGCAAAAAGCCATGGCTGATGTACTGCAGGGTAAGCCGCATATACATGCGGTAAAACAAGCGGGGTTTGTTGATATGAATATTCATAGCTACCAGTTGGTTTCAAAGAACGATATCAGCCAAACGCTCTTAACTGCCGGGGGCATATTGTTAGAGGATGTACCCGTATTCCGGATGTTCACCCTGCGTATACCGCAAAACAAAATACATTATATACTGGAGCAGCCCTGGGTTCAATGGGCCGAATTCATTGATCCGCCTAACCAGCCCGAAAACCTCCCCGGACGTACCCTTCACCGGGTGAATATATTGCAGGAAGGTATCCGCAATTTAAAAGGAGATGGGATGAACATTGGTGTATGGGATGAAGTGGCCAGCCAGCACCTCGATTTTTCGCCTTCGGGCCGTTTAACAAATGTGGAAACAGGAACTGCCGGAAGCCATGGAACGCATGTATCGGGCACTATTGGCAGTAAAGGGATCATTAATCCCGTGGCAAGAGGTATGGCTCCCAATGCCAGCATTTTTTCTTACAATGGGTTCAATAATGATGTGCAGGTGGAAATGGCGACCGCCATTCCAGCGCATACGCTTATTTCCAGCAACCACTCTTACCATGACGGGCTTGGGGTGCAATGCGGTGTTAGCGGTGCATCCGCTTCTTATTCGCTGCGTGCAAGAAATACAGATCTTAACCTGAATAATTTTGCTTATCATATCCATTGCCATTCATCGGGCAATGCCCAATCATCCTGCACAGGAGGATGGGGAACCATTACAGGTACGGGAAAGGCAGCAAAAAACAACCTGGTTGTTGGAAATATCACCAGTACCGAAACCCTTTCGGGTTCCAGCAGTTGCGGGCCCGTGCATGATGGGCGTGTAAAACCAGAGATTGTGGCCATGGGTACAAATGTGTTTTCTACTTACACCCCCTTAAACTCTTACGCTTCCATTACCGGTACCTCCATGAGTACGCCCGGTATTACAGGTACCGTGGCCTTGTTGGCACAACGCTACAAACAACTGAACGGAAATGTATTGCCGCCATCGATGCTTATTAAAAATATTGTGTGCAACAATGCCGCCGATCTTGGCAACCCCGGGCCGGACTACCGTTTTGGCTTTGGCCGCATCAATGCACTCCGGGCTGTAAAAACACTGGAGGAAAACCGGTATGTTTTGAACGATGTGGCCCAGGCTGCGGTAAGGGACGTTACGATCGTGGTTCCGGCAGGTGCCGCAAAACTGAATGTGATGCTTACCTGGAACGATCCTGCAGCTACTGCCAATGTTTCGCAGGCATTGGTAAACAATCTCGATCTCTTTGTAACAGATGGCAGCAACAACCATCTTCCCTGGATATTGAATCCTGCCACACCTGCGGCGGCAGCCACCAAAGCAGTGGATAATATAAGCAATATAGAGCAGGTAACGGTTGAAAACCCTGCTGCAGGTACTTATACTTTACGGGTTACGGGCACTGCCATCGCCTCGGGGCCGGCACAAGCCTATGCTTTGAGCTGGACGGTTGATGCAGCTTATATAGAAGTGATCTATCCAAACGGCACAGAAAGTTTCAACCCCGGCAGCAGCGAAACAATTACATGGGACAATGCAGGTGTTACCGGCACACAAACAGTGGAGTATTCGCTCGATGCCGGAGCCACATGGAATACCATTGGTTCGGTGGCAGCCAATACCACACGCATGACCTGGACGGTGCCCGCAGCCAATACATCCACCGCTATCGTAAGAATAACGAGCGGATCTATATCAGATGCCAGCGATAATAATTTTAAAATACTCAATACTGTTACAGGTTTTTCTGCCAATGGTACCAGTTGCAATGCCGGGGAAGTGAATTTCTCATGGACGGCCGGCGCCAATGCAACTCATTATGACATTTATAAATTAAATCCCACAACGGGCGATTTCGATCTGCTTGCCGGTGATATTCCCGGCAATACTTATACGGCCACGGGGCTTACAGCCGGCAGCGTGATTTGGTGTATGATAAGAGCGAAAAATGCAGGAACGAATGCCGTATCAAACCGTACCAATGCCATTAGCGTTACCGTTTCAAATGGCGGCGGCGGTATTGGCGCAGTAGGTTCCATTACTGGAAATAATGCTGTTTGCGGGGTTCAAAACGGGATCGTGTATTCGATCGCAGCTGTGAGCGGGGCCAGTTCATATACCTGGACGGTTCCTGCAGGTGCCAGCATTGTTTCGGGCCAGGGCAGCACCAGTATTACGGTGAACTACGGCCCGGGTGCATTAAGCGGAAACGTTTCTGTTGCGGCCTCTAATGGCAGTTGCCAAACAGTGCCGGCTGTATTATCAATTACAACAGGCTCGGCATCTGCTGCACCAGTTGGCGGACCCAGTTTAACAGAAACCATCTGCAACGGCGCAGCCATACCCACACTTACTGCTTCGGCCACGGTACCTTCCGGGTTCAGCCTTGTTTGGTATGATGCGGCAACTGGCGGCAATGTGGTGGCCAACCCAGTACTTAACAGTGTTGGAACGGTTACTTATTATGCATCAAGCGTAGAAAACGCCACCGGATGCCAAAGCAGCACCCGTACAGCAGTATCCCTTACTATCAATGCTATTCCGTTACCTGCTGTTTCTGCAGGCGGCCCACTCAGTTTCTGCAGCGGGGGATCGGTAACGCTTACTTCATCGCAGGGAACTGCATTTGCCTGGAGTAATGGCGCTGTTACTCAATCTGTAACCGTTAATCAAAGCGGCAACTACACGGTTACCGTTACCAATAGCGGTTGTACCAATAGTACACAACCTGTAATAGTTACGGTAAATCCCTTGCCCGATGCCACAGTAACAGCAGGAAGCGCCACCAGTTTTTGCCAGGGACAAACTGTAACGCTTACGGCATCTGCCGGCAATTCCTGGTTGTGGAGCAATGGTGCCGCTACACAAGCGGTTACTATTTCGGCAAGCGGCAACTATTCGGTTACAGTAACAGATGCCAATGGATGCACGGCGTCTTCAGCTGCCAGCGCTGTTGCTGTAAGCCCCAATCCGCAGGTGAACATTACTGCCTCGCCCGACAGAGATCTGCAGCCGGGCATTACAACTGAGTTAAGTGCCAACGTAACACCAGCCGGAAATTACCTCTATACCTGGTATAAAGACAATGTACCTGTAATAAACGGCAACCAGGATAAACTTATTGGAATAGATATCGATGAGTTGGGAAGCTATACTGTAACAGTGGAAAATGCCAGCGGTTTACCCTGCAGGGCCACTTCGGCAGCGCAGGTTGTAAAAGCATCACCATCATCTCAACTATTCATTTGGCCAAATCCGAATAGCGGGCTCTTCAATGCAGCTTATTACAGCGCAGGTGCCAATGTGTATACATTTACAGTAACCGACAGTAAGGGTGCACTGGTTTACAGAAAAACGAGCAGCATCAGCGATCCTTACCAGCGTACCGTTATCAACCTGCGCCATCATGCAAAAGGCTTGTACATTGTTGCCTTGTATGATAAATCCGGAAAAAGAATTGCCAGCAGTAAAGTAAGCGTGCAATAATTATAAAGGATCATAAATGAAACAGCCGGTAAAATTTTACCGGCTGTTTTTTGTTTGAGAAATAAAAAATAAAATTATTCAGGGTGCCAGTCTTTCGATCTTCCAGTTTTCTGCATCCTGTTTTGTATAACAGATCCTGTCGTGCATGCGGCTGGGGCGCCCCTGCCAGAATTCTATTTTCGACGGAATGATACGGTACCCTCCCCAATGGGGTGGCTTGGGAATTTTGCCATGCTTAAAGCGCTCGGCATAATAGTCAAAAGTTTCTTTAAGCCATGCCTTGCCGCTCACCACCAGGCTTTGTGGTGATGCCCATGCGCCCAACTGGCTGCCGGCCGGCCTGCTGTCGAAATATTCGATGCTTTCCCTGGCAGAAATTTTTTCGGCTATGCCGTTGATGCGCACCTGGCGTTCCAGTTCCTTCCAGAAAAAAAGAAGGGCACAGTTAGGGTTTTCTTCGAGCTGCCGGCTTTTTGAACTGTTGTAATTGGTAAAAAAAACGAAGCCCTCCTCATCAAATGCTTTTAGTAAAACGGTTCTTGCTTCGGGAATGCCATTGTTGCCGCAGGTGCTGAGCGTCATGGCATTCATTTCATCAATACCCGATCTTTCGGCATGTTCCCACCAGGTTCGGAACTGGTCGATGGGGGTGGGGGCCACTTCATCTTCGCTAAGCGAATGCAATGAATAATCTTTCCGCAGGTTTGCAATTTCTTCGGGGGTCATAGTATTGTTTGTACAGCAAAGATAAACAGGTTGCCGCATTTACAGGATCCGCTTTTGCTGCCCGCTTATTTTTATTGTTTTTTCAAGCCTTGCCAACCGGGTCTTTTCCTGTTTTGCGCTCATGATCCAGTGTGTGATCAGTTTTTTGTAAGAGGGCGCCTGGGTATTAAAAAAGAGCCAGGCAGCTTTTTCTTTTTTAAACAGCTTTTCAAAATCAGCAGCAAGAACGGCTGTTTCATTTTCATGCGAATAGATACCTGAGTTAGTTTGTTTTCTTAATTCAAAAGCTTTTTGGCCTTCGGTAGTCATCAGTCCTGCATTTTGGAGCTCCTTCACTTTGTTGATATTGATGGTACTCCAGGTGCTTTTTGGATTTCGGGGCGTAAAACGAATGCAGTAGCTTTCTTTGTCAATAGATCGTCTTATGCCGTCTATCCAGCCAAAACAAAGGGCCTGGTCAACAGATTCCGGCCACGTTATGGAAGGTTTACCACTATTCACTTTATAGAAACCCACAAGCAGTTCTTTTTCCTTTTTATGGTTCTTTTTTAGCCAGGTTCTGAATAATGCCTGTGTTGCGAAGAATGTTACGGTCATTTTAATTTACCTGTTTATAAAGTTCATAGCCTTAAACAAGCACGGAATCCCCTTGCCGCATAGTAAGATTCGGCACCGTTGTGGTACACAAAAACAGTGTCGTAGCGGCGGTCGCAAAAAAGTGCGCCGCCAAGTTTCCTGATCCTGGGATCTGTTAGTATCCAACTGGATGTTTTGGTATCAAAACTTCCTGATTGCTGCAGGGCACGGTATTGTTCTTCGGTTAAAATTTCGATGCCCATATCTGCCGCCATATCTATAGCACTGTTTGCGGGCTTGTGTTCTTTCCTTGATTCCAGTGCCTGCCTGTCGTAACAAATACTTCTGCGTTCTTTAGGGCTTTCTGCCGAGCAATCATAAAAAATGTATTCGCCTGCTTTAGCATCCAGTAAAACAATATCGGGTTCCCCGCCGGTTCTTTCCATTTCATTGAGCGACCATAGTTTTTCTCCTCCTGTTGACGAAACCAGTTTGGCCTGTATTTTGGCCCAGTCGAGTCCCTTATGGCGGTTCATATTTTTCTCAAACCGGGCTTTCAGGGTTTTGAGTAATTCATCTCGCTGTTTTGAGGGAAGTTCTTTTTTGATTTGCTTTGCCATAGCCTGTTAATTTGTTTAAAATATTTTTAGTGGAGATCTGTTTGTATTTGCTGCATGCTCATGTGATCGGTAAATTGATTTGCCTGCCGTTTGATATACCAGCGCAGGATGCCGAACTATAAAATTACAAATAGTGAAGTTAAGAAAATGATGGATTATAACAAGTGGATGAAGTATGGATTTTAGTGCGGGAGCTGCATGTGCCATACCTGGTTGAAGAATTGGATATACTTTACGGCGACTGTTCTTATAGGAATAGGAACGGGCAACCTGTCGTTATTGATATTATCGTTCACTCTTTTATGAGTTAGCAGTATATATGCCGGGAATATAATACCAACAATACGAGCTAAAATTGCCGTTGAACTCATTTTAAATTATTTAAAACAATTGATTATTTATTTTATGACCAGTATTACAAATGCTGGTTGATGCGGTGTGCGCCCGCATAGCAAAAAGGCCAGTATCAGCGGTGGACATTCTTGGTTTACTTCTTTTCAAGTGTCCAAACAGCATTGTCGTACCTGAAGTTTGGATGATCGGGTGTGCCCCCATACTTTCCCCCGGTGATAAAGATTTTATTTTTATAAACTGTCGCTGCAATACCGCCACGTGGTAACCAGGGTGCATTTTGCGATTCCCAATTTTTGCCATCAGCGCTGAATAAAACCTGGCTCGAAAACTGTCCATTTCTGTTACAGCCAAGCAGCCAGATTTTATTATCAAAAACTTGTGCCGAATAGCCAAATAATTGCTCGCCTTTTATGATTTCATCTGTTAGCTTTTGCCAATTTAGCCCGTCAGTTGAACTCCAAACGTCATTGTTAAGCAAATATAGTTTGCCATTTAAAAGTACAATTTGGCTTCCGCTTCTTTTTCCAAAAGGGAGGCCCTCTTTTTGTTTTGTCCAATTAATGCCGTCGGGAGAATTCCAGATATCTGAATACTTTGCATCTTTATATTCACCCCCAATTATCCATATTTTATTTTCAAATACAAAGGGATGGTAGAAATACCGCTCTGGCAAATTGCTTTGTTTTGAAAAGGTAACCCAATTTTTAAAATCCACCGTTTTATATATTGCTGGCTCGAAAGTGAATTGTTCAATATTTCCCTCGAAATGACCAAGCCCTAGTACAGTTTCATTGAACTGTACATAGTCCAGGAAAGCATGGTTATTAATGGGGTTGCTGAGTTGTGATTTTTCCCAATTGATGCCATTGCTGGAAAACCAGTTTCCGTCGGGATGGAATGTCCATAGGGTATCCCTGTTACTGAACAGTTGAAAATTGTATTTTTTCTTCCAGGCGGCACTGTCTAATAGTTTTGTCCACACGTAAGAACTGCCTGGTATTTTATCCGAACTTTCAGCTTGCGGGTTTATCTTATTGTTTGCCTGGTTTGAACAAGACATAAGAATAATAAAAAAAATGGGAAAAACTTTTTTCATATTTGTAAGTTATGAATGTTTGAGGCTGTTCAATAAATTTTTTTGCTTAAAGTATTGGGCCTGTGCAGCACTGATTTTTATAACGTTTGCCCTGCAACTGAAGCCGATTAATAATTTGATGATGAATTTACAACAAAATGCTCATTAGAACCGGTCAGGCCCGATATTAGCTGATAGTAGTACAAATGTTGATTGTTATTCCGTCTGCCAGCAATAGCAGCAAGCCCCATGTTGTGTGCTGCCCTTTTATGCTTACTTCTTTGTTCTCTTTATTGCGTCAAGGTACTTTTTCTTTATTGCATTGTCTTGTTCGCTGTGACAGATTGCTTCAAGTCTTGGTAATAGGTCTTTATTGTGTTTTGTCTTTAGTTTTAATATTTCTCCAAGTGCAAATGCAGCAGCCCAACGAACAACAGTTCTACTGTCTTTAGCATTTGTCAACAAGTGAGAAATTGGTTTTGTGAGTTTTGTTGGAAAAGGTTTTGCAATGTTTCCAACTACTTTGGCACTTTCCCATTTTACTCTTGGTGCAGTTTCTGTCAAAGTCTTTGTTACAAAAACTAAAACATTTTCGTCTGCAATAGTTACGTTTTGTCGTGTTGCAAACTCAATAGCTTCAATGCAAGTCCCTTTCTCAGGGTCTTTTGCTTGTTCTGCAAATACAATTAATTCTTCTGCTAGCAATGAACCGTCTAGCAACCATTTGCTGATTGTTTCAACTTTCTCTTTTGCCTTTTTTGTTTTGTCGTTTAGATGTTCAGCAAGTGTCATTTGCATAAATTTAAAGGTAGCCAGATATCGAAAAGTGTTTCAAGTCAAGCATTTTTTGTCAACCGTGATGGTCAATAGGGTAGCACACAACGTACAAGGCTTTATGCAGGTGGGCATTGTTGTTCCGTCCGCCTGGCTTACTGAAGCCCAATAGAATTACTGATGATGAAGTTAGTTAAATTGACGCAGCGGAGCAAGTCAAGGCCGGTTATGCTGCCTGGTTTTGTACTGAAGATGAAAGACGCATTCCGTCTGGCCCACTAGCATAAAGCCTAATGTTGGCAGAAGTGCTTTTAATATGCTTGAATTAAAACTTCAGTAGGAATATTTAGCCTGTCATGTATTTGTCTAATCATCTCCAGAGAAAGCTTTCTTTTCCGGTTTAAAATTTCACTGGCACGACTTTTCAGTCCAACTACATTGGCTAAATCTCTTTGATTATAACCAAGCTGTTCCATTCTAAATTTAATTGCTTCTACAGGGTCAGGAAAGCTTATAGGGAATTTTTCATTTTCATAATTTTCAATTAATATTCCCAATATTTCTAATTCATCACCTTTATCTGTTCCCTTTTTCGAATCAAAAATCACTTCAACTCTTGCAAGCGCCTGTTCGTAATCTTTTTTTGTTCTAATTGGCTTAATGTCCATTTAAAATAGTTTTAGCGTTTATTTTATCATACTCGGCATGTGTGCCAATAAATCGAATCCAAATCATTTGATAGTCATAATTAATTTTGACTATTAGTCTGTAATGGTTGCCTTTAATATTAAAAACGACTCTGTTATCGGCTAAGAAACTTGTACTAGGGTATTCTATTTTAATTTTATTCGGACTTGTCCACTCTGCTTTTGAGGTTTCCTGATACCAAGCCTTTAATTGCTGCTCACTATCGGGATGTGTCTCCCAAAAGTCTCTTAAAATCTTCTTTGCGATAATTCTCAACTTTTAAGTTTTGTCAAAGATAATAAAAGTTCCCAAAATGGGATAATTTATTTTTTCCTACTAAATTTGTGCTGTGTCTGCTGGCATATTCTACTACTTAATATGTGCCATCAGGTTTAACGTAACTCCGTTAGGGTCTTTCAGATATGTTCGTATAATACGATTAACCTCCATGATTGCTTGTTGTTTCGTTAAGTAATTCACTAAGTTCTATGAAAACTTTGCTCCTAAGTAACTACCCAAAAACTTTGCCCCCGACGCCAGCAAAAAAACATAAATAAATGTACTCCAATTCGCTGAACCGTCAATAAGAACCACGATTAAGTCAAGTATTGTATAAACAAACGGATATAGAAATACAAGCTGGTTAAGGTTGCCAGTTTTTTTCCTTTTCCAGTATCTTGTTACCAAAAAGAATATGATGAAACCACCCACACCAGCAACAATGGGTGCACTGAATTTGGCATGTTGTTGATATACTTCCATTGGCTGGTTGGGATTAATCAAGTAAGAATAAATTGCTACTTCCAGAATAGCACAGGCAATAAGTGTGAGCATTGTAAGAATTACAATACCAATCAGTTTCAGAATGGAGATTTTTTTCATCACTTTTATTTATTAGCAGCTTTTAAATACTTTCTGCCGGTTAATGGTTCTCAACAAATTTTTTAAGACTTGTAAGGTCATCCTTCATTCTTTTTTCTATGCTTTTTTTAATGAAAGGCATCATCAGTTTCATGAACAAGCCCTTTGGAAAGGGATGTATTGTATGGATAACTTCCGTGTATTCTCCAAATGATATAAAGCGGAAGTCGTTTTCACTGCTAAGCATTTTATGTTGCACATCAAACCTGTAATGCTGTAAAGGTTCAATTTGCAATACCTTTTCTGTAAACTCCATTTCTTTCCCCCGTTCTTTGAATAGTAATTTGTAACGGCTGCCTGGCTCTCCGTATCGACCCTCTAAAAATGTGATGGATATAAAACAAGTGAGCCAGTGGTTTAGGTTGTCAGGGTTCATAAAAAGCTCCCAGACTTTACCCACAGGTTTGTTAATAGTGACTGATGTCTTGATAATGCTTGCCATAATTTTTTTGGCAAACATAAACTGCTGAAAAGCAGTTGTCGCCTCAACTTAGAAGTTGAGACTACTATTTAGTCAAAAAAGAAGTATCAGGGAAGATGACACTTTAAACATCATTGATTATCAATTCATTATTCTTGGTCTTCTGAAATGATTCCATCTTCTGTAGCGAATTTAAGTTTGTACTCAGAAGGTGTAAAGCCCGTAAATTTTTTAAAGACCCTATTAAAAGTGGCTTTACTATTGAAGCCAACTTCGTACCCTATGGAAAGTATTTTGTAATTATGATTGCCTTCAATAAATAATTTTTTTGCATCTTCCACCCGATAGCGGTTGATAAAATCAAAAAAGTTCATTTTAAACTCATCATTTATTAACTGTGAAAGCTGGTAACCGGGTACAAAAAGGGAATCGGCCAGTTCAGAAATTCTAAGGTCGCTTTTTAAGTAAGGCTTATTGGTGGCCATCAACTGCAAAAGCCGTTCTTTTAGTTCCGGGTTCTTTTTAGAATCAATATCACTTTGAGGGGTTGGCTCTTTTTCATTTTCACTAGGTTTGGCAACCAAATTGGGGAAGGCTTTGAAAATTTCGGGATTATTAATCGCAGTATAGCCAATTGAATATATAGAAACTGAAGTAATGAGCAGTAGAACATAATCAAACTCTACTTGATATTTACTAATAACAGAAAGTAATATAACCAGTAGCAGGTAAAGCAATAAATAAACAGAGAAATAAAGATTGAAGCTGTTAAGCCATTTTAGTTTTTTTTCAACAACTACATCTGAAGAATAACTTCTAAATTCAAGAACTTTTTTACTTATAAATTTCCGTACTACGTATATATAAAAAACAGTCTGGAAAACATGAACACCCATGAAAATAAGCTGCTCAACAGGAACCTGCAATGCATTCTCTTTGGAAAGAACTTTCATTGAAGCAATTTTTTCTTCTGCTTTCATTGTATAAAACGGCAGCATAAGAAGTAAAATTGTTAAAGATGGGATGAAATGAATTAGAGATTTTAGTTTTACTGTGAAATTTTTGTTTAGCAGATGGCTGCAGTAGAAATAATAGAATGGGCCAATACAAAAAAGCAATGGATATGTAATTGCAATAAAAACAGGATACCTGAGGGTAAGTCCGGTAATATCTGCAGCATACTCAACCAAATGTAATGAAATGGCTACAAGAAGAAAAGCCAGCCAGTTATTGGCTGCTCTGTTTTCTTTCTTCAAAAAAATATAAAGGGCTAAAAAGAACCCTTGCACTGCACCAAATAATATAATGATGCTCCATAAGCTAAAGTTGGCTGTACCCATAGTCTGAGAAAGAAAATGTTTATTGATGAACGCCGAAATACTTTGCCCTTTATAAAATTTTCTAAAAACTAAAATAACTCGTTAATATTCACTTTACTAAAATATCAATCAGACTTAGGGTGTCGCTTTGCTTGCAGCAATACCCATGTTGTGCGTTCGTTTTTGTCACCAACCTTGTTTATATAGGTCTAAGAATGATGGCACTGAAAGGTTTAAAAAGTCAACCAAAAAGTGAGCAAATATCGTCCATCGTAGACTTTTTGTTTTCTTATATACTATTGCCCAAATAATTCCCATTATTAAGGTTGAAATAAAGACTGGAAATCCCTTAAATAAGTCAGAGTTAATTGCAAAGACAAAGTGATTAACAGAAAATAAAAGACTTGTAACAAAAATAGATAACCAATTTTTCCATTTGCTTGTATAGTCCAATAAAAACCCGCGCCAATAAAATTCTTCCAAAAATGGATTGATAAATGCTATTAGCAACCAAGGTAGAATTATTGTCCACGAATTTAATAACTCAAAATGCTTGACAAAAATTGGCAATGTTGCCAAACTGATAATAATGGCTGTAATTGGCCAAAATAAGCTTCCTTGTGGTTTAGCCATCCATATTTTGAATTGGGTCTTACCCTGAGTTTGAATAGTAAAAAAGAGAAATAGACTCCATTCAATAAGAATTATTGGTATAAAAGCCCATTTACCTATAAGGTGTCCGAAAAGAAGTGCTACTATACAATTAATTGTAATAATTATAAATGGAGATAAATATGCCAACCGTCTTTTTGAATTCTCCAATCTTATGTTTCTTTGTTCAACTGTCATGTTCTTTAAGCTCTAAGTTTTTATAAAATTCTGACTAACGTTTTTGTTTCTCATTAATTATCATTCTGTTACAAATCCCACGTCAGCCGGTTTTAGTTCCAATTTAGCAATGTTTTTTCTGATTCTTTCTATGTGTGTTGTTGTTGTTGTTGTAAGCTCCCCCAAAAATAGTACGTTTTAAAAGTAGACAAATTTTGTAACTTTAAAAAACGTAAAAGATGAAAAAAGGCACATTCAGCCCCGCTCAAATAGCGGGCATTCTTAAAGAATTTGACAATGGCAAAACTGCAGATGAAATTACCCGTGAATACGGCCTAAGCAAAGCATCCTTATATAAATGGCGCCAACGTTACGGAGGCATGGAGGCAACAGAGCTTAAGCGCATCAAAGAGCTTGAAGAAGAAAATAGCCGGTTAAAGCGGATGTATGCGAACCTGGCGATGGAATTGGATACTGCTAAGTATATTATTGAAAAAAAGCTTTAAAGCCTTGCATTAAAAGAAAAATTATCGAAGAGCTGCGAACAGAGCGGCCTAAAGACATCAGCAAGGCGTGTCGTTTATTAAGGCTTAGCAGGAGCAGTCTTCAGTACAAGTCAATAAAGGATGATGAATGGGTGGTAAAGCGGTTAGAAACGCTTTCAACGCAGCACCCATTAGACGGCTTTTGGAAGTACTATGGTCGAATCAGAAACGCAGGCCATATAGTTAATCACAAACGGCTGCATCGGGTGTATAAACAACTGAAACTCCCTTTACGTAGAAAAGTAAAGAAACGGTTACCTGCCAGAGTAAAAGAACCATTGGCTTTACCGGAGAGCTATACGCAAACATGGAGCATAGATTTTATGAGTGATGCATTAAGTAATGGAACTAAGTTCAGATCGTTCAATGTGATTGATGATTACAACAGGGAAGTATTATTTATTGAGACCGATTATTCCCTAAAAAGCAGCCGTGTTATATGGGTGCTAAAGCATTTAACTAACAGATATGGTAAGCCAAAAAAAATACGAATGGATAATGGCCCTGAGTTTGTTGCGAAGCTGGCACGAACCTGGAGTGAGGCAAATGAAATTGAGTTTAAATACATACAGCCGGGCAAACCAACACAGAATGCATACGTAGAGCGGTTTAATAAAACATACAGAGGCGGTGTATTAGATGCATACCTATTTGACAACATCGATGAGGTAAGAGAAGTAACACAGGTATGGGTAGATGATTATAACAACGCAAGACCTCATGATGCACTTGGTGGATTATCCCCCAGGATGTATCGTGAAAAAACATCAAGTCTATTGGGCTCCGTTCCGCTTCGGCTACGCC
>JBATOU010000027.1:0-100729 GCA_049291115.1 Ferruginibacter sp.
GTGGTTGATATTTACCAAAAGCTCAGTAAGGTGGTGAGTGAAACGATCAAAAATAATTTTTTACCCGTGGTGCTAAGCGGCGACCACAGTACTGCCGGTGGTACTATTACGGGTATTAAACTAGCCAAACCCAAAAGTAAACTGGGTGTAATATGGATCGATGCACATGCCGATCTGCATACCCCCTACACCACTCCATCGGGCAATATGCATGGTATGCCACTGGCAGCAGTAATTGGCGAAGACAATAAAGAATGCAAAACCCATGAGGTTGACGAAAAAACGGCAAAAATGTGGGATGAAATGAAGGGAATCGGCAAGATCATGCCAAAGGTTTTACCGGAAGATGTGGTGTTCATTTCGCTGCGTGATTATGAAAAAGAAGAAAAGGCCCTGATCGAAAAGCACGGTATGAAGGTGATCACAACCGGCGAACTGCGCCGTATTGGTGCAGAAAATGTGAGCCGCAAAGTACTCCGTTACCTGGGCGACTGTACAGATATTTATGTAAGCTTTGATGTTGACAGCCTTGATTCTTCCATTTCAAAAGGAACCGGAACGCCGGTAAGCAACGGGCTTAAGGAGCGGGAGGCAGAAGACCTTATCAGTAAGTTCATGCAAAACCGTAAAGTTTGCTGTTTTGAAATAACCGAAGTAAATCCAACGCTCGACAAAGAGAACCTGATGGCCGAGATCGCCTTTAACATACTCCAGAGAAGCGTAAACGTGTTAATGATGAATTGATGAAAAAAATTGCTTTAATAGCGGTATTTGTGCTTTTTTGTGTTCAGCTGAACGCTCAAAAAAAATCCTATACCGGTTATATCAACTCTTACTGGAAACAATACGTGGATACACATGAGGTGGTGAAAGGCCACGACCGGGCTTATTTCCGTTTTTTTAAGCCAAATACCCAATACCGGGTTACTGCCCGCTTTTCTAAAATAACCGATACCATCGGGTTCATTATGAAAACCTCGGGTAAGCGCACACCCAGGTATTTCAGGTACGGCACCCTGCATTTTAAAATACACGATACGGCGCTGCAACTTACTGTATACCGGAGCCAGGATCTTCAGAACAATCCACAGTATAAAGATTACCTTTTTGTGCCTTACACCGATCTTACCAGCGGAGAAGAAAGCTATGGTGGAGGAAAATATCTTGAGTTTTATGTAAAAGACATAAAGAATAACAGCCTGCTGCTCGATTTTAATAAAGCGTATAATCCTTATTGCGCCTATGCTTCAGGCTATAATTGTCCTGTACCTCCCCGCGAAAATGACCTGCCTGTTGCCATCAGGGCCGGGGAAATGAATTTTGCCAAAGGCCATTAAAATCAATTAAAACTTCTGTAAGTAAGGAACAACCTGTAGGGATTACCATGGTTTGCAACCCTGTCGATAATAGCAGGTAAATCAAACCTGTTGTAAGTAATGGTATTGCTGATCTCATCTACATAATTAATATTAAAGTAGTTGAGTTTTTGATAAGTGATATTATTGAAGGCATTGTACTTTTGCGGAAAGCCTCCCCCAATGTTTTTGGGAATGGCCTTGTAAATATTTGTTCTGGAAAAGGGATGAAATTTATTATCGTACTGGTAAGTGCACTGCAGGATATATTCATAGTTTGAGCCTGAAAAGAATTTTGCCGATACGATATTGTTATTGGCATCCAGTATGGCAGTATCGGCATAATTATACACGCCGTTGATATCTTCCCAACGGCCGATGGTAACCGATTTGCCGGGCGGGTAATAATAACGGTCAACCCAACCTCCGTTATCAGCCGAAGCGCTGTTTATTTTTATAACAGAGTCTTTTGTTTTTCGGGCAGCAGCATCAAAAAAGAAATAGTGCATCTCAATTACAGAATCTGGCGAAGCCACGTCTTTATGTGTGTACCTTGCCTGGTATGGCAGCGTATCGGTTCCGTTGTAGGTAAATTCCATACTTTCCAGGTAATCTGCATTGGTTACCGGAAAATCTCTCCAGCCTTTCAGCCTGCGTTGTGCATCGTAGGTAAAAAAGGTTTTTACCATTGTGTCGTACTGGCTACCGTTTAATTTGGTTCTTGCAATGCTGTTGATGTAAATACTGTCTCTTGAAGTATTGGTGGGCTGATTGCCGGTAGTATCAACCGGGGGCGGCGGGTAAAGATCGCCATGCAATTCTTTCTGGCATGAAATAATCATGCTGGCAGTTATCAATGAAAGGCAGGCGGCAAAGAGGTATTTTCTTGTCAATCTCATTTAAGTTAATTTTCAATCGTTTATATGCAGGATACCGGATCAGTACATAAAAACGGTATAGGACGATGGAAAAAAGAATGTGGATGAAGTATTGCTGCAAAATTACAAAAAACCCGCACTTATGCAAGTACAGGGTAAAATAGTTTCTGCAGGCTTTTTATTGCCAAAACCCTGCCTGATGACCCTGCCGGGCTCAATTTTGCTGCCTTAGTATCCCAGAATTTTAAGCATACTCTGGGCGGTTTGCTCTTTGGCGTATACCCAATCGGCCATTTTACCATTTTTATCGTGGCCTACAATGATATGTTTGGGTGAAGGGATGAGACAATGTTTGATGCCACCATAGCCGCTGATCTGGTCCTGGTATGCGCCGGTATGAAAGAAGCCGACATAGAGGGGTTCATTATTACTTTCTTCATCGCCGTTTGTATTCTTGATTTTTGGAAGGAACACTTCGTTGATATGTTCTTCTGAATCGTAGTAATCGTGTCCATCGCAGGTAATACCCCCTAAAACCACCCGCTGGTATTCATTGTTCCATTTATTTACAGGCAGCATCAGAAATTTTTCTCCAATACCCCAGGTATCGGGCAGGGTGGTAATAAAGGAAGAATCTATCATATACCAGGTTTCACGGTCGTTTTGATTTTTTTCGCCTATTACACTGTAGATATGGGCCATACTCTCTCCTACTGTATAACTGCCAAACTCTGTAAAAATATCCGGCATCTGCACTTTTGCTTTTTTACAGGCGCTCTTGATGGTTCCCACGATCTCGTTGATCATAAACTGGTAATCGTAGTTAAAGGCGAGGGAATGCTTGATGGGGAAACCGCCACCAATATTGATAGAGTCGAGCTCAGGGCAAATTTTCTTTAACTGGCAATAGAGGTTAATGCTTTTTTGAAGTTCCGACCAGTAATAGATATCGTCTTTGATGCCTTTATTGAGGAAAATATGCAGCATTTTAAGCTGAAATTTATCTTCGTAGCCCTCAATTTCATCTACATAATATTCCAGTACATCTTTTGCCTTGATGCCCAGCCTGGAGGTATAAAAAGGAAAGGAAGGTTCTTCTTCTGCCGCTATGCGGATGCCCAGTTTGAACGGTTCCTTTGTTTTGATACTGCGCTTGTACATCTTCAGCTCTTCTTTGTTATCGAGTACGGGGATAACATTTTTGAAACCTGTATTGATCAGTTTTGCAATACGGCTGGTATAACCTTTCTGTTTAAAACCGTTGCAAACAATAAAAATATCTTTTGTGATCTTCCGGCGCTTGTACAGCGAATTAATGATCTCAATATCGTAGGCATAGGAGGTTTCGAGGTGTATATTATGCTTGAGCGCTTCTTCCACCACAAAGCTGAAATGAGAGCTTTTGGTGCAGTAGCAATAGTGATACTGGCCTTCGTATTTGTGTTTCTTAAGGGCATTGGCAAACATTTTTTTTGCCTTGTTGATTTGCATGCCGATTTTGGGCAGGTAACTCAGTTTCATGGGGGTACCATACTTATCGATCAGTTTTTTAAGATCGAGCCCGTTGAACTCAAGATAATTGTCTTTTACTTTAAGGTCTTCCTGCGGAAAATTAAAAGTTTGCTGTACCAGGTCGTTGTAAGTATTGTTCATCCCTTTCAAGTTGAAGGCCGTTTTAGAGTGATCTGAATCAGCAAATATATAAAATAAAAAAACCGCTCCGTAAAAAACGAAGCGGTTATCAGTTGGTTTGGGTAAAATTATTTTACAGAATTAACCAGGGCTTTAAAAGATTCCGGCTCATTCATTGCTAAATCGGCCAGTACTTTACGGTTAAGCCCTATCTCTTTTGCATTTAATTTGTGGATGAATTCGCTGTAAGTCATTCCTTCGGCCCTTACGGCAGCGTTGATACGTGCGATCCAGAGTGAACGGTAATCGCGTTTTTTCACCTTGCGGCCTACATAACTGTATGTAAGGCCCTTTTCCATTACGTTTTTGGCAACGGTATACACATTTTTACGTTTGCCATAATAGCCTTTTGCGGCTTTTAAAACCCTTTTTCGGCGTGCCCTGCTGGCAACTGCATTTACTGAACGTGGCATATCTTAATTTTTTTTAAAGGTAAAGGTTGATGATATTTCTTTCTTTTGGCTTATTTCATGCCCAATAAACGTTTTACAAAATGCATGTTGGCATCGGCCACCACACCATCTTTGCGCATATTACGCTTGCGCTTGGTAGATTTTTTTGTAAGAATGTGACGTTTGAAAGCTTTTTGGAAAGTGATTTTACCTCCACCGGTAACTTTAAAGCGCTTTTTGGCGCTGCTGTTGGTTTTAACCTTTGGCATTGTATAACTTGTTATCGTTACTCCCTGCTGGCGCCCCCGAACAGACGGGGAACTTTTTGAGCCCTGTGGGAAATGTTTGTTGAAAAGTGATTTACTTTTCGGGGCGCAAAGATAAGGAAAAACGACCAATTATACCAAGCATTTTCAAATTATCTGCGTTCAGCCTCAAATCATGCAAAACAATGAGCCATGTCATATGAATTCAGGTAATAATTCGCAAATTTTGCTATATAAAAAATCATCAATATGAACAAAAATACACATCTCTCTGAAATTATGACAACCAACCTGGTAGTGGCCAATAAAAACAACAGTTTGAGTCAATTAGCGCAGTTTTTCACCAATTTTGGTGTACACCATATTCCTGTTACCGATGGCAGCGTACCAATTGGTATCGTGAGCGTATCGGACCTGGTACGTTTTATATCTGCGAAAATGACCGAAAATAAATTTCTGAGCCTTACAACGCTTGAACAGGATTTTAAAATAGAAAGCATTATGACCAATGTAGTTTTTACGCTCAGTAAAAACGACACAGTTAAAAAAGCGCTTGAAACCCTTTCAGAAAGCGGTTTTCAATCTCTTTTAATAACAGAAAACGGCAACCTGGTAGGGCTGGTTACCCTGAAAGACCTGGTAAGGTTCACCAATAATAACTGGTAACCACTGGTAAATTTAATGAATACCCGGGTCAGTGTATTTGACCAATGACATAATTTATTGAAGCATTAACGCCGATTATGTTAATTTCAATTACAATCATTGGAAACTCATTATGCGCCTGAAATTACACATCCTTATACTTCTTATTGCCTGCAGTTTTATAACCCTGCCCCTGGCTGCGCAGCAAAATGACTGTACTAACAAAAGGCGTGTGGTTAATATAGATTTTGGAACAGCAGAAAATCCGCAACTGTACAATCTTTCAGACCTGAAGGCCTACAGGGTCATCAACGACAGATGCCCCGATGATGGGCATATGAGCTTTTCGAGCTCTACCTCCACTTGTTTTTGGGGCAACTGGTACCCGCTTAAAGAAGACCATACGGCCGGGGATGAAAAAGGAAAAATGCTGCTGGTGAATGCTTCTTATGATCCGGGTACTTTTTTCATTACGAATATTACCGGGCTGAAACCGAATACAAAATATGAAATATCGCTGTGGCTGATCAATATTTGCGTGGGCAGCAATGGTTGCATCCCTTCTTTACCGTTGGTGGAAATAATCCTCAGCGCTGGCGGCAGGAAGCTTGGGGGATTCAATACCGGGTATATTGCAAACAGGCCGGATCCGCTGTGGCTCAAATATGCGGCATTCTTTGAAACCGGGCCCGATGCCGGCAAGGTGGAATTGAGAATAAAGTATCTTGCCCCCGGTGGATGCGGCAACGATTTTGCCATGGATGATATCAGCATCGCCGAATGTATACCCACAGCAATTGTTAAACCTGTAGAAATAAAGAAAGCCGGGCCACCTGCACCTGCTGTGAAGCAACCTGTAAAAATTACAGCACCGGAACCTTTATTATCACCCAAAACAGCACCTCAGCAGCGGCAAAAAACTGAAGTAAAGCTGCCCCAACGCAAGAACAGCCCGGTAGTACCCATTATTACGGTAAAAGAGAGAAAACCGGCAGAAATAAAACCGCTTGTGCTTACCGAACGTAAAAACAGTATTGCAAAAGAGATATTTACAGAAGCCAGCATGCTTGAATTGAAATTGTACGACAACGGCGAGGTCGATGGCGATACCGTTAGCATCTATCATAACAGCAAACTCCTGGTTTCCCGCGCAGGCCTGACGGCAAAGCCTTTTGTTTTTAAGATCGAACTGAATGAAAATGAGCCGCAGCATGAAATTACCATGGTGGCCGAAAACCTGGGATCTATTCCGCCTAATACATCGCTGATGGTAATTACCGGCAACAAAGAAAGGCATGAAGTGTTTATTTCATCGAGTAAGCAAAAAAATGCCACCGTGCTTATCCATTTCAGAAAAAAATAGTTTCCCTTGCAAATATTGTTTGCCCTGTATGATATTTGCAGCGTAAATTGTTACCGCTTATGAAGTTTTTATTTTTCAGTTTGTATATCATGCTCGCATTAAACATTTCGTGCAGCAAAACAAAAGCATATACACATACCACCATTAAAGACCTGGATGAGGCCATGATAGACCTGAGGGCTTACCAGGAAGCCCTGGGCGAACATATTAAAAGCGGTAATTTAAAAGATGCCGATTGGCTCTACACGGGTATGGACAGTGTGTTGCAGGTACTATCCAATACATTTCCCACACACCGTAAATTAAAAAAGCCGTTCAAAGAATACGTGGATGTTAAGCTTAAGAAACCATTGGCTGCCATCGGATCGGCCATTGAAAAAAATGATACCAGCCAGGCACAGGAACAGTACCGTATTTTGGTAAGGCGCTGCAACAGCTGCCATAAAGACCTCGAAATTGACAAGCAGGTTTGGGAATAAAAAATAATATTAACTGAGTAAAACCATATTTTATGAACGAACAAATAAGGGTATTAGAGCCCGGGGCCTTATGGAATTATTTTGCAGATATTGATGCCATACCAAGGGCATCTAAGAAAGAAGCAAAAATAATTGCATTTATGAAGGCTTTTGGTGAAAAGCTGCAACTGCCCACCTATACCGATGCTGCGGGCAATGTGATCATTAAGAAAGCAGCCAGCAAAGGAATGGAGAACAGGCAAACGGTGGTATTACAAAGCCACCTGGATATGGTTCACCAGAAAAATGCAGATACCAGCTTTGATTTTGAAACGCAGGGTATTGAAATGTTTACAGACGGAGATTGGGTAAAGGCAAAGGGCACCACGCTGGGGGCTGATAATGGCATTGGCGTGGCAGCCATTATGACCCTGCTGGCATCTGCCGATATTGCTCATCCGGCAATTGAAGCGCTGTTTACCATTGATGAAGAAACAGGGATGACTGGTGCCAAAGAATTAAGAGGCGGTTTGCTCGATGGTAAAATATTATTAAACCTTGACACCGAGGACGACGATGAACTTACGATCGGTTGTGCCGGTGGCATAGATGTTACGGCAGAAGGTTCTTATCCTGAAGAATCAATTCCTGCGGGTTACGCCGGGTTAAAAATTTCACTCACCGGCTTAACAGGCGGGCATTCGGGTGTAGATATTCATCTTGGCCGTGCCAATGCCAATAAGCTGATGAACCGGTTGCTCTGGCAACTGGCCGGTAAATACGGCATTTATATTTCTTCTGTTAACGGAGGCAGCCTGCGCAATGCCATACCAAGAGAATCGGTTGCTGTAATTGCAGTGGCCGAATCAAGTATAGATGCAGTTAAACATGAGATAAAAGACTATGAGCAGGTAATTAAGGCCGAATACCTTGCTACAGATGCGGCACTCACTGTTTCGGCAGAAGCCACCGTAACCAATGATAAATATGCAAACCAGGAAATTTCTTACAGCATTATAAGGGGCATCTATGCATGCCCCAACGGAATTTACCGGATGACGCCGGGCATTGAAGGACTTGTACAAACATCTAATAATATTGCCAAGGTTTCTATTGCAAATGGTAAACTCACGGTTCAATGCCTTACCCGCAGTTCGGTTGATACCGAAAAAATGGACCTGGCACAATCTATTACAGCTGCTTTTGAAGGCTGCGGCGCCAAAACCAGTTTTGGCAGCGAATACCCGGGCTGGGCACCTCAACCGGATGCACCTGTTATTAAACTCATGGAAAAAATTTATAAAGAACTTTTTGGCGATAATATACATGTGAACGCTATCCATGCCGGGCTCGAATGCGGTATTATCGGCGGTAATTATCCCGGCATGCAAATGGTTTCCTTTGGACCTAATATTTACGGGGCGCATTCGCCCGATGAGCGGGTGCAGATCAGTTCAGTACAAAAATTCTGGAAATATCTTTTGACAGTACTGAAAGAATTTCCATTAAAGAACTAAGTTTAAAATACCTGCTCACCGGGGTTTTTATATTTTGAGATTTACTCTTCGTAGGTAATAAGAATTTTGATTGGTCTTCCCATTACGGTGCTGCTAAGTGCAGAGGTCTTAACTCCTACAGCTATGCTTGGCCCAACGCCACCGCCGGTGGGGTCGGTGTTTACAGTAAATAAAGCGCCTGCATCAGGTGAATGAGGCAGGAGTTGATAGCTGCCACTGGTAACGATAACACTGATAGATAAAATTTTTGAAGGATCGGCAATGCCATGGGGAACAAAGGTCCAGGTGTTTGGGTTTAAACTCGAAGGTGTATTATAACCCGTGATCTTTTTCATTTTTATAGAGGGAGCGCCTTCTGCTGTAGTGCCCATTTGTGTAAAGCCGTTTATATCTGTATTACCAGTAATTTTTACATTTCCGTTCAAATCTGTGTTCCCATTTTTATATACCACCATGGCATTGCTGCGGGCTGTGTTTGAGTTGCCATTGCCCACATACAATACCGGGTTCGAAGAAAGATCGAGTGTGGGATTAGAACTGATAAGGGAGTCGTTGTAACGCCCAATAGCCGTTGAATAAATTGCTCTTGAAACAGTTCCAACACCAAATGAAGTGGAAAAATCGCCGGTAGATTTTACTCCGTTACCAATTGCCATAGATTCATACCCAGAAGAAATTGCCCCCAGTCCTATCGACAATAAACTGTTGTTATATGTTTGAGACTGTATGCCAATACAGACTGATTTTTCACTTCTTACAAACAGGTCGTAACCGATCCCTATAGCATTAGTTCCCGTTACATTTGAATAATTTCCCAAGGCAAGTGAGCCTTCTCCGCTGGCATCTTGCGCACGGCCCATAGAAGTTGAATAGTTACCCCTTGCCTCTGCATCATATCCTGCCGCAAAACTCCATGTGCCCATATTGCCGGGCAACCATCCAATGCCTGTTGTTGTGCCCACTCTGAAAGCGCTTTTCTCGGGTATCCACATCATTTTTGTACCGGTGCTAGTAGTTGGGTAAGTAAACGTTGCAGGGCTTGCAGTTACGGTGGTTTTATTTTTAAATTCTGTAAAGCCGGTATTATAAATGGTCATTGCATTATGCCTGTTATTATCATCGGTGCCGTTGCCAACCATAAGTACAGGATTGGACGCAAGATCGGAAGATGGGCTCGAAGCCGGAATTGAATCGTTGTATTTGCCAATAGCAGTGGAATACATGGCACGGCTTACATTTCCTGCGCCCATTGCACTGGAATACGAGCCTGAGGCAGTTGTTGAATAACCTCCTGCAAAACTGTAAAAGCCTCTTGCCGCTGTTAAGCTTCCTATAGAAGTTGAATAATCTCCTGAAGAAACGGTGTATCCCCCGATGGCATGTGATTGCTCACCGTATGCGCCGGCGTTATGCCCCAAAGCCATTGAAAGTTGCCCTGTTGCATTGTTTAAATAACCCATAACAATACTGTTTGTACCGGTAGCGGAAAGGTCTTTGCCGATTGCCACAGCATGTTCGCCGCTTGCAAAATTATTATACCCTGCTGCAAAACTCCAGGTACCAATATTGCCGGGCACCCAACCTGTTGTAAAAGGTTCTGTACCTACCCTGAATGCACTTTTTTCGGGAATCCACATCAATCGTGTACCGGAATAAGGCCCGGGCATTGTAAAGGATGCCGGGTTGGCATTGACAAGGGCATCATTTTTTGCCATGATGACCCCACTTTTATACACTGTAAGAGCATTGTTTCTTGCCGCATCACTATCGCCGTTGCCCACCATGAAAAGAGGGTTATTGTCATTTACAGAAGTTGGTGAAACGGCTGTACTGTCGTTATAAATACCAACTGCAAATGCAGAAGGGGCGTTTGCCCTGTTATTGAACCCAAACACGGAAGCATAATTTCCTCTTGCCTGGTTTGATACTCCTGTGGTGAGCGAATAATTTCCAATGGCCCTTGTAGCAGTACCAAATGCAGTGCTGTAATCGCCTATTGCATGGCTGCCGTTACTAAAAGAAATTGCCCTGTTGCCGGTTGCCACAGCTAAATCGCCAAAAGCATACGTGGATGTATTTTCGGCCCGGCAGTTAAAGCCCATTGCAGCCGAAATTTCACCCATTGCCAATGCGCCATAACCCTGTGCAAATGAATATACACCCGAAGCTTTTGCGGTAAATCCGAAAGCTGTTGAATAATCAGCTTTTGCAATCACGCTCCTTCCGGCTGCAAAACTCCAGGTACCAATACTGTCGGCATCCCATTGTGTGCCCAACACTGTTCCCACCCTGAATGCGGCTTTTTGGGGCAACCACATCATCCTTGCACCTGCACCGCTTACCGGTACGGCAAAAGAAGTTGGAGAAACAGAAACTGCTGGTGCCGTAAAGATCACATTGCTGTCTGTTACATGCAGCCTTGCCTGCGGATCGGTGGTACCAATACCCACATTTTGGGCTTGCGGGGTAAAAAATAACATAGAAAACAGGAACAGCATAAATAGCTTCTTCATAACATCTGAATTTTACTGTAAATTTTGGATGTTTTTAGTTCTGAAACAATTACCCATTCGGGTGATACCGGCATATAGCTGCATAAAAAATCCCGGTCTTTTAACCGGGACTTTTTTTCATGCTTAATTGACCTACTTAAGACTTTTTAGATTTTTTTTCCTTTTTTGGTTTTTTGCCGCCTGCTTCATTTACCCAATGGGCATCTTCATCATCGGCATCGTTTATTTCTTTCCTTGATTTTTCCAAGGCTTCTGCTTTTTTCTTTCCCACTATCCCTTTTATCTTTCCCACCCTTTCTTTGTTGAGGGCGTGAAGTTTTGTTTTCTTTTCTTCTTCACCAAGTGCGGGGTCTTCTTTAATGGCTTTTGCCCTGGCATGGTATTGCTCATTGATGGATTTTACCTGCTGGCCCTGGTATTCATTTAATCCTGCGGCAGTGTTGATATCATCGCGGTTTTTATTGATCTTATGTTTTTTCTCTTTGGCAAGGCGCTCATGTTCTTCCCTCTCTTTATTCATACGGTCCTTTTCTGCCCGTAAACTGTCTTTGGTAAATTCTGCAGCTGTTTCCCTGTCAATAGAATCTTTTTGCATTCTTATCCTGTCGCGCCTGGCAGTTTCGGCCGCTTCTGCCTCGAGCCTGTCATTTTCTGCATCTTCTGCGGCTTTCTTTGCCTGCTCTTCTTTAATTATTCTTGCAGCTTCAGCTTTTGCCTTCGATTTTGATTTGCCCTGCGCATCTGCGTTAAAGCCGGCAAATAAAAAAGCTGCAACCATTAATAGCGTTATTTTTTTCATTTGTTTGAATTTTTTTTGAGTGAATTGCAATATCTGTGCCAGCCATGGAAAAGCTCATTATTTTTATCAAAACTGGCGGCTCTTATATTTATTTTAACAGGGAAACGCTGTTTGCAAGTGATTATTTCATTTGAGAATCAATCTTTTTGGTACTTTTAATATGATTTAAGTTATTATTATGAACCAACCGGAATTTTTATGAACCGTCGCAATTTTCTGCAATTATCGGCCCTGGCTGCCCCGCTTTTTTCATTTAAAAACGCAGCATTCAGTAATACAAAACCTATTGTTGTTTCTACCTGGGACAGCGGTATGCAGGTAAATGCGGAGGCGTGGAATATTTTAAATACCAACGGGAAATCAATTGATGCAGTGGAAGCCGGCGCTGTTTATATCGAAGATCAACTCAACTGCTGTGTGGGCCTGGGAGGTTACCCCGACCGTGATGGAATTGTAACGCTTGATTCGTGCATTATGGATGAAAAAGCAAATTGTGGTGCAGTGGCAGGACTGGAGCGGATAAAACACCCGGTATCTGTGGCCCGGAAAGTAATGGAGAAAACGCCCCATGTTTTATTGGTGGGTGCAGGTGCACAACAGTTTGCCGCAGAAAATGGTTTTATGCTGGAACCACGACAACTTTCGAATGATGCTGAAAAGGCATACAAAGCCTGGTTGCAAAAAAGTGAATACAAACCGGTGATCAATATTGAAAATAAAAAAGAGAACGGCCCGTTTGCCCCGGCTTTTTTTGATGATGGCTCTGCCAACCACGATACAATGGGACTGGTTGCCATGGATGCTGCGGGAGATCTTTCCGGGGCCGTTACCACCAGTGGGATGGCATTTAAACTGCATGGACGTGTGGGTGATTCTCCCATTATTGGAGCTGGTCTTTTTGTAGACAATGAAGTGGGTGCAGCCACCAGCAGCGGTGTGGGTGAAGAAGTGATCCGTATTTGTGGCACACACCTGGTGGTGGAGTACATGCGTATGGGCTACAGCCCCGAACTTTCCTGCAAAAAAGCAGTGGAGCGTATTGTGAAACGTGACAGGAATAAAGCGAAAAATTTGCAGGTAGGATTTTTGGCCCTCAATAAAAAAGGACAATACGGTGCTTATGCTGTTCAAAAAGGGTTTGTATTTTGTGTAAGATCGGGTAAGGAGAACAGGATAATACCTGCAAAATATATGTTGTAAAATGACCAGCACAGCTGTAATTACCGAAGCCTGCCATTCAATATTTGGCGAGCACCTCCATTAAAAATTCATTCATCTCCCCTGCCCTTGTCATTACCATCAGGTGTTTGCCTTTTTCAATTATATGCGTGGGTTTTGTATTCTTAAATGGTAATATTTCATCTTTTGTTCCATGGATATGATAAAGGGGCTGCGGAAGTTCTTGATTATCCCATTTGAGGATGGCTTCAATAGCCCATCGTATAAAAGCGGGGTCACTGTCCTTTACCACCTGCCGTAAAATTTTTTTATCGCCGGGCTCTTCAAGGGCAAACACTCTTTTGATCATGGAGGCAGACTTTAGCATGGATACCGGTACCAGCCTGTATAAACGTAATTTCTTTGCCAGCCTGAATCTTTTGGGTAAATGCGAGGAGAGCGGTACGCTTGAAAACAGGATGGTGGCAGCCGGATGGTAGCGTTTGGCAATTTCAGTGGCTATCATGCCTCCCATAGATAAACCAAGTAAAATGAACGGTTCTGTACTGTCGATTTTTTCTGCCAAACGTATAGAATAGGAAGCGAGCGTTTCTTTTTTTTGGGGAGCGATCCAATGAAGATGCACTGCTTCAAAATTTGGAGGCAGTTTAATATGTGCAAACACACGGCTGTCGGCTGCCAGGCCACTGATGATATACATCTTCATAACATAAAGTTAACCACAATGATGCAATGATGACAACATGCCCATTGAGTTTTGACGCCATCACAGTAAATTTGCAAAAATTTATACTGAATGTTCCCATCTGTAAATCCCACCGGCACGGCTGCGTGGGCTGCGCTTCAAACCCATTATAACCTTTTTGAACAGGTGAAAATGAAGGACCTCTTTTTTAATGACGAGCAGCGGTTTGAGCGGTTTTCACTTAAGTTTGAAGACATCCTCTTTGATTACTCAAAAAATATTTTTACAGAGAATACCCTCGAACTCCTGCTGCAACTGGCAGAAGAATGCAAACTGAAAGAAGGGATTGAAGCCATGTTTGGCGGAGATATCATTAACGGTACCGAAAAAAGGGCCGTACTGCATACGGCATTGCGGAATTTCAGCGGGCTCCCGGTTACAACCGGCGGGCAGAACGTAATGCCGGCAATACAAAAGGTGCAGGAGCAGATGAAAGCCTTTTGCGATAACCTGCACAGCGGCGAATGGAAGGGCCATACCGGCAAAAAAATAAAGTATATTGTAAACATCGGCATTGGCGGAAGCGATCTTGGCCCCGTGATGGTTACCGAAGCACTGAAACCTTATTGGGTGGATGGTATACAAACCTATTTTGTAAGCAATATCGACGGTACACATATAGCCGAAACCTTTAAAAAAATAACAGCAGACGAAACGTTGTTCCTGGTGGCAAGTAAAACCTTTACCACGCAGGAAACCATGACCAATGCGCATACGGCCCGGCAATGGTTCCTGGATAACGGAGGTTCAGAAGCTGCTGTAAAAAAACATTTTGTGGCGCTCAGTACCAACCAGGCCGGGGTGGAAAAATTTGGAATCGATCCGGCCAATATGTTTGAATTTTGGGATTGGGTGGGCGGCCGCTACAGCCTCTGGAGTGCTATCGGACTTTCCATAGCCTTAACCATCGGCTACGATAATTTTGAACACCTGCTTAAAGGGGCATACAGTGCCGACGAACATTTCAGGGAAACTGCTTTCGATAAAAATATCCCGGTCATCATGGCGCTGATGGGCATCTGGTACCGTAATTTTTTTGGCGCCGAAACAGAGGCCATTCTTCCGTATGACCAATACCTGCACCGTTTTGCAGCTTATTTTCAACAGGGAAATATGGAGAGCAACGGAAAATACGTAGACCGAAACGGTGACCGGTTAACATATCATTCGGGCCCTGTTATCTGGGGCGAGCCCGGCACAAACGGGCAGCATGCTTTTTACCAGCTCATTCACCAGGGAACAGCATTGATCCCCTGCGATTTTATAGCACCCGCACAGAGCCATAACCCTCTTGGAGATCATCATCATAAATTATTAAGTAATTTCTTCGCCCAAACGGAAGCGCTCATGAATGGAGCAGAAAATGAAAATGTTTACCGGGTTTTTGAAGGTAACCGTCCCACCAATTCAATTCTCGTAAAAAAAATAACGCCTTACAGCCTTGGGCAGCTGATCGCATTTTATGAGCATAAAATTTTTGTGCAGGGCCTTATCTGGAATATTTACAGTTTTGATCAATGGGGCGTGGAACTGGGAAAAAAATTAGCCAATCATATTTTACCCGAACTGGACAATGAGCAGGAAATTGCCTCGCATGACTCCAGCACTAATGGGTTGATTAATGCTTATAAGGCGATGAGGGGGTGAAGATGGAAGGCAGATGACAGACCACGGACAACAGACGACAGACCACCGAGGGCAAATGACATAATGCAGACGACTTATGCAGGAAATACTCCGGCGGTTGGTGTTCAGTTGTTTGTGGTCAAATTTAAATTTATCTTTCTTGTCCGCTCTTTCATTAATGCAATAGCTTCTTCTGTACTTGTAAACATGCCATTGATATTTACAAGATTTGCAGCCAGTTTATCGTAACGTTTTGTGAGCAGGTAAGTGAAAATATGCAGGTAATGGATGCCGTCGAAAACGATGGCTTTGTTATTGGCAAAATCATCCTTGCGTTTTAAAAATTCAGCAGGCATTTCTGTGTAATGGATACCCGGTTTCAGGTGATGAATGATGTGGTAACCATCGTTCCAGCATGTTTTGTTATAAACCGTATTGATACAATTTACAGAGCTTGTATAAAGGTTGCCCGGATCGGAGGCATCTATAAAAGCATGCTGCGTCCAGTTGCCCAGCATCATTACCAGCCTGGCAAATAAAAGCGGGCCAACAAAAACCATCATGGTGGCCTTGAAATTTACAAAACACATGATGATGCAAAATGCCATATAAATATATTCCCCGGCCGTAAGGCGCTGGTATAATTTTTTCTTCTTCCTGTTATACAGGTACATAATGGTATTGATAACACCCGTGAGGATGAAATTGAAAAAATACATCAAAAAACCACGTACACTGTCTCTCCGGTATGGCATGGTGCTGCTGGTATCGTCGGGTAAATTATTTTCAATATGGTGCATGCCAATATGATGACTGAAATAACCTTCGGGGGCATGGCCAAATAATGGGCAAATGACCCAGGTAATATAGGAGAATGCCCACTGGTACGGTTTTTTAAAAAACTTGCGGTGGCAAATACAATGAAACATAAGACCAAACCTTCCTTTAAAATAAAGCTGCGCCACATAAAAATAAGGAACGGCCAGTGCCCACCAGTACCAGCCCTGCAACAATGGGGTAAACAGGATAATGGCTGCAGGAACCACCAGCACATGGATCCAGGTAAGCAGGTAAATGAATGGCAGATCACGCTTATCGTTAATAAAATTGAGCCAGAATTTATCGTAGCCAGAAAATTTTTCGGGGTTGCAGTAAACAGGGTCAGTGAGGGTGTTTAGCGGCTTCATGCTTGTTGAGGCTGGTTTAAAATGGAAAAATGAGTTTGTAAGGTAGTCTTTTCCCTGATTTGGCAATAAAGCTTTGAAAATAAATGCAAAATAAATGCTGCTATACCGCGTAATACATTTTGAACCTGCCGGTTGGGCTAAAAATGCTAAATTTGCGCCCCATGAACCGTTCTGTGGCATTACATACACTGGGCTGCAAGCTAAATTTCAGCGAAACCACGGCAATTGGCCGTATGCTGGAAAACGATGGGTTCGTTCAAAAGGAATTTGACGAAGAGGCCGATGTATATGTAATAAATACCTGCTCGGTAACCGAAAACGCCGATAAGGAATGCCGTCAGCTGGTAAGGCGCATCAACCGCAGGGCGCCGGAAGCACTGGTGGTTATCACCGGCTGCTATGCCCAGCTAAAACCAGCCCAGATCGCTTCCATACCCGGCGTGAACCTTGTGCTAGGGGCTGCCGAAAAATTCAATATAGCCAGCCACCTTAGAGAACTGACAAAAAATGATGCAGGAAAGATCTGCAGTTGTGATATTGAAGACGTGAATATTTTTACGGCCTCCCATTCTACGGATGAGCGCACCCGTATCTTTTTAAAAGTGCAGGATGGCTGCGATTATACCTGCAGTTTTTGCACCATACCCATGGCAAGGGGCAAAAGCCGCAGCAACAGCATTGAAAATGTGCTGAAAAATGTAGAAGCAGTAGCCCAAAACGGCGCAAAGGAAGTGGTACTCACCGGCATCAACCTGGGCGATTTTGGCAAAGGATTTAAAGGAGGAAAGCAAAGGAATGAAGACTTTTTTGAACTGCTAAAGTTGCTGGATGAGGTGACTGGTGTGGAGCGTTTTCGTATTTCGTCCATTGAACCCAACCTGTTGAGCAATGAAATGATCGCATTTGTGGCAGAAAGTAAAAAGTTCATGCCGCACTTTCATATTCCACTGCAGAGCGGGAGCAATAAAATACTGGCAGCTATGCGCCGCAGGTACAAAAAAGAACTGTATGCAGAGAAAGTTGCGCTCATCAGGCAATTGATGCCGCATTGCTGTATAGGCGCCGATGTAATTGTGGGTTTTCCGGGCGAAACGGAAGAAGATTTTAATGAAACCGCTCTTTTTCTGCAGCAGCTCGATATTTCCTACCTGCATGTATTCACTTATTCGGAAAGAGATAACACAGATGCACTTCAGATCAAACCTGTTGTGCCCGTTCATACCCGCAATGAACGTAATAAGATACTGCGTAACATGAGTTATACGAAAATGCAGGATTTTACCCGGCAGCATATTGGCCAAACACGTAAAGTACTGTTTGAAGGGCATAACCGGAACAATATGATGGAAGGTTATACCGATAACTATATAAAAATTTCAGCTCCTTATCACAGCGAATGGGTAAATAATATTATTGACTGGAAAATCTGACCCCACCTAACCCGGCCCATTTTTTAATATAGCTCCTTTATAAATAATCTTTCCACACTGTAATATTTCTACGTGTTTTTACGTTATAGGCTTATGCTGGTGAATATTTTCAGGAGAATAAAGAAGCTTTACGGCACTGTTAGTAATATTGGCATGACCGATGAACTGGATATTGAATATGCCCAGCGGCTCAGGCTTACGAACCTTTTTGGCTTTTTTCCTATTTTCATTTACCTGTTTTTTATCTGGTTTGGCCTTTCGCAGGATTATTCTTATCCAGCCATTATCAGTATTGTTTTGCTGATCTTCACCATCTTTGGTTTTTATCTGAATTACCGGGGAAAGTATGTGGCAGCCAAAATGGTGATATTTGGTACCTGTAGTATGAGTGTATTTGTGACTTACAATGTGCTCAATATCGATTACTCTATCCTGAGTTATTTTTTCCCAATAATGATGGCGTACGAGATCGCTTATGATATAAAAAAAGAATTCAGGGCATTCTTGTTTTCTTTTTCCCTGACACTGTTGTTCCTCGCAGCCTGCTTTCTTGTTCCAAAATACTTTTTCTATGGTTACCAGATGAGTGATGAAATTTTGCGTACCAGTATCATTTTGAATTTTGTTTTTCCCTTTGCATTGTCTGTCATCTTCATGTTTACGATCATCAGCATCCATTATAAAACGCATGAAAAACTGGTAAAAGCAAGAGAAGAATCTGAAAAGGCCAACAGGGCAAAATCGGCTTTTCTCAGCAACATGAGCCACGAACTGCGTACGCCGCTCAATGGCATCATTGGCGCCACCAACCTGCTCATGCACGAACAGGCCACACAATCGCAGAAAAAATATTATTATGTACTGCAGCACACGTCCAACCATATGCTGCACCTTATTAATCATATACTTGATTTCAGCAAGATAAAAGAAGGAAAAATTAACCTCGACCGGAATATTTTTAATGTAAAAGACCTTGTGAACACACTTTGTAATGTGTACAAGGTGCAAAATACCAATGGCGATGTGATCTTTAATGCCAATGTGGATGAAGCCCTCAACTGCGATGTGATAAGTGATGATCTGCGTTTAAAACAGATATTATACAATCTCCTCTCCAATGCCTTTAAGTTCACCAAACGTGGTAATGTAAACCTGGTTGCAGAGCTGGTAAAGAAATCTGATAATAAGCTTACCATCCGTTTTACAGTAAAAGACAGTGGTATCGGCATCAGTGAAGATAAACTGCATAAAGTTTTTGAAAGTTTTGAACAGGCCGATAAAAGCACCACCAGGGAGTTTGGCGGCACCGGCCTCGGACTTCCCATCAGCAAGCAACTGGCCGGGCTTTTTGGTTCGGAGCTGTATGTATCAAGTACGCCCGGGAAAGGCAGCAGCTTCACTTTTGAGATCACGGCTGAGCAGCACGAAGAAAAAGCGGCAGCTGTTCAACCTGCAGATGAAGGACTGCAAAAACTCAGTGGTATGAAAATACTGGTGGCAGAAGATAACAAGATCAATATGATGGTGCTTAAAACCTTCCTCAAAAAATGGGATGTATCACCCATGGAAGCGGTAAATGGTGCAGAAGCCCTTGCAAAGTACCGTACAGAAAAATTTGATGTAGTGCTTATGGATCTCGAGATGCCCGAAATGGACGGCTATACGGCGTTAAAAGAAATCAGGAAACACGATCATACAATTCCCATCATTGCATTTACCGCTGCTCTTTACGACGGCATGGAGCAGGACCTTAAAGTGAAAGGGTTCAACAGCTACCTGCATAAACCATTTAACCCGGCAGACCTCTATAACAAGATCGTACAATATAAACGCAGCGCTTAAACCAGCAGTATTTAATTTAAGGAAAATCTCATTTTAAGCGATCATTTGTTCAGCAATGGCTTTACGGTATATCCTTCTTTGCGAAGGAGTTCCAGTACGCCCTGGTCTCCCACCAGGTGACCCGCTCCCACAGCGGCAAAAATACTTTTCTTTGGCAGGATGTTTTTCAGCTGAACAACCCAGTTGCGGTTACGGTTGTACAACAATACATCCATATTGTCTTCCATGCCAAATTCTGTTTTGGTAAAAAGTGTTTCTATTTCGGTGATGCGCTGGCTCTTGTATACCTGAACCATCGTGTCGAAATATTTTTTATACTCCCCAATGCTGTCGATGGTTTTTAATAATTCTTTTGCCTGTTTATCGTAAGGGATGCTGTCGAACACAGAAGACTGGAATTTGATGTCTTCAAACCCTTTCACTTCCTTTTTACCTTCTTTTGCCAGCTTCATCAGCTCCTCTTCCACCCCGCTCATATTTTTGCAGGCAAGCATTTTAGGATACAGCAATGCTTCAAGCATCATGGGCTTCATTCGCTTAAACATGGTGAGCGGCATTTTTACCGAATCGGCAAAATAGGCGGAAAGCTTTTTGTATTCTTCCTCGGTATAAAGATCGCTGAGCGATTTTCCTCCCTTCATATTCATATACAGTATAGCGCCAAAAGTATTGGCCGGATCATCGAGATCCATTTCAAAATAAACTTCATTGCTGGATGCCACTGCTTTGCGTAAGGTTTCGCTGAAAACGATATCTTCCCTGCACATAATGTGAAAAGTG
This sequence comes from Ferruginibacter sp., assembly GCA_049291115.1. Lineage (GTDB taxonomy): Bacteria > Bacteroidota > Bacteroidia > Chitinophagales > Chitinophagaceae > Ferruginibacter. Next base: position 20,668 of record JBATOU010000027.1, read on the forward strand.
CCAAAAATATAGCTCGGTTGTTTAAGGCCATTGCCGCTGATTTCCCAAAGAAGGCTATTGTTGTCTTTGGCAACTGGCAGCAAAACAGTTGATTGAGCCCTGCAGGAACTGAAGCCCACTAAACTGAGTAAGGGATATACTAAAAGTAAAATTCTTTTCATCTTACAAAAATAGACCCTTCATGCAACATATTTGCCTAAATTATCTTTATAAAAATTAACGATTGTTTAATCTTTACAGGGTTAGTTTTGCCGTATGCCAAAACTGTTTGTTTTATTATTCCTGTTCATTTGTATTGATGCCCCGGCCCAAAATGATATTATCTCCGTTAAAAGGAAAAACGGCAGGCATATCAAAACATTTTTTGCAGGAGCTCCCATTATTTTTATTCATAAGAACGGGCGCATGCAGGATGGAACTATTATAGCGATCCAAAACGACAGCGTTTATGTAAAAAGCCAGCAAGTAATTTATTTTAAGAATGAACTGGGCTTTAATATGGTGGATACCCTCCATACGTATATCGTTCCCACACATTATAAGGATATCAGAAGCATAAAAGTGTTTACCTATCACCGTTTTTTGAGGGGAAAAATCGGCCGCTTACTCATGGTTGGCGGAGCAGGTTATATATTAACCAACGTGGTGAACGGTTCTTACCTGCATCAACCCTTCAGCGACCCGGAAAATCTCCAAAGCCTGGGTGTTGCCGCAGGTGCATTTGGACTGGGTTTTATTATTCAACGGTTTTTTGGGGTAAATAAATTTTCGAGAAGAAGTCACCAGATCGTGTATACAAAACTGAAATAGATTACATTCAGCCGCAGACCGGGTTTACAACCGCTGTCAGGGCTTGTCAACCACCACCACGAGCTCTTCTGCATTTACCGTTATAGGAATAACGCCCACCTGCAGGATGGCTTTTTTGCCACGCAACTCTTTAACAACGCCTACTGTGCGGCTGTTTTTCATCTTCACCTTATCTCCCACTTTTATTTCACCGTCCACTTCCTCGTATTTCTCATTTAGTTTTTTCTGTTGCTTTTCCTGCACCATTTTATCTTTCTGTTTAAAAAGAAGGGCATGGATCATCTTTACCACCTCGTCTTTGTTTTCGGCCTTTCGCCATTCTATTACCAGGGCTTTGAGCCTGCGCTCCATATCTTTCAGATAAGCGATCTTGTCTTCTGAAATGCGGTTCTGGTGCTTGATACGTTCCATCTCCTGCTGGTGGAGTTCCTTGTTCATGACCTGTTGCATTTCTTTTTTAAGCCGCTCGTTTTCTTTGAGGAGCTTGTGCAGTTCGGCCTTGTCTTTATCAATCTTTTGCAGGTCCTGCTCGGTGCGGTTTAAAAGTTTATCCAGTGTAAAGTGATCTTCATCCACCAGCCTGCGTGCTTTATCGATGAGTTTTTTATCGAGCCCAATGCGCTCGGCGATGGAAAAAGTATAGGAACTGCCCGGCTTTCCCACCTGCAGTTTATAGAGAGGAAGCAGGTTCTTTTCATCAAACTGCATGGCGCCGTTGATGAGGCCACGCACTTTATTTGCCATTACTTTTAAATTAAGATAATGCGTGGTTACAATGCCAAATGCATGCTTAAAAGCCAGCTCTTCCATAATTACTTCGGCAAAAGCCCCACCAAGGCTTGGATCGCTGCCGCTGCCAAGTTCATCTATGAAGAACAGTGTTTTTCCATTGGCATTTTCAATGAAAAATTTCATGTTCTTCAAATGAGAGGAATAGGTACTGAGTTCAAACTCCAGGCTTTGTTCATCACCAATATGAATGAAGAGCTGTTTAAAAATGCCAAACTCACTGTCGGGAGCTGCACTTACGAGCAAACCTGCCTGCAGCATCACCTGTAATAAGCCCACGGTTTTTAATGTAACGGTTTTACCGCCGGCATTTGGTCCGCTGATGACCAGGATTGTTTTTTCGTGGTTCAGCTGCAGATCAACAGGGATGGTGGGCTTGTTGTTTTTTTTATTGTAGAGATAAAGCAAGGGATGATATGCATTGATGAGCCCCACATGGCCTTTATCGTGGAGTACGGGGTAATGTCCGTTGATATCAATGGCAAAGAGGGCTTTTGCCCGGATGAAGTCATATTCACCGGCGATGATGAAATAGTTTTTGAGCAGGCCCGCATACATGTTCAGTTGCTGTGTAAGCTGCCTTAAAATGCGGGTGATCTCTTTTTGCTCTTCGTATTCGAGTGTAAATACTTCGTTGTTAAGCTCAGTGGTTTCTTCGGGCTCTATAAAGCTGGTGCGGCGGCTGTCGCTCTCACTGTGCAGTACGCCTTTTATCATGCGTTTTTGTTCGGCATATACCGCCAGTACACGGCGACCATTCATAAAACTTTCTTCAATATCAGTGAGGTAGCCCTGTTTGTTGAGCTTGCTTACGATCCTGTCGAATACCCGGCGAAGTTCATTTCGTTTGCGAAACAGTTTCATGCGGATATCGGCCAGCTCCGGGCTGGCGCTGTCTTTAACCACACCGGCATCATCGAGCACATCTTCAATGAGCTGTTTAATAACTTTCTCATAATATTCGCCTGCAATTATTTTAGTAAGGGCCGGAAAGGCCTGCCGGTGTTCATCATCGAACCAGCGGAAAATATTCTGGGTATTCTCTGCCAGTTTTTTAATGAGGATGAACTGCTCCCCGCTGAGCGTGGCGCCCGGAATACCGAGCAGCTTCAGTTCACGGGAAATATTTTTTACAAAATCGTTTGGGAAATACTGGCCGGTCTGGATAAGTGTTTTGAATTCCTGCGATTGCTGCAGGTCTGTTTCAATATATTCTTTACGGGTATGAATGCGAAGGCTGAGGGATTTTTCTTTGGCGTACTCGGTACGGCAATGCGCTGCCAGCAGGTCTTTAACCTTGTTGAATTCCAGTTGTTGTAAGGTTGATTCCGGGAAAAACTTCATACAATATCATTTCACGCAAAGGCGCCTGGGAACAAAGGTAATAATCAAGTGAGGAAAAATATCACGCAGAGGTACAGATGGCGCAGCAAGAATTTGTTTTATTTCCAGAAAAGGCCATTTTGGAAATATTAAATGCATTCGATCTCAGTGGATGTTTTTTCTCACGGCGGCACTAAGGCACAACGGGAAATCGTAATGAATCATTTTCATCATAAATATCTGTGTTCCATTTCACGCAAAGCCGCAAAATGTATTCTCCCGGCGGCACTAAGGCACAGAGGAAAATCATAATGAATCATTTTCATCCTGAATATCTGTGTTCTGTTCCCCTGCGGCCAGGAGCTTAATCATCCAGCTTCAGCACCGCCAAAAATGCTTCCTGCGGAACTTCCACGTTTCCTATCTGTCGCATCCGTTTCTTTCCTTCTTTTTGTTTTTCGAGCAGTTTTCGCTTACGGCTGATATCGCCACCATAACATTTTGCCGTAACATCTTTGCGCATGGCACTGATATTTTCGCGGGCAATTACTTTGGCGCCAATAGCAGCCTGGATGGCTATCTGGAACTGTTGTTTGGTAAGCAGCTCTTTCAATTTTTCGCAAAGCTTGCGACCAAATTCCTGCGCCCTGCTGCGGTGTATGAGGGCACTGAGTGCATCCACTTTTTCGCCGTTCAGTAAAATATCCATGCGCACAATATCGCTGGGGCGCATGCCAATGGGATGGTAATCGAACGAGGCGTATCCACGGGTTTGTGATTTTAATTTATCATAAAAGTCGAACACGATCTCTGTTAACGGCATTTCAAAATTGAGTTCAACCCTGGTTGGACTCAGGTAACTTTGGTTGATCAGCATACCCCGCTTGTTGATACAAAGCGTCATGATATTGCCGATATATTCTGGTTTGGTAATGATCTGTGCCTTTATAAAAGGTTCTTCAATACGCTCGGTGCGGCTGGGATCGGGCAGCGTGGCCGGGTTGTGCACATCTATCTTTTCGCCCTTGGTGGTAAAAGCCACAAAGCTAACGTTTGGAACTGTGGTGATCACGGTTTGATTGAACTCCCTTTCGAGACGTTCCTGTATGATCTCCATGTGCAGCAGGCCCAGGAAGCCGCAGCGGAAGCCAAAGCCAAGGGCCTGTGATGTTTCCAGTTCAAAAGTGAGCGAGGCATCATTGAGCTGCAGTTTTTCCATGCAGTCACGCAATTCTTCAAACGCATCTGTTTCTACGGGGAAGATACCCGCAAATACCATCGGCTTCACGTCTTCAAAGCCATCAATACGTTCGTGCGTGGGATTGACCACGTTGGTAAGCGTATCGCCAACCTTTACTTCCTTGGCATTTTTGATACCGGTGATGATATAACCCACATCGCCGCAGTGCACACTATCCCGCTGGCTCATGCCAAGTTTTAAAATGCCCACTTCATCGGCAAAATATTCTTTATCGGTGCTGAAGAATTTTACCTTATCCCCTTTTTTGATACTGCCGTTAAAAATGCGGTAATAAACAATGATACCACGGAAACTGTTGAACACGCTGTCGAATATCAATGCCTGGAGCGGTGCAGCCGGATCGCCTTTCGGAGCCGGAATGCGCTCCACAATGGCCTGTAAAATTTCCTCTATACCAATTCCGCTCTTGCCGCTCGCAAGCAGTATCTCGTCTTCCTTGCAGCCAACGAGTTCTATGATCTGGTCTTTTACTTCGGGTATCATGGCGCCGTCCATATCAATTTTATTGATAACGGGAATGATCTCGAGGTCGTTTTCGATGGCTAGGTAAAGGTTGCTGATGGTTTGAGCCTGTATGCCCTGGGTGGCATCTACAAGCAATAAAGCGCCTTCGCAGGCGGCAAGGGCCCGGCTTACTTCGTAGCTAAAATCCACGTGGCCGGGTGTATCAATAAGGTTGAGGATGTATTGCTGGCCTTTGTACAAATAGTCGATCTGTATGGCATGACTTTTAATGGTGATACCTTTTTCCCTTTCGAGGTCCATATCATCGAGTACCTGTGCCTGCATATCCCGCTCACTGATGGTATTGGTGGATTGCAGGAGGCGGTCGGCCAGGGTGCTTTTTCCGTGGTCGATATGGGCGATGATACAAAAATTCCGGATATTCTTCATGAACGTGTTTAAAGCGGTTTTGAGGGCGCAAAAATAGGCAATTTTAGGGGAACGGCGGCAGGATATATGGTTAAATTGTTTAATAGATGGGTTGTTTCAAAGTATGGGCTTTGCTGTTTTAGAGATTTATAAATTTCTGTTGACTCTTTGCTTTTCATTGGCTCTTTTATCCTTGAATTTGGAACTTTTTGGTCCATTCTTAATTACAAGGCCAAGAAATTATTTGCGGTTCCAGCTCCATCTGCTTTCTTCCTGACCACCGTCATTGTTACCGCTGTGTGCTGACTATAATTTTGCGTTTTGCGGCCGGTTTTATGCCGGGGTTTTATGTATACCACTATTTCAAATAAAATAAGGTCGGTGGTAGTGGGAGTTTTTATTTTTTATTACCTGTTGTACAGGCCAGGAGCTGTTCCGGGCTTTATTGCCATTTGGGGCGCTTTTGGAATTGCGACTTTAGTTATTTCAACTTTTGTTAAACTGGCCGGTACAAGTATCCCGGTCGTTAATTATTTTTTGGTACTTATCATCAGCAATGAAATATTCCTGGCAGTATGGCTCATGATAAAATGGATCAGAACTGACGGGAAAAATAAATTACCTGCTGATACTATTAATGTAAATACAGCACAAACATGAAAACACTCAAACAAACGGCCCGGCTTGCCGGATGGTTTTACCTGGCATTCCTTGTGCTGGGCATATTCAGTTTTTTTTATGTTCCCTCAAAAATATATGTAGCCGGCAATGCGGCACAAACTTCAGCAAATATGCTGAACCAGGAACTGTTATTCCGTTTTGGAATTGCTGCCAATCTTACCGGCCAGGTTATCTTTATCTTGCTTGTGCTGACATTATATGAGTTGTTCAGGGCTGTAAATAAAACATGGGCTGTACTGATGCTTATCATGGCGCTGGTATCGGTACCCATTAGTTTTGTCATCATTCTGAAGCAGGTTGCTACTCTCCTGCTTTTAAGTGGTGATAGATTTTTGAAAACATTTGAACCAGGCCAACTGCAGTCCCTGATGCTGCTGTTTTATGAAATGTATAACTATGAGATACTCATTGTTGGCCTGTTTTGGGGACTCTGGCTGTTTCCCTTTGGCTGGCTGGTGATCAAGTCGGGTTTTATTCCAAAGCTGCTGGGTGTGCTGCTGATCATTGGTTGTTTTGCCTACCTGGCCGACAGTTTTTCTGCTTTACTGATACCGGCATGCCATAAAAACATTTCAAACTTTATTGCATTGCCTGTATCTGTGGGAGAAATTGCCATGATCGGCTGGTTGCTGATGAAGGGAGTAAAAGATTAAACAGGGAATAAACCTGCCGGTTAATATCAAAGAAAGGCTGTTTATGTATAGCTCATTTTCTAATCACTGCAGGGAAAGTTGCGGTCGGAAAAAAGTGATCAAACACGGTTGACCCACGATTATTTTGTAGTTTAGCCAACAGATTTAATTTAACCGAATACGGGCTTGTTATGATAAAACAGTTTATAATGATAACGGTAGTTTTGCCACTATTGCTTTGCTGTGCCAGTGTAAAAAACCCGGAAAGTATCCAATACAAAAACATCAAATCTTCTGCAGAAGGCCCACATACAGACACAATATTGATTGCAGGCAGAGGAGAAATGCCCAGCAGGCTTTTTTTAGACAAGCTTTCTGACGCACTATCGGCACAGTTGAAAATGAAAAAAGTCTTTTGCCAATACAGTTATCTTGGCGCAGATGCTAAAGAACTGTATGCAAAACTTGAAACGCTTGTGCAAACAACCCATTGTAATGTTTTACTCCTGATTAATGAAACAAACTCCCCTTCTGTTCAAACACATTCACAAGATTATCAGTTGGGTGGAGGATTGCGTGCAAGAGAAAACGTGCTGCGGTATTACCAATCATTTACGATTTTTGCCATGCTGCCATCCAAATGTCAGGATACGCTTTGGGAATCGGAGTTACAGGTAAGTATCGATTTCAGAAAAGATATATATTATGAAACGATAGCGGCGAGTATCATAAAAACCATGCAGGAAAGTAAAATGGTATTTTAACAACTTTCAGACCAGAATTATGTATTTTGGCCATACAGTAAATTTAATAAAACAAATATTTTTACAATTCAGATATTGATTATGAAAAAAATAATTGCCTGTCTTTTGCTGATTTGCCAATGGCAGCAAAGCCCGGCACAGCAATTTTTTACGATCAGCAAAGAGAAGCTGAAAGACAAAATCAAAGGCGGATGGGCGGGCCAAACCATTGGCGTTACTTACGGCGCACCGGTGGAATTTCGTTTCCAGGGAAGTATGATCAACGATTACCAACCACTCGCCTGGTACGATGGACTTATTAAAAAATCGATGCTCGAGTCGCCTGGTATTTACGATGATCTTTACATGGACATAACATTTGTGGAAGTGTTTGCCCACGAAGGGCTCCATGCTCCAGCCCGATCGCATGCCAACGCCATTGCCAACGCCGGGTATATGCTTTGGCATGCCAACCAGGCCGCACGTTATAATATCCTGTATGGTATTGAGCCCCCGCAATCGGGACACTGGATCAATAACCCGCATGCCGATTGTATCGATTACCAAATTGAATCTGATTTTGCAGGACTCATGTCGCCTGCCATGCCCAATGCGGCATCTGAAATTTCAGATAAGATCGGTCATATTATGAACTATGGCGATGGCTGGTACGGTGGTGTGTACATAGGTGCCATGTATGCCCTCGCATTTACGTCGAATGATATACGCTACATCGTAAAAGAAGGGTTGAAAACGATTCCTAAAAACACAAAATACCATGAGTGCATTTCGGATGTGATCCGGTGGCATGCAAAATATCCAAACGACTGGAAAGCCACCTGGTTTGAAATTCAAAAAAAATGGACCAATGATATTGGTTGCCCCGGTGGCGTGTATTCGGCATTTAATATTGATGCCACAGTAAATTCTGCCTATGTTGTACTTGGCTTACTGTATGGAAACGGCGATTATACCAAAACCATCGATATCAGCACCCGTGCAGGCCAGGATGCCGACTGTAATCCTTCTTCGGCTGCAGGTATACTGGGAGCCATGCTCGGTTATAAGGCCATTCCGGCATATTGGAAAATGGGATTAACCGAAGCGGAAGACATCAATTTTAAATACACCAGCACTTCGCTTAATAAAGTGTATGAACTGAGTTATGCACAGGCTTTACAGAATATTCTTCAAAACGGGGGCAGGGAGGATAAAAAAAATGTGATGATAAAGAAGCAAATCCCAGCACCGGTAAAATGGGAACAAAGTTTTACGGGTATGCTGCCTTTTGAAAAAAAATGGATCGGCATTCAGCTGTCAAATGAATACAACTTCGATTTTTCTGGAAATGCTTTCGTAATAGAAGGAGAATATAAACCCACAAAGGGGTCTGTACACGATGCAGGAATTACAGCAGTGGCCCGTATTGAAATGTATATTGATGAGCAACCGGCCGAAACCATTGAACTGCCCATGAGCTTTACCACCCGGCGCCACGAAATAGCCTGGAAATACCAGTTGCCGGATACAAAACATAAAGTGAGATTAAAATTATTGAATCCGGAAGCGGGCGGAACCTGTTTTTTAACGAACATGGTACTTTATAAAGGCAGTAAATGAGTTTTTTAGATTGTTAAGACTTAATATTTTAAAGTACAAACCTGTACAACCGATGCAAGCGCAATTCTCCACTCCACGGTTGATGCTCCGGCTGATTTCTGAAGAGGATACTGTTTTCATACGGGCACTGGTAAACAGCGAGGGCTGGCTGCAGTTCATTGGCAACCGCAATGTATATTCCGATGAAGATGCGCTGCGTTATATTCAAAAGATAAAAAACACACCCGAGCTTTTTTATTGGGTGGTAAACCTGAAGGGCGGTAATGAACCCATTGGCATCATTTCATTTTTAAAGCGCAGCTATCTCGATCATTTTGATATTGGCTTTGCCTTTTTACCTGAATTTGGCGGCCAGGGTTATGCTTTGGAAGCAACCAGGGAAGTGCTGGCTGAAGCAGAAAAGCAGCACGAAACCTTACTGGCCAGCACCATTCCCCCAAATAAAAGATCTATTCATTTACTAAAAAAACTTGGCTTCCGGTTTGAAAAGGAAATAGAAGTGGAAAAAGAGACGCTGCATGTGTATATATACAAATAAGCCCTTAAAAATTTAAAACTCCGGGTCAATACTTTTTTTCTTTCTGGCAAACTGGATATTACTTCCCAGTATACCTCCAGCACCAATGCGGAAACCGGTTGTGGGCTTTTGGCCATAGCGGAAAGCCGTTACAAAATCCACCCTCAAAAGTTTGAGGATATTTTCTAGTCCCACAAAGGCTTCAGCATAATTTTTTTTATCATTGATGTAGAGCCCGTTTCCACCACCCACTAAATTCCAGTTGAGCCTTTTGAAAAGCGGAATTTTATTGGTGATCATGCCGTTGAAATGATGCTCCAAATGCCCGAAAGCATAAATGGGTGCCACGGTACTGTTGGCATAATAACCCGCCATTTGAAAACTGTTGAGCCACTCTCCTGCTATTAAACCCACATTGCCGTTGAAATGCTGGTAATCGGGAAGGGAAACTTTTTTATCGTTCAAAAATCCGCCGGTACCCAGTTTATATTTGAGCAAGCCGGCCAGTTTGAAGTTCTTGTCGTCGCTGATGCTGAAACGCCATTTATCGAAATTCACATCGCTTCCCAATAATTTGTCAAATCCCTTTGCATAGCTTAATGTAAACGTGGGATATTTAGATCCAATGGCCATTTTACTGTGCGGAAACTGAATGAAACGTTGTCCGGGTTTAAAACTCACCGACGCAGATACCACAAAAGCCTGGTGCGGGTCAATATTGGCATCCACCAGTTCTGCAGGATAGTTTGGGCTGATGTGGATGCTGTCTTTTTTGCGCAACGTATAACGGCTGCTGTTGTTGAGCGGCATACGGTCTTCAAACTGTGCATTCACATAAAACCGTAAACCGCTTTCATAATTTTTGCTGAAGTTGATATTGCCAAACCAGTTTTCGTAGGTCTTCATATAATTTTTTCCGTAGAGCAGCGACGAAATACTGTTAACCAGCGGATCAATGGAGCTTTGTTTATAAAACTCGCTCACCCGTTTTCCGCCGCTGAACGACCATGTTTGACGGGTGAGGTTCATATCATCTTTTTTACGGTTTTGGGTGAGAACGATATTTGCATATGCATTGAAATGTGTATTGCTGAAACCGTAGCGCAGGTTGGGTTCAATACTCAGCTTGCGTTTGTTTTTGGCAATATTGAAACTGTAAGCGCCACTGAGGTTAAGTACGGCGCCTTCGGCGAAATTGTATTGCATCAATGGCAACATGGGATCCACATCGAGCTGGTATGTATTTTTCTTTGTAAAATGCCTGCGGTGCACACCTCCCCAGAAAAACTGCAGGGGCTTCAGTTTTCCCTGCTGTTTATTGAGTGAGTCAATATTCCTTTTGCTGAACATAGAATCTTTGTTTACCTGGTAAATACTGTCTTTTACCTTATAATCTTTCATTTCTTCATTTTCTAACGGTACAGGCCTGATGCTGTCCCAGTATGCACGGGTACGTTTGCTTACGGCTGTATCGTATTTTATAATGATCTTATCGAAGAATTTTTTATCAAATGCCGGGTTGATCTCGTAAGCTGAATATACATTTACAAAGTTGCCCACTGCATCTATGCCAAACTGTTTAAAATTAAAATGCAGTAATTGATTCTTTACCCGCCAAAGATCTTCACCTACGGGTACATGAAGCTGGGTGATCTGCAGGGTATCTAGCATTTCGAGCTGCGATTTTTTGGTAAGTGTAAGATCAAAACTATGTATGCGCCAGCTGTTCTCTATAATATTGATGGTGCCGTAAAAAAGCGGCTCATATGTACGCCTTGGCCAAACACGGATGGTATTGATCATTTTGCCGTCTTCAAAAAAAGAACCCATGAATTTGTACTTGTAAAAATTGAGTGCACCGTCGGCAATGGGCGATACAAAGCCCCTAGGATTAAGCTGGCCGCTGAATACATTTACATTGTTATTGTACATGCTTATAAAGACCGGGAAAGAAAATCCAAATCCACCGCTTCCACTCACCCGGCTGCTGATGACATCCATTTTAAATTTACCGGGTCTTTGTGCATGCACTTTTGAAATAGATTCTGAAAGATAGATAATACCCTGGCCGGCAGAATCGAGACCCATTGAATTGCGGTCGCTTTTAGGAACTTTGATGCCCATGATGCGGTCGGGCAGGTGGCGCAGCTTCACCATGTCTTTGCCATAGAGACCACAACTGAAACCGGTAACTTCATTCAGGTAAATGCCCCGTTTTTTGATGGCATTGCGGATGATCTCATATGCCGGGTCTTCCCCCCCGCTTTTTACCACCACTTCATCCATGGTAAGCTTTTGCAGTTTTAAGATGAACGTGAGTTCCGTGTCTTCTGTAAGATTGATGCTTTCTTCGCGGGCGGTATAACCTATCCGCTGGCAAACAAGTGTATATTTTCCTGCAGGCAGCGAAAAGGAGAATTTCCCTTTTTCGTTTGCACTTGCCCCGGCCGTACTTCCTTTTACGGTAATGGAAGAATAAGGAAGCAGGTCGCCGCTTTCGTTAAAAACAGTGCCATATATCCTTTGTGCTTTGCTGTAAAATGAAATGGTAAGAAAAATGCAGGATAAAAATATTCTCATAAACTGGTTTTGCTAAAAAACGAAATTAAGTGGAATGAATGTTAGGGAAAGGCTAAAACGATCATAGTTAACGGTTTTCCGGGAGGAGTCTATCCGCTTGATTTTAGCATTATAATGAAAGCAATTTGTGTATCTACAGGTATCACATCATCATTTTTACCACCATTTCTTTCATCAGTGATGCCCCGCTGCTGCCGGTATCGCCGATGCCCACGCTCTTTAAATTATAATGGTGCAGCAGGAGTAAAAGTTTTTCCATGCCTTCGTACCCATAATTACGCATCATATCTTTGGCCTGCTGCAGGGCATTGGGGTTAAAATAAAATACCGGGCGCAGGGCGGTATCAGTTTTGTCGGGCAGGCCATATACACTGTACACTTTGCTGAAATTGCTGTAAAGTGCGGGCAGCGCCTGTTGTATGGGAACGGCTTTTGGGTTGCTTTCAAAATAATTGATGATCTGTATGGCCCTGGCCAGGTCTTTGCGGGCAATGGCAGCCTGCAGTTCAAACACATTGTACTCTTTGCTGATGCCGATATAGGTTTCAATATCGTCTTCGGTTATCTCGTTTTTTTTGTCTTTAAGATTAATGGTAAGCTTATCAATTTCGTTGGCAATACGGCTCAGATCGTTGCCAATATGCTCTTCCAGCAGGGCAACTGCCTTGGGCTTAATGCTGAGTCCACGGGATACCACCAGTTCCATGATCCATTCCTGTATTTTTCCTTCTTTGATCTTTTGGGAATTGAAATATTCTGCATTTGACTGCAGGAGTTTGTACAGTTTGGTGCGCTTGTCGACCGTTTTCCCTTTAAAAGCCACAATAAAGATGGTGGAAGCAAGCGGGGCAGTTATGTAGGGTTCCAGCTTATCTATTTCTTTCATATGCTGTGCTTCCTTGAGCAATACCACCTGTCTTTCGGCAAACATAGGGTAACGCTTGCAGGCATTAACCACAGCGGCCCAATCGGCATCGCGGCCATAAAAAACTGTTAAATTAAAAGAGGCCTCCTGTTCTGTAAGAAGGTGCTGTTCTGCATAAGCCGTTACCATGTCTATATAGTACTCTTCCTCTCCTTCGAGCCAGTAAACCGGTTGATACTTTTTCTTTTGCCATCCCGAAATTATTTTTTCTGCACTCATTTGTTATGTTAATAATCTGTAAACCTGCGTTTTAAAAATAAAATGTAGGGCTGTAAGATAAAAAAAATATGAATTTGGCATAGTTTTGGAAAATAATACGAAAATTCAATTCCTTTACAAAAATATCTGATTTATAGAAGACACTTATACCTGATTTTACAACAACCATATTTATTAAACAGAAAAATCAAACATTATGGCTTTTGAAAATTTTCCTGAAGCTGAAAAGCAGGCCGAAGTACAAGCAGCACCTGCAGCACGCAATAATGGGAGAACGATCCTTACAGGTGTGCTGGTAGCAGCCCTGTTGGGCACCTGGGGTTATATCATTTACGATAAAAACAAAACCAAAGAAACCCTGGATCAGAAAGAAAACGTGATAGCTACCACCAGCACCCAGCGTGACGAATTGCAGAAAGAGCTCGAAGATGCGGCCATGCGTTATGATATGCTGAAAACTTCTAATTCAAAGAAAGACAGCACCATTTCGGTTAAAGACCGCGAAATTGAAGAAAAAAAGGCCCGTATCCAGCAATTGATCACTAAGGCAAATGCCACACAGGCAGAACTCACCGAAGCACGCAGCCTGATCGCTTCACTCAATACCGATATTGAAGGCTATAAACAGCAGGTGGAAGTGCTGCAGGGCGAAAAAATACAGCTTACACAGGAGAAAGCACTGGTTACTAAGCAGCGCGACAGGGCTAGGCGTGACCTGGATTCTGCAGAAACCGTCATCAAGTCGAAAGATGATATCCTCGATGTGGGTTCCACCCTTCATGCATCCAATTTTAATATTGTGGGTGTAAATGAAAAGAAAGGAGGTAAAGAAAAGGCCACATCCACGGCAAAAAAAGTGGATAAACTGCGTATTACATTCGACCTTGATGAAAACAGGATCACTCCTTCGGGCACCAAGGAACTGTATGTGGTGATCACCGCTCCCGATGGCAGCCCGGTGGCTGTGGAAGCGCTCGGTTCCGGTACTTTTACCACCCGTGAAGGGGAGTCTAAATCCTTTACCAAGAAACTGGCGGTGGATTATGTACAAAGCCAGAAAAAAACGGTGAGTTTCGACTGGAAACAAAACAGCAATTTTGCAACAGGCAACTATAAGATCGAAGTCTTTAATAATGGCTTCAAAGTTGGCGAAGCGTACAGACCTTTAAAAAAAGGCGGACTTTTTAGCTAACATTAAAATTCAATATTCTTAATAAAGACGAATCAATATCTCCTATATAAAATTGCCCCGGTTTTTTCGAACCGGGGCAATTTGTTTTAAAACAGGGCCCTTACCGCCGCATTTCCGGTATGGATCATTCTTGTTTCGCCGGGTTTACGGCCCTGGTAACGGATACTCACTTCTATAGTTGTGCCGATGCGTTTTACATACTCGGCATTCCATAAAAAGTTTTTGCCCGGCAGCAATCCATCCAGCAGGATATAACCTACTGTACTGTTTTGTGCGCCCGGGTATGCCTTGAATGCAATTTGATTATAGGTAAAATTAAGATTGATGCTGCTGCCCGAAAGGATATTGTACTTCAGGTCGGCAGTAAGCGCATGATTGGTGGATCTTTCAAGTGAATCGATGCGGTTGGCCTTTTGTGTGAAGGAATAGCCCAGGGTAGCCCGCAAATTTGATTTATAAACATAACTCAGGTTGGGCTCAATGGTATGCTGAAAAATGCGGTAGTTCCGGTTGTTAAATTTTGCAGAGCTGCTGCTTAAAAGATTCTTGCCTTCCTTAAATGAAAGACTGCTTAAAAAACTTCTTCCCAGGTTAACCCTCAGCTTTCCGGCGAGGTTTCGGAGCGAGCGGCTTTCGTAGCCATAAGCCAGCAATGCTTTCCCCGAAGATTTGCTATGGGTTACTTCAAAACCCCATTTGCTGCTGCTGCGGTTATAAAAATAAGTATTGCTTAAAAATGAGCTCAGGCTGATAAGGCTGCTGTCTGAAAGTTTTTGCGTAAAGGGGTCAAAAAGAAAATTACCATCATAAAGATTTTTCTTGCTTATTTGCAGGGCAGAGCTGGTATTACTTCGCTGAAGCAGTTTCAGGATGCCTTTTCTGCCGGGCTTTATAAGGGCCTTTGGTTCCAGGTTGATACCATAGTTAAACTGTATATAATTAGCTTTTACATACTGGTTGCCCGGTGTAAAAACCCGGATGTATTTTCGCTGGTCGGCAAAAATGGCCTCTTCAAATTCGTTGAGCTCGGGTACGCCGTTGTTGTTATAATCGTTCCAGGTATATTGCCCCTGCCCTGCTGGTACTTCAATGTAGCTGTATTCCCGTTTTTGCTCCTGCCCGCTGCCGGTTTCGTATAAGATATCACCGGTTACAAAACCTTTCCATTCATTGAATTCGTAAGCGGCACGTCCCAGAATACTGTTATCGGCTTTTTGCCGGCTTATAAATGCATCATCAAGTTTTAATGTACGGTAGCTCAGGTTGAGCTTTATTTTATGCCTTTCGTTTTTCAGGAGTTCGGTAAACAGCCTGTAGTTATTGCTGTGATCGGCCTGTTTCAGGTCTTTTTTAAATGGCAGCAGGTCGTTGCGGCGGAAAAATGAAATACCCCATTTGTTGGGAAGCGAAGGATTGCTGCGCAGGTAAAATTCATACACATTAAAACCAAAACTTAAGGCCGTAAGAGAATCGGCTCTTTTATCAAGATTTCGGTTATGTTCACCACTGTATTTGAAACCGGTTTCCATCATCCGCCATTTTTTCAGCTGTTTGCCCAGTTCCAGTGAAGGCCTGAAAAAATTTCCGTTTGTAAATACCGCGTCGAAAATTGTTAAGCTGGTATTGCCGGTAAATTTCCAACCCTTTAGGTTGGCAAAATGGGTGACCCTTTGCCGCCAGCCATTGTAGCCATCGCTGCGGTTATAATTGGTGAGTTCATATTGAAGGTTGTTGCCCGCCGTATCGGCTATTTTTGCTGCAGCATTGCTGATGCGTTCATCGCTCAGCTGTGCATCATAAGGCAGGCTCCAGTCACGCAGGAATTCAACATTTCTCAGCCGTTCAAGTGCCTTAAATCTTCGTTGCACATATTCATACCCAAGCGCAGAATTCAGTTTCCATTTTTTGCTGAAGAGTTTTAAGGGTGCGTCTGCTGTTTCGAGCGAAAATTTAGCGCCATAGCCGCGGTCATCTGCTTTGTCTTTTGCTGAAAAAAGATTGAGTTCGTAATTGCTCATGGCGATTTCGCTTTTCAGTTTTAGGTTCTTTGTAAAGGCATAATCAATACCGGCAGTGTAAACCTGTAATTTTTTAGGGGTTACCAACAGGGTCACCGGCTCCCAGTCGCCCATTTTATTATTAGCTGCGTCGGGCTGTACCCATTCAAAAAGTTTTCCGTTAGTTGCATTAAGCACCTGCCTGTAATTTCCTTTACCCGGACCCAGGTAGCTGAAGCCAAGGCTGTAAAGTATATCAGCAGGATCATTTGACTGTACAAAAATTGAATCGTGAATGGTTCCATTGTACAGGGTGTCAATTTTTTTATACAATATTTTTCCCTGGCTCAATGTATCGCGGTAGGCAGCCTGGTAAAATGCCTGGTTAATACTGTCTCCTATTGATGCTAAAAATTGTTTTTGAG
Source organism: Ferruginibacter sp. (assembly GCA_049291115.1). Classification (GTDB taxonomy): domain Bacteria; phylum Bacteroidota; class Bacteroidia; order Chitinophagales; family Chitinophagaceae; genus Ferruginibacter. Next base: position 37,255 of record JBATOU010000027.1, read on the forward strand.
TGGCATCCAGGGTTTGATCGATGGCCGAGTTTTTAGCATCGGTATTCAGGTAAGCTCCCAAATGCAGATTGAGCTTTTTGCCAATGGCAATTTCATCGTTGATATAAAAGGAGGAGTTAAGAAAATTACGGTCGGTATATTCAAACTCTACCTGTATGCGCACATCTTTTGTAATGAAGCGCTTGGGCGTAAAACTTATTTCTGCTGTGTTGTAATTGATCACATAATCCTGGTCTTCGCCACGCTGCAGCATCTGGCCGTCTATAAACACACGCTCGGTACCGGCCAATATTACAAAATAAAGTTCATTGTTGGCACCACTTAGCCGGTAAGGCCCCTGGTTTCCTTCGAGCGGTGTTAAAATGTTGCGGTTAAATTTACCCTTGGCCACTGCCCCGCTTACCAATAAGGAGTTGTTGATGTTTTTGCCAATTTTATTGTCGGTAATAAAAGACGCCCCCTGTAAACGTTTATAAAAGTTGAGAAAGTAATTTTTACTTTCCCTGATGTCGATATCGCCAAAATTAGCCTGCCAGGTTTTCTTTTTTACCTGGAGAAAGATGCGGTCAAAATCACGCAGGTCCTGTGTATTACCATCGGGCTGAATGGGAAGATTGTTATCGGTAACAGCGGCGGTGAGTTCAATACTGTCGCCGATAAAACCATTCAGTTGCAGGTTCATGCTGCTGTTAACCACGGCATCCTGGCTATTGCCAAAAGAGATGGCCCGGCCAAAACTTCCTTCAGTTTTAATAGTGCCAAAATCAAACAGCGGGTTTACCTGCTGGGCAGATGTACGCACGGTAAAAGGTTTTTCGGCTATAAAATTAAACCGGATACTGTCGTAATTATAGCGCCGGGCCACGGCATTGAGTTTTACAGGAAAAATCCTGTAACTGATCAGTACAGAATCTGCCAGGGGCTTTTGGATCCAGGTAAGCACAGCGTTTACTTCATCGATCTTATAAGCAGTAGCGGCAATGCCGGCGATCACAAATGTATTAGGAGCGATGCTTGCGCTGTCGATACGCAATGGAGATGCAGAGGTGCTTACCCACTTCTTCCTTAAATTGGATAATGGATTTTGCTGTGCATGGGCAGCGGTAAGGCCGGTAAGCACGGCTAAAATGGACAGATATATGGTTTTTATAGTCAATTAACGCTTAAAATTAGGTTTTTTTCCGCTGTGGATGAGCACTGGGCCGGAAGCCAGTTTGCATTACAACTATTGCCCGCTTATGTTTAAGTTAGAACGCTTTATGCTTAAAGATGGTATGAGTTGCCATTTTGCTGCAAATAAAAATACCTTCTGCAATGGCAGAAGGTATTGAATATGATTAAAACTGTTTTATTCTTCTGAAGTAAGGCCAGCACCCATAAATTCGCGGTTCATACGGGCAATGTTCATTACAGAAATACCTTTGGGGCATTCGGCTTCGCAGGCATAGGTATTGGTGCAGTTACCAAACCCTTCTTTGTCCATTTGTGCCACCATGTTCAGCACACGGGTTTTTCTTTCGGGATGGCCCTGTGGCAATAAAGCAAGCTGCGAAACCTTGGCGCTTACAAAAAGCATGGCGCTGCTGTTTTTACATGCTGCCACGCAGGCGCCGCAACCAATACAGGCTGCTGCAGCAAAAGAATCATCTGCATCTTTTTTATCAATTGGAATGGCGTTGGCATCTACTGCATTGCCGGTATTTACACTTATATAACCACCAGCCTGTATGATACGGTCAAAAGCGGTGCGGTCTACGATCAGATCTTTAAGCACCGGAAATGCCTTGCTGCGCCAGGGCTCCACCACCACGGTATCGCCGTCTTTAAATGCACGCATGTGAAGCTGGCAGGTGGTATTTTTAGCCCAGGGCCCGTGTGGCTGGCCATTAATGTACATGCTGCAGGCTCCACAAATACCTTCGCGGCAATCGTGGTCAAATGCAATGGGTTCTTTTCCTTCTGCAATGAGTTGTTCATTGAGTACATCAAACATTTCAAGAAAAGACATTTCGGAAGAAATGTTTTTTACCTGGTAAGTTTCAAAAATCCCTTTGACTGCGCTGTTTTTTTGTTTCCACACTTTAAGTGTGAGGTTCATATTGTAATGCTCCATATTAAATGGCTGAATGGTTCAATGATTAAATTGATATATTGTTAAATTGTTATATTGATATATGGTTTATTCTGACAATTTTTCTCTTGTGAATTTTATTAAACTATTTAGAGATAATGGCAATTTGTCTAGTTCATTAAAAATATGCAGGTATTCCTGCTCTTTCAATAATTTTCTTACTTTCGCTTTTTCGTTCCAGTCAAAACACTCTTTTAGTGACCCTTTTGCATACCTGTAAAATTTAATTTTATCTTTCTTAAAATATCGGCCGAAGCCCTCCGCAATATTGGCCGATACAGAATCTACTGCCGAAACAAATTGCTCCCCTACCGTACGCTTTGCAAAACTATCCCATTGCGAAATCACATCCCACACATAATTACTCAGATGAAATGCCACCCTTTAGCATTTAATTTAAGATATTTTACATTGCCGGGCACAAAAACAATTTAACAATATATCAATTAAACAATTCTCTATTTATAACTCCGTTGCGTTGGCTTCACAATTTCAAAATTCAATTCTTCTTTATGTAATTCCCAACCCTCGCCTTTATATTCCCAGGCAGAAACATAGCTGAACTGTTCGTCGTTGCGTTTGGCTTCGCCATCTTCTGTCTGGCTTTCTTCTCTGAAATGACCGCCGCAGCTTTCGGCACGGTTAAGTGCATCTATACACATCAGTTCGCCCAGCTCTATAAAATCGGCTACACGCCCGGCTTTATCAAGTTCGGGGTTCATTTCATTTATTTCGCCGGGGATTTTTACATTGGTCCAGAATTGCTGCTTTAACTTGCGTATCTCATCAATGGCTTCCTTTAACCCGTTTTCGTTGCGGGCCATGCCACATTTATCCCACATGATCTTTCCAAGACGCTTATGAAAACTTTCAACGGTTTCCGTTCCTTTAATGTTCATCAGCGTATGTATCCTGTCGGAAACCTGTTTCTCTGTTTCTGCAAATGCTGGATGATCGGTTGGAATGGCTGCAGTACGAATTTCATCGGCAAGATAATTGCCCAATGTATACGGAATCACAAAATATCCGTCGGCCAGGCCCTGCATGAGCGCACTTGCACCGAGGCGGTTGGCACCATGGTCGCTGAAATTTGCTTCGCCCAATGCATATAGACCGGGCAAGGTGGTCATCAGTTCATAATCTACCCAAAGCCCGCCCATGGTATAATGAACTGCAGGGTAAATGCGCATCGGCATTTCATAAGGGTTTTCGCCTGTTATCTTTTCATACATTTCAAACAGGTTGCCATATTTTTCTTCCACCACTTTTTTACCGAGAGCGATGACTTCATCCTGCGAAGGATTATGATTGCCGCTTTTACCGGCTTCTGTTTTACCATAGCGTTTAATGGCATCGGCAAAGTCGAGATATACCGCCATTTTAGTTGTACCCACACCGTAGCCGGCATCACATCTTTCTTTGGCTGCACGGCTGGCCACATCCCTTGGCACCAGGTTACCAAATGCAGGATACCTTCTTTCGAGGTAATAATCTCTTTCCTCTTCAGGTATATCGGTAGCTTTCCGGTTATCGTTTTGTTTTTTGGGAACCCAGATGCGCCCATCGTTCCTTAAACTCTCACTCATCAGGGTGAGTTTACTCTGGTGGTCGCCGCTAACGGGGATGCAGGTTGGGTGTATTTGTGTAAAACAGGGATTGCCAAAATAAGCGCCTTTTTTATGTGCTTTCCATGCAGCAGTTACATTACTGCCCATGGCATTGGTACTTAAATAAAATACGTTTCCATATCCACCGGTACAGAGCAATACGGCATGACCAAAATGACGCTCCAGTTCCCCGGTAATTAAATCCCGTGCAATGATACCGCGGGCCTTACCATCCACCATCACCACATCGAGCATTTCATGACGTGCATATTGTGTTACGTTACCAAGCGCCACCTGCCTTTCGAGTGCACTGTAGGCTCCCAGCAACAACTGCTGCCCGGTTTGGCCGGCTGCATAAAATGTACGCTGAACCTGTGTGCCACCAAAAGAACGGTTGCTCAAGAGCCCGCCATACTCACGGGCAAAAGGAACACCCTGTGCCACGCATTGATCAATAATGGCCGCACTTACTTCGGCAAGGCGGTGTACATTGCCTTCGCGGGCACGGTAATCGCCGCCCTTTACCGTATCATAAAACAGGCGAAAAACACTGTCGCCATCGTTTTGATAATTCTTTGCAGCATTGATGCCACCCTGTGCTGCAATACTGTGTGCACGGCGCGGACTATCCTGGAAGCAAAAGGCTTTTACCTTATAACCCATTTCGCCCAATGCTGCGGCTGCAGATGCACCGGCCAGCCCGGTGCCCACCACAATCACTTCGAGCTTACGCTTGTTGGCCGGGTTCACCAGTTTTACATGCCCTTTGTAATCTTCCCACTTTTTGTCCATTTCGCCCTGCGGGATCTTTGCATTTAAAGCCATATGATTAAATTGTCTTTATTCTTATTTGTTACCTGGTACATTGTATTCTTACTCAATCCATCCAAAATGAAATGCCAGCGGCATCAGTGCAAACAGTATCACTATCAAAATAGAATACGCCTTACCAAGGGTATTGATGATAGGGAAATATTTTTTATGGTTAAGGCCCAGCGATTGGAATGCACTTTGAAAACCATGAAAAAGATGCCAGAACAAGGCGACCAGTCCCACCATATAAAGCGCCACCCAATACCATTCGCTGAACACTTCTTTCATTTCTGCATATAAGCTGTGCGTTTCCCTGCCACCATATAACTCCAATTTGGTACCTACCCAAAAATGTGAAATATGCATGATCAAAAATAACAGCAGCAGGGTTCCCAGCAGGCCCATAGAGCGGCTGTACCATTTACTGTTTTCCTGTTTTTTGCTTACGGCATAATCTACCGGGCGTGCAGCCCTGTTCTGGCTCCAAAGCATGAGGCCCTGTATAACATGCAGGATCAAACCGGCAAAAAGACCGATCTCCACAATACGCATGATCCAGTTATGGCTCATGAACTTTGCAGCGGCATTAAAGGTTTCGCCGTTGTCGTTCAAAAAAATGCAGGCATTGAGCCCGGCGTGTACCACTAAAAATGTTATAAGAAAAAGGCCGGTAAGCGCCATTACGTATTTCTTGCCTATGGAAGAAGTAAAGAAATTTTTCCAGGTCATAAAGCCAGTTGTTTATATAATTGAATGTCTCTGCAAGCTGCTGCCATTCAGCAGTAATTCAGCAAAAATAAGCCTGTGGCAATGAAAAATAAATTTTTTATGGCTTAAAATATACGAAATGACCAAAATCATATTTCCAAAACAGGGTTAACCGAGTCTTTTGCTCATTTCAATGTCTGCTAACTGGAAGAGATGATCGGGCTTAAACGTACGCCACTGGGGCAATTCAAGCAGTTCGATATAGTTGGTGAGCCTGGCTTTTTTAAAATCGTGCTGGCTTTGAGGCGGCATATTTAATATAACCACCCATCCCCGGTCATCTTCCAGTTGCTCATGCCATTCTTCATAATAATCGGCATCGCTGCTGTGAAAGTTGAGCACATTCTCTGCGATGAGGATGAATTTTGTAATACCGGCCTTAAACAACTGGTCAGTTACTTCCCGCCTGATGGTCATAATGTCGTTTTCTATGGCATCGTTCCATTCGCCTAAAAGTTCAATGATGGCAAAACCCTGTTCATAATCTGCAAAAAGCAGCTTCATATACAGGGTACGGCTGCCAAAATCGTCCCATTGCGGGTGTATGTAATAATTGTAAAGGGTTTGTGAATATTCAAATTCGCTGTATTGCCGGCCAAAAAAGGGTGAACGTTCATCTTCTTCGGCTGTATAGAGGTGGCGCCAGTTATAATATGGTTCGATATCCTGCAATGGAAATTTTTGCAGGCAAAATTCTGTTTTTTTTGTGAAGTAAATATAAAAATCAGGCTGTTTTATACTCCTTCATAAGCGCATCAGAAGGCAAACGAAGCATTTTGCTGAACTTTCGGATCATTGAAAGGGATAAAGGTTGTTTATAATTAAGCACTTTACTGATAGTGCCTTTATCTCCATATTCCTTAGCAAGATCAACCGGCTTGAAGCCAAAATCTTCCATCCTTATTTTAATTAATTCAACCGGATCAAGGGCAGGGATATCCCAAAGCTTCTGCTCATACTGATTAATGAGAAAGGCAAGCAAAATCTTTTCTTTATGTGTCATGCTTTTCTTAGGCACATTTCTTATTTCTTCAAATCTTTTGATTGCTTTTTGATAATCTTTATCAGTTTCAAGCAAAAACCATTGTTGTGTTGACATAATTATATTGTTTCTGCATCAATATTATCGTATTCTTTGTGAGTACCTATAAATCTTACCTGAATTATGTGGCCGCTATAGTCAATTTCCACAATTAACCTGTAGGTATTATGTGAAATTTTAAACTTTGCCCTGTTGTTCCGGATCATTTTGGCATAAGGAAAATCAAATAAAACATCTTGCTTATTTTTCCATTTTGCATTTTCAGTTACAGTTTTCCATGCGGAAATACTTTTTCTTGCATCGGCATGTTTTTTCCCGAAATCAATCAGTTTTTTTAAATAGACAATTTGCATAGCAAGTTGTTTGGAGTAATCGTTTTTTTGCTTTTAGCATAAGCCAATTTTACCAGTTGAACGCCGGGAAACGTTTTTTGTTTTTACAAATCTACCATAAAGTTGGCAAAATAACAACTTCCGCGCCTGTAAAAAAAAGAGGCTGCAAAGCGCAGCCTCCCTTTGACTTATTAACCCAAAAAATAACGCCTATTGAATGATCAACTTATCGGTAAGCACCACTTTGCCTGCAGCATCCACCAGTTTTACGAGGTATGTACCTGCAACCGGCCTGCGGGTGATATTTACATTTTGCTGTACCTGTCCTTTAACCAGGTTTGCCCTTGTGGTTTGTATAGTGCGGCCGGCCACATCTGTAAGTATAATGTTGCAGGCGCCTTCCACTTCTCCATTCAACAGGAGCTTAAAGGATGATCCTGTAACAGGATTGGGCACTACTTTATTTCCGGCAAGCGATTCATTACGTATATCGCTGGCTGAACCGAACTTACGGGCTGCATCTGCCTGTTTTTGCAGGAGCAGGTTGCCGTTTGCCAGGTCTGAGGCATTGTATTTAATATCTGAGCCTTCAATTTGTGTAGCGGTCAGTCCATCCAGTTTTACACGGTAATAACCGGCAAAAACATTGGCACTGGTTACCACAATATCGCCATTATCATCTACCGCGGCACCATTGGTGGTATAACCATTAGGCAACCCGCTGATGGTTCCTGTATGTGTGGCAATGCGGCTTTCGATATCTACCGTAAATACATGCCTGTTGGCCGAAATGATATAAAGTTTGCCAAATGCATCCGCTACCATATCGCCGCCCCAACTGGTACATTTATTATGAACTGAAATGCCTTTGTTTTCTTCTGCATCAATAAGGCTTCCTAAATCTGTAATTACAGGTTTTTTGCCTGTTGTAAACCTGATCAGGTGATTACCATCATTGGTAATGGCATATCCATTTCCATCGGCTCCAATGGTCATACGGGTAATGTTAGCAGCTTCGTCGTTCTGCGGCCCGGCAGGAAGGATGGAACTTGAAAGGCTGTAGAACTTTGGTTCGGCTCCCCTTGCACTTACATCCACCCAGCGCAGTTCGTTCATGCGCATGGGAATAAAAAACAATTTGTCTGTACGCTTGTCAAATGCTGCTGCCGCTACAAATGTGGCAGTAGGGTAAGTGGAAGCAACATAAATATTACCGTCGGCAATGGCAGACTGGTCGGCCACTTTTTTTGTTTCTACATTGGTGATGCTGTAATTGGTTTTGCTGCGTTCAAAAAGATTTTTGGAAACCACCCCGCTGTTAAGATCCACCTGGCGGATGTTCATCCACATAAAATCATTATTGCCATCGCCGGTGAAGGCAAATGTACGGCCTGCATCCTGGGCATTGGAAGCCAGGGCAGCGAATAAGATGGAGGCGCTGAGTAAAATTCTACTTTTCATGTGTTACTTTTTAGATTGTTTTCAATTGTATAAGATCTGCCAGAGAATTTTGACAGACAATTAGCTGATAAAACCGGAGTTCAATTTAAAACTATTTTACAGGAAATCAAATATTTTTTTACGGGTGGTAGTTTTCCACAGCTTTTTTAACAGTACCATGCTGCAGGAGCAGGCTTTTTGCTTTTTCATAGTCGGTCAGCTGCAGCCTGTTCATGAGCATTTTCACACCCCTGTCTACCAGTTTTTCGTTGGTGAGCTGCATGTTAACCATTTTATTGTCTTCCACCCTTCCCAATTGTATCATGGTGCTGGTACTTATCATGTTAAGTACCAGTTTTTGTGCTGTACCGCTTTTCATTCGGGTACTGCCGGTCACAAACTCGGGGCCTACCACCACTTCTATAGGATAATCGGCTGCCCGGCTGATGGGAGCTCCGGGATTGCAACTGATACTACCTGTAATTATTTGGTGTTGCCGGCATTTTTCCAGCGCACCAATCACATACGGCGTGGTGCCACTGGCTGCGATGCCCAGCACCACATCGGCGCTGTTGACATGATGCTCCAGGAGGTCTTTCCAGCCCTGTTCCGTGTCATCTTCTGCATTTTCCACGGCTTCTGTGATTGCTTTTGGGCCACCGGCAATAATGCCCACCACCAGGCCGTAAGGAACACCATAAGTAGGCGGACATTCACTGGCGTCTACAATGCCCAGCCTGCCGCTGGTACCGGCACCTATGTAAAACAGGCGCCCGCCGGCCAGCATCTTATCTACAATGGCATGAACCAGTAATTCTATCTGCGGAATAACCGTACGTACAACATCTGGTACTTTCCGGTCTTCGGTGTTAATGTTTTCCAGCAGTTCGGTGATGCTCATTTCGTCGAGGTGACGGTAAATCGAATCTGATTCGGTTATTTTCTTAAACTCCATATCATTTGGTCTTGTGCTGCTGATGGTATTTTATTAATCCCTCCATTGGGTTTTTGATAACCCGGCCAAGCTGCAGTTCGTATGCCTGGCACATGTCTTTGAGTACGTCTTTAAAAGCATAGGCAACGCTGCCGGTAAAATGTATGGGCAGCGTCCAGCTTTCCCTGTATTTATAAAGGTGATGAAAGAAAAAATCGTTGAAACCGTCTTCAATTATATTTTCAATCATGTAATGCCCCCGGTTTTCGGCCAAAAACATGGTAAATGATGCCAGGTAGCGGTTAGGAAGTGGTTTCTTATACACTGCATCCAGTATCTCGGCTGCTATTACATTGTATTTGGCATTGAAACGGTCCATCAGGTCGGGGTCAAAAGTGTTGTAGAGATAATACTGCAGCACTTTTTTGCCCAAATAAGCACCACTGCCTTCATCGCCCAGTACATAGCCGAGGCCCGGACTGTTCTTTACAATTTTCTTTCCATTAAAATAACAGGAGTTGGAGCCGGTACCCAGTATACAGGCGATCCCTTTTTCTTTTCCACAGAGTGCCCTGGCGGCGCCCATAAGGTCGTGGTCGACAAAAACCCCGGCCTCTTTAAAAACGGCTTTAATGGCGTTCCTGATGATCTTTACATTGGTGAGATTACTGCATCCTGTGCCATAAAAATATACGGCTGCAGGCAAATTGTTTCTGAGTTTTGGAACCACCGATTCTTTTAAAACCTGCTCTACCTGCAAACCGGTTACAAAGTAAGGGCTAAGGCCCTGTGTAAGGATGATTTTCTTCTTATTGCCGTCGATAAGGCACCACTCTGCTTTTGTGCTTCCGCTGTCGGCTATTAAAACTGCGCTCATGATTCATTGTTTCGAACATCAAGGTAAAACATTCCGATGGATTTTTTTTGAAAAAGTTGAAATGTCATATTAACAACAGATTGCTGTACCTGTTTACAAAAACAGTGCTTTTCTCATAACTTTGCCGCCATTACAAAAACACCGTTCAACCGAAAATGAACAATAAAAAATTACAGGTCTGGCTGCCGCTGCTTTTCAGTTTTGCCATGATTGCCGGCATATTTTTGGGTTACCGCATGCGTGATACCATGCCGGGTAAAAATTTTTTTCATGTAGAAAAACGCCGCCCGGTAGATGAGATACTTGATCTCATAGAATCAAAATATGTGGATAATGAAGATATCAACAAGCTTTCCGATACCGCCATTGATGCCATCCTGGCCAGGCTTGATCCGCATTCCAGCTTTATTCCGGCCAAAGAACTCGAAAGGGTAAACGAAGAGATCAATGGCAGTTTTTTTGGTATCGGCATCGAGTTCAGCATCATTGAGGATACCATGAATATTGTGAATGTACTGAAAGGCGGCCCGGCACTTAAAGCGGGCCTGCTGGCAGGCGATAAGATAATAAAGGCGAATGACAGTACTGTATCCGGCGTAAAAATGGGATCCGACCGGATACGGAGCATCATGCGGGGCAAAATTGGCAGCATTGTAACCCTGGAATTGCTCCGCCAGGGAAAACGTGAAAAGATCAATGTTTCGAGAGATATTATACCGATCAGCAGTATTGATGCTGCCTATATGATCGATGATAAGACCGGCTTTATCCGCATAAATAAATTCAGCAGTAACACTTACAGGGAATTTATGGAAGCACTTTCTTCGCTGAAGTCAAAAGGATTACAAAAACTGATCCTCGACCTTCGGGATAATGGCGGCGGCGTACTGGATGAAGCGGTGGAAATTGCAGATGAATTTTTGAGTGGCGATAAACTCATAACTTATACAGAGGGGAAACATTTTGCAAAAAAAGAATACCGTTGCCGTCGTACCGGGCAGTTTGAAACCGGTGAACTGGTGGTTTTGTCGGACGAGGGCAGCGCCAGCGCCAGCGAAATACTCATGGGTGCGTTGCAGGATTGGGATCGTGCCAGCATAGTGGGCCGGCGCAGTTTTGGCAAAGGACTGGTGCAGGACCAGTTTACCCTGAGCGATAACAGTGCCCTGCGTCTTACCATTGCCCGTTATTACACACCGGTTGGCCGCAGTATTCAACGGCCGTATAACAATGGCGGAAAGGCATATTATGAAGATTATCACAAACGGTATACAAGTGGTGAAATGATCAGTGCAGATTCGATCAAGTACGATACCTCGAAGCTTTACAAAACCAATGGCGGAAAAACGATCTATGGCGGCGGCGGCATTAGCCCGGATGTGTTTGTAGCCGCAGACACAGGCCGTATGAATGGTTCTATAACAAAACTATATTTAAAAGGCAGCCTCAATGATTTTGGATATAAATATTTTCTGCTGCACCCGGGCATTGCAAAACAATATCCCGATCCCCGCAGTTTTGTAAAATCTTTTTCTGCAGGGCCTGACAGCTGGCAGTTACTGCAAAGCATGGCGGCCAAAGATTCTGTTGACCTGGGCAAAATTTCGCAAAAAGAAAGGGATTACCTGGCCAAAACCATGAAAAGCTATATAGGCAGGCAGCTTTTCAGAAATGAAGGTTATTTTGAAGCAGTAAACGAAGAAGATCCGGCTGTTTTAAAGGCGCTGGAGATATTGCATAAAAACTAAGGGCCATCTTAATAAAAAAGATGACCCTTGGTTTTCCTGTTTAACGTACCAAAAATATTAAAGATTTATCATGGACCTGAACCCTTGATGTTTCAATGCATATTGGAATTGCAAGGCAAAGTTCTGTTAAGCCGCTTTTCCAAAAAATAGAGCATTATGCCTTGATTTTGTAGTAAAATATCTACAATTTTTTCCCTTTCTGCTTTTGTTTCTTCTGGGTCTTTAAGCTGTCGGCCGCATTATTCTGTTGCCTGAAAACAGGATTATCGTTGGCGCAGGGAGCTAAAAATGCTTTTAATTCATTCCCGGCTAATACATCAACCCCCACATTTAAGGTGATAACGTTTCCGGCTTTAAGCATAACCCTTGTATCGGGGCCACCAGTTATATCTGCATTAAGGGTAATACTGTTAGCGGCCTGTTGATACTGAATGCCGCTCATACTGGTGTTTATACTGATATCGTTGTAGCAGGAAGGTTGGTACAGCAGACTGCGCCACATGCCCCTGCCGAAAGTGCCCGCTGTGATCACAGCAAATGTTTCGTTTATTTCCAGGTCTTCTACAGTAGTTCTGGGTAAGCCATTGCTGAAGAATACCCATTCTCCAATTGTATCATCCCGATAGTAAACGCCCACATCTGTTCCAATGTAAACGGCTCCGGCAGGCGCCCCGTTTGTGTCCTGAAACTTTATCACATGAACGGGTATATTTGGAAGATTATCGCTTTCATTCGTCCAGGAACTGCCCGAATTGATGCTCCTGTACACCTTTACTCCTGCATTGTAGCCGCTCGCAGTTATCCATATTTCGTTTGCATTGTCGGGGTTTACGTCAAGACTGGTAATAAAACTTCCTATTGGAAAATTTACAGGTTTAGACAAGATCCAGGCAGGAGTGGCAGCATTGATATTATCGGAACGGAAAAGGCTGTCGCCGGTAACACCATAAAACCTGTTTGGATTGGCCGGGCTTACGGCCATATCAACTGTTCCCCTTCCACCAATATTTACCCAGGCATTGGTGGGAACCCCGCGGCTGGTATGCCGCAACACACCATTTACAGAACCATAAAATATCGTGGCGGGAATTGATGGATGAATTAAAAAATCGGTAATCCAGGGTTCCAGCGGGGCTTTAATTGTGGGCTGAATCCATGTAAAACTTGCGCCTCCGTCTGTTGATACGTTCGGCTCCCCATTTTGCGTAAAACCATACATAATATTGGGATTCGATTGCTCAATCGCATTATCCATTCCATCGCAGCAGGTAAGTTTGTGTTGAAACGTAGATGTGTTGGTATTTCTGAAATGATGCCCGTTGTCCTGGGATCCGCCAAATAAAATATCTGGATTTGAATCAACTCCGCTGATCCGGTAGTACTCTGTTATCTGAAGGTTACCGGTGATATTTGTCCAGGTATCTCCATTATTGGTGCTATAGGCAATTCCTCCATCAGTTGTAATGTATAATCTGCCATCGAGGCTGTTGTAATAATATCCATGAATATCCGGATGAAGGATATCCTGGTCGGGAGTAAATGAGGTTCCACCATTGGTGCTCCTGAAAACCGGGGTACCTGCTACACTTACCTGATTTACATCTGAAGGGCTCACCCATAAACCAATATTATACCAGGCCTGCCCTCCCAGAATATTAGTTGAATTATGTAAAACGGAAAGAGCGCCTGTTGTCCAGTTAAAAGTATGCAACCCTTCATAATTCGAAGGAAAATTCCAGGCCACTAAATAAACCAACTCGGGATTTGCCGGTGTTACAGCAAGTTCTCCACGGTAAAAAAATCCATCAGGCAATGTAAATGCCGGGGTTGAAGTCCAGTTTTTACCCGTATCATAAGAAAGGCGGATTCTACTGGTATTTGTTTCAACAGCCGCTATTTTAGCCACATCATTTGGTTTGAAACAAAGGGAGGTTGCTGCAAAACTTGTTTCACGTACCCACGATTGCCCTGCATTAGCCGTTCTGTAAATACCATCGCTGGTGGCCGCAAGCAATACGTTAGCATTGGTTGGACAGATATGCAGTTCATATCCCACTTTTCCCTCAGACAATTGCCAGTTGAGACCGGTTATATTCCATGTATTTCCCGCATCTGTGGTTTTGTAAACTCCCGCACCTCTTTTAGTAAAATAATTTACGGAAGGGCTCGCATCACCATCACCCGTAAGAATATAAATGATGGAAGGGTTTGTGGGATTAATAGCAATACCCGAAATAGCGCTGCAGGGCAAACCATCTGTTAAAGGGAACCAGGTATTTCCTCCTGAATAGGTTACCCAAAGTCCGCCATCGGGGGTGCCTGCATAGATGATACTTGAAATACTGGGATGAAAAGCAAGTGTGTTGACCCGGCCGAGCCAGTTGGCTGCCGGACTTTGAATGGCATTGGGCCCAACCGGCGCCCAATCTCCATTGAGTATGTTTGTTTGGGGATCTCCGGCCCTTGATGCTGCCCTGCTTTGTTCCAGTTCAAGTGCTTCGTGCTTAAATTTCACATCATTTCCAATATTGCCGGAAGCATCCAGGTGCTTCATGGCCCAGTATTCGTGCCTTTTCCACAGGTTATATCCTTCTTTTTTTCTCTGCAGCACTGAAAGCGGTGCGTAATAATCGTTTACCCTTTTTGCAATACTGATAAAATTTTCGTTGAGCCGCGGGTTTTCCAAAATTCGCTGAAACCCCTGCGCCTGCACTGTTTGAACCAGTACCATACAGGTAATCAGCCCGAAAATAAATTGCTTCATAATGATCTCATTTTTTCGGGTTAACTGTATTCGTTTTCAATTCGTTTACCTGCTGCTCCAATTCTTTGTTCTGCTTGTGAAGCTCAATTACATAGAGGGTGAGTTCTTCCACTTTTTCGAGTAACCGTTTCTGCATATCGCCCACCATTATGCCATTAGCCTGTACATCGCCAGCCGGGGGTATATTGGGAAGATGGTTTTTTGTTTTTATAAAAGCTTCCAGTTCATCAAGCGGTTTTAATTTGTAGTTATCAGAAAAAACGTAATCGGGCCAGGCTGCATCCAACTGCACTTTCAGTTCTTCGCAAACCAGCTTACCATTAATACTGAGTGCATACCCGGTTGCAGGGTTGCCCCCGCCAATCATTACGTTTCCACCCACATGAAAACTGGCTGTAGGAACTGTTACCCCAACTCCCACATTACCTGAATAAAATAAACAGGGGAAACTGGTACAGGCCGGGGGATTGAGTAAAAGGTTTTTTGAGGGTGTTCCTGTAAATAAATTTCCCGCTGAAGAAGAAACCAGCATATCGGTTCCGTTGTACGAAATACCGCCATAGTAACTGGCGCCCGAATAAAAATCGATGGCATTGTTGCCATTCAGCGATAACCTGGCAAAATCACTTGCTTGCCTTCCCATACCCACATTACCGCTTCGGGTGTTGAAATCAAACTGCCAGCCTGCCGTATTACCGTACAAACCCCAGCGTATACTGTCCTGCATACCTGCAAATGCCATTATGGTTCCATTCCGGTAATCGTCATACCATGCACCGGGAGTTTGACTGAGATCATTCAATACATTGGCCCTGTATCGGGCCCGGCCACCTACGTCGAGTTTAAAGGAAGGCGAAATAATGCCGATGCCTACATTTTGCGCCGCATCTACCGTTAATCCAGTAAGAAAGGTTTGCGCAGTTCCTGCTGTTGCCGAGGCAGTTGTGGTCTGTAGATGAAACCTGCCATTGGCATCGTTAAAAACAAGGTGTCCGCCAAAACCATTTCTCCAGGCTTTATAACCGGAACTGTAATAACTGTTGAAACCCAGTTTTGGCGGAAAAAGGTCGACCAATACATTTCCATCGGCTGCTGTGCCGAAAACCGCCTGTCCGAGGCTAGTGGATCCTTCCACTACCAATTTGGCATTTGCCGGATTTGTGGTACCAATGCCCACATTCTGACTTTGGGCGCTGTACGCCAGGCAGATTATAACAAAAAGAGTAAATACACTTTTCATATACATTGAAATTTGAATGACGATTAACTATAAAATTACAGCCCGGCAATAGCGCCACAAATACCCCTTTTGGGTAATATCCGTACCAGATTAATTTCCGGGCAGCCATTTTATTTATTTACTTTTGCGCAAATTTTTTTGCCATGTGGATGAATAATGTACTTGAATCAATTGGGAATACCCCCCTCATCAGGATCAATAAAATAGCAAAAGACCTCCCCTGCACCGTACTTGCCAAGGTGGAGTATTTTAATCCCGGGAACAGTATTAAAGACCGGATGGCCCTTAAAATGCTGGAAGTGGCCGAGCAGGAAGGAAAAATAAAACCCGGCGGTACCATTATTGAAGGTACCAGCGGTAATACGGGAATGGGCCTGGCCCTGGCGGCCTGTGTTAAAGGGTATAAATGCATTTTCACCACTACCGATAAACAATCGAAAGAAAAGGCCGATATACTAAAGGCCGTAGGGGCCGAAGTGATCGTTTGCCCCACCAATGTAGAACCCGAAGATCCACGCTCCTACTATTCGGTTTCAAAAAGGCTGGCTACCGAAGTGCCCAACAGTTGGTATGTGAACCAATACGATAACCTGGCCAACAGGCTTGCTCATTATGAACAAACCGGCCCCGAAATTTGGGAACAAACTGAAGGCAAAGTAACGCACCTGGTAGTGGCAACTGGTACAGGCGGTACAATTGTGGGTACGGGTAAGTATTTAAAAGAAAAAAATCCAAACATAAAGATATGGGCCATAGATAGCTATGGGTCTTTACTTAAAAAATATTTTGAAACCGGGGAGCTCGATCAAAAAGAGGTTTATCCTTATATCAGCGAGGGTTTTGGAGAAGATTTTGTGCCCCAGAATTACGATATGCAATATATAGATGAGTTTACCAAGGTTACAGATAAAGATGGTGCGGTAATGGCCCGCCGCATTGCAAAGGAAGAAGGGCTTTTTTGTGGTTACAGCGCCGGAAGCTGCCTGCAGGGCGTATTTCAGTTAAAAGATCAGTTGAAAAAAGATGATGTGGTGGTTTGTATTTTTCACGACCATGGAAGCCGCTATGTTGGTAAGATTTATAATGATGAATGGATGCTGGAAAGGGGATTCCTGGAAGTAAAAACATTTAAAGATCTGATCGGCGGCCGTGGTTCACAAAAAACCATCCATATCAGCCCGGCATCAAAAGTATCGGATGCCATCGCATTGATGAAGAAATACGATATTGAAAACATACCGGTTATGGAAAATGGAAACAATATTGGGGCTATTTCAGAAACGGGGCTGTTCAATAAGATCATCAATAATCCCGATGTAAAGGACGATACGGTGCAAAATGCCATGGAAAAAGCATACCCTGAAGTGGGTTTCGATACGCCTGTTGAACGTTTAAGCACCTATATTAACAAAGAAAATGGGGCGGTTTTGAGTAAAGATGATAGCGGGAACTACCATATTGTGACCAAGTATGATATTATTCAGAGTTTATCTAAATAAAAATTTTAATTATAAACAAATGAATGCCTGCACTTTGAATAGTAGCAGGCATTTTCTTAAGTAAAATTACTATTATCCACTACGTAGTAGTTCTAAGCATAATTACAGTTTAATTACGGTGCATCCAGTAAATACAGCAGGTTTAAAAATGGGCGTTAGCCCTCTTGCAAGGTTTGGGTTTCTGCCGCATCTTTGTACCAGAAGTTGATTGATAGCGATTAAATATCAATCATATCCAAGAATCCTGAAAAAGCCAAGCAATTAAGCCTCCAATATCCAAGGCAAAAATCTAAATCCAATATCAGTCAACTTCTTCTTTTTTGTATTCGTTCGTTTTGCATAAATATCCACGAAAAGCCAAACAAGGTCCGGTATTCAGTTGAAGTTCCGTTTTATCCAATAGTTCCATAAACAAGGTCCAATATCATAAGAAGAAACCGCAGCGTCCTTACCTGAAGAAAATCATCCAAGTTCCTTGCATGAAAATGCAATAAAGACCATAAGCTTACAAACCAGGATAAAAAATATCCCGGAGGAACCAACCCCAGAGTGTAAAAAGTTGGTACATTATTAAAAACTCCTGCATCTGTTTGCAGGAGTTTTTTTATGCTGAAAGATTTACTTAATGGAAAATATCCACGGGCTTTACCGGTGTACAGTGTTCGGAAAGTATTTGAACTTTTGAGCCAGATTTTACCACCGTAATGCTGCAGCGCTGATCTTCATCAAAAGCCACGCCCCTGTAAATGCCTTTTCCATACCAGCGTGAACTTACAATGGCGGTATTACCGTATAACTGCACCACCACCGCAGCCCGGTACATGGTATCGAGTACATATTCTTTTGAGCCGGCGGTATTCACTACTCCTTCCCTGCCAAAAACACCACCCGATTGCGTAAAATAAATATAGGCCGGGGCCAGTACCGAATCAACCTCCCGGAGATTTTTGTGGCGCCAGCCTTCATCAAATTTTTTAATGACCTCCATTACTTCCTGCTCAGAAAGCGGGGTCTCTTTTTTTTTACAGGAAGAACTGCCCCATACAAGCAGGAGACCGCTTATAAATAAGAATGTTTTCATTGTTAAAATGAAATGCTTCACTTTCAGGTTATTTTAATAATGCAAGGGCAGCCTTAATTTTTCCAAATCCTTTTTCAATATTTTCGAGACTGTTGGCAAATGAAAAACGGATGCAATTCTCTTCGCCAAAACCTTTACCGCTTACACTGCTTACATGTGCCGTATTGAGCAGGTACATGGCCAGGTCATCTGCATTGGCAATAACGTCTCCTTCTGCAGTTTTCTTGCCAAAATAGGCATGAACATCCGGAAAAATATAAAATGCACCGGGTGGTTCATTACAAATAAAACCAGGTATTTCTTTTACGATCTGCATTACCCTTTGGCGGCGGTTTTTAAATTCGGTAAGCATTTCCTGTGTTGGTTCCAGGGTGCCGGTAAGCGCTGCAATGCCGGCACGCTGTGTAATAGAACAGGTAGCGCTGGTGAACTGGCCCTGCAATTTATCGCAGGCCTTGGCTATTTCTGCAGTAGTGGCAAGGTATCCAAGCCGCCAGCCCGTCATGGCAAAAGCCTTACTGAGGCCGTTAATAAGGATAACCCGGTCTTTTAAAAAATCAAACTGTGCTATACTTTCATGCTTTCCTTCATAAATAATATGCTCATAAATTTCATCGCTCATGATGTACAGCTGCGGATGTTTTTTAAACACTTCTGCCAGGGCAGCTAACTCTTCTTTACTGTACACGGCACCCGAAGGGTTGCAGGGCGAAGAGAACATGAACAGTTTTGTTTGCGGCGTTATAGCTTCTTCCAACTGTGCGGCAGTGATCTTAAAACCGTTTTGGAGTGTTGTTTTTACAAATTTAACCTTACCGCCGGCCAGCCTTACAATTTCGCTGTAGGTAACCCAGTACGGTGTTGGTATCAGCACTTCGTCACCAGCATCCACCAGGGCAAGCACCATGTTGGCAATGCATTGTTTGGCGCCTGTGCTCACTATAATCTGTTCGGGCGTATAATCAAGATTATTGTCGCGCTTCAGTTTTGTGCATACCGCCTGGCGCAGATCCAGGTATCCTGCAACGGGTGTATAATGACTGTAATTATCGTTGATGGCCTTGCGGGCAGCTTCTTTAATATGATCGGGGGTATCAAAATCGGGTTCTCCGAGGCTGAGATCGGTTATATCTATCCCTTTTGCACGCAGTTCACGGCCAAGTTTTGCCATTTTAAGTGTTTCGGGTTCGTTGAAGCGGGTAAGTAATGAAGATAAAGACATGATGTAGATTATTGAGCTGCGAAATTAGAAGTTATTTGATTATACTTTGCATTAGTTGCACATGAATTGCTGAAGTAGTTTATTTATCATACTCAAAAATAAATGGATTCAAATCGGGCTGCTGTTCTTTTTTTCTTTTAAGTTCATGGTCATAAAATACCCGGCCGAGATTTTTCATAAATGGGAATCCAAGGTTGTAATAATCGTATTTGTCGTCATTTAAAACCCCGTCGGTATTGCAATTGATGGCGGCAGATAAAAAGAATTCAATTTTCTTTTCAAAATCCACAATATAGGCCACATCCACCAACTGGCCGTATGCATTACCTACTTTATTGAACAGGCGGATATTTTTTGGCAGGCTGCCTTTTTCTGATCCGTACAACAGAAATTTTACAAATGCATCGTTGTAGCTGCTGTCGTAAGACGGATAGGCCGATTCTGAAGGGAAGGCCGACATATACTTGAGCAGAAAGAGCCTGTCTTCTTCTGTAATATTGAAGCGCTGCGATGCCGGTACGCTTTCTGGCATTACAATACTGAGCAGGATATTATGCAGGCTTTCCAGGCTGATGCGGTTTTTGGCCGAAAAATCCATTGGGCGGTTTTGCAATTCATTGTTGCTGTACCAGGCATTTCCAAGAAAATCATTTCTTTTTTCATATTGCCGGCGGTTAAACTGCATGGGTTGGTTGTAAAGCAGTTTTCCGGTGCTGTCGTAAAAGCTTACCGGGTTGGTATGCCGGTTTTCATCCGGGGTTAAAAAAATATTGAGGCGGTGCAGTATCTGCGCTTCCCGGTAGCCACGTTTATGCAGTTCGGCATTAATGTATTCCTGGCCTAAAAACTCGTATAAACGGTTGTAGGCATCGTTATCACTCACCAGGAAAATTCTCTTGATGTACTGTGCTATCGTGGGCCTGCCGTCGGCCGTATTGGGATCATTATACACTTCTGTTTGCCCACTGTAAGCCGCCTTTGAAATAACGGTGGTATATTTATTTATACCATTATTTTTCAATTCATTAAGCCGCTGCAACGCCAATATTGCTACAGGTAATTTAACGGTGGAGGCCGGGTAAAAATAACCTGTATTTGCCTGGTTGAAATAATAGGTTTTAAGGCGTGCCTGTCCATTTTTGGCCCGGTCTATACGGCTATAAATAACCTGGATATTGAGCTCTTTTCTTTTGGCCAAAACCGGGTCAAAGGCGCCGTGGTTTTTATTGAAAATATCTTCAAAAAATAAATCTTCGGCTGTTCTTACAAAACTGCCGCTATCGGGCCGGGATTTTTGTGCCGGCGGCATTTCTGCTGTTTTTTTAGAGGAGGAACAGGAATAAGTAGTTATGACAAAAAATGATAATAACAGCACTGCTGAAAAAAAGGCCTTCATGCCGCTAATTTCCGCCCAAAATGCCGAAAAACCTAAAGTTAGCTGCAAAGCCAATTTCCCTTATCTTTGCACACTTAAAAAATTTTAACTACTGTTTAAAAGAAACATTCTGTATGAAACTGAAAGGTTTGGTTTGGTTTTTTGCGATCGCACTTACCCTGATATCCCTATGGGAATTATCTTATACCTGGATGGTGAAAAACCACGAGGGAAAAGTAAGGGCTCAGGCCGAAAAACTGGTTAAAAGGGAAGCTGCTAACTTACCCGCCGACGAAAAAGCAAAATTAGTGGATGCACGGATGCAGCGCATTCTCGACAGCACCAAGGACAAGTCGATCTTTTGGGGTACCACGTACCAAAAAGCCAAAGAGAATGAACTGAACCTTGGTCTTGATCTGCAGGGTGGTATCAGTGTAACGATGGACGTGAGCCTGCAGGGTTTGCTGAAGTCGCTCAGTAATAATTCGAAAGACCCCGCTTTATTGAAAGCACTTCAAACAGCCACTGCACAAAAACTGAGCAGTGAAGAGAACTTCATTACACTTTTCAGCAATGCTTATATTCAGCAGAATGGTTCGGGCAAACTAGCCAATATTTTTGCAGGCCCGGGTAAAGAAGTGAAAGTAGGTGATGATGACAGAACGGTGGTAAACAAACTTCAAACCATTGCAGGGGGCGCTATTAACCAAACTTATAAGATACTCCAGAAGCGTATCGATAAATTTGGTGTGGCCCAACCCACCATTAACCTCGATCAGAACAAGGGGATCATTAACGTGGAACTGGCAGGTATTAAAGATCCAGAAAGGGTACGTACCTATCTGCAGTCATCTGCCAATTTGCAGTTTTGGGAAGTGTACCGTATCAATGAGATCGGCGAAGCCCTGCAAACAGCAGATAAAAACCTGCAGAATTATCTTAATGGAATCAGTTCCAATGATACTGCCAAATTAAAAGACACAACCCTTGCCCAGCAAAATGTAAATCCTTTCTTCAGGGTGATGATGCCCATCGATGTACAGAAGGATGCTGATGGCAAGCCTTATTACGTTCCTGCAATCGGCAATGTAATGTTGCAGGATACCGGGAAATTCTATAATTATATCAATAACGAAGTAGTTAGATCTGCTTTACCTGCCGATATTAAATTCTTATTTGGCGAAGAAGAAAAAACGGAGAAGGGCGAACAGCGTTTCTTTCCTGTATATGCTGTAAAAACCCTGCCTGGAACAGAAAAAGCCCCTATGGAAGGAGATGCAGTATCCGAAGCCAAGCAAGACCATAACCAGGAGGGCAAGGTGGTTATTACCATGCAGATGACCCCTACCGGAACCAAAACATGGAGCCGTCTTACCGGTAAAAACGTTGGCCGGCCGGTTGCCATTTCATTGGATGATATTGTTTACAGTGCACCCAATGTAATTAACCAGATTGATGGTGGTAACACAGAGATCTCGGGTAAGTTTACGGTTGAAGAAGCACAGGATCTTGCCAAAGTACTTACATCGGGCAAACTGGATGCACCTGCCAAGATAGTTGCAGAACAGGTTGTGGGACCAACTATCGGCGAACAGGCAGCTTCCGGCGGTTTAAAGGCATTCATCATCTCATTTGCGGTCATCTTTATCCTGATGCTTGTGTATTATAACACCGGTGGCTGGGTTGCCAATATTGCACTTATTCTTAACCTGCTGTTTACACTGGGAGTATTAACTGCCCTGGGATTTACCCTAACTGCTGCAGGTATTGCAGGTTTGGTACTTACCATTGGTATGGCAGTGGATACCAACGTAATCATATTTGAACGTATTAAAGAAGAACTGAAACATGGTAAAAATTACCAGCAGGCGGTGAATGATGGTTATAAGCGTTCGCTGGCCCCGGTACTGGATGCCCACGTTACCTCTTTATTGACAGCTATTATATTGGCGTATTTTGGATTAGGACCTGTACTCGGTTTTGCCACCACGCAGATCATTGGTTTGTTGCTTTCCCTATTCTGCGGAATTTTGGTAAGCCGGCTTATTTCCGATGTATGGACAAACCGCAACCGCCATTTTAACTATTTTACCAAGATCAGCGAAAAGATATTTGCACATAGAAAGATCGATTTTGTTAAGTACAGGAAGTATGCTTATATCATTTCTGTGGTGGTATTATTGGGTGGTGTGGCTTCTTACTTCCATGGCTTTCATTATGGAGTGGAATTTAAGGGTGGCCGCAGCTATAATGTGGCATTTGAAAAACCGGTTAAGAGCGATGATGTGCGTGCAGGACTTTCTGCTGCATTTGGCGAAAACCCCACCATTAAAACAATTGGCGATGACAGGCACCTGAACATTATCACTTCCTATTTAAAAGGAGTTGATAATGCAGATTCGATGGTTCAGCAAAAATTATTTGAAGGCCTCAAAACAGCCCTGCCAGCCGGTTTAACCTATGAGCAGTTTGCTGCAGGAACAAAATATATTGTAAGCCGTACTACGGTACAGCCAACCATTTCTGATGATCTTAAGAGAGGTGCGGTTAAAGCCACCATCTTTTCTATGCTCATCATCTTCCTGTATATCTTCATCCGCTTCAGGGACTGGAGGTATTCATTGGGTACAATTTTTACACTGCTTCACGACGTATTGGTAACCTTATTTGTTTTCTCGTTCTTCAAGAACATTGTACCGTTTACTTTAGAGATCGACCAGCACTTCATTGCAGCTGTTCTTACAGTAATTGGTTTCTCTATGAATGATACAGTAATTGTGTTCGACAGGATCAGGGAATACAGCAGGGACCGCAAAGGCCTCTCCAAGCATGAACTGGTGAATACAGCCTTAAATGATACGCTTAGCCGTACCATTATGACTTCATTTACCGTATTCCTCACCATTTTGATCCTCTTCATATTTGGTGGTGAAGTAACCCGCGGATTTGCCTTTGCCATGCTCATAGGCGTAATTACAGGTACTTACTCATCCATCTTTGTGGGTGCACCTGTACTTGTTGATTTTGCAAAAGATAAACCATTGGGAGCGGCTAAAGAAGTGCGCAAAAAAGTAAAAGCTCCAACTTTATAAGAACAAACTGTTTTAATAAAAAATCCCGCTTGCAAATGCAGCGGGATTTTTTTATAGGTGGCATCTCAAAATTAATTGAACAAAGCATTTCAGGCAGAGCCGCTAAGAATTTAAAACGCAAAGAAGCGCTTTGCGTCCCTTTGCCACTTTGTGCTTTTGCATGAAAACTGCACTTTTGAGATACGCTGTAGTAAATCGTAAGAAAATTATACGGCAAAACTGGTACCGCAGCCACAGGTACTGCTGGCATTGGGATTCTTAAAGGTAAATCCACGGGAATTAAGCCCGCCCTGCCAATCTACCTCCATGCCCAACAGGTAAATTTTATGGCTTTTATCAATGATACAGGGGATCCCCTGTATTTCAAAATTTTCATCTTTTTCGGTAGCGGCATCAAAATTGAGTATATAGGTCATTCCGCTGCAACCACCGCCCTTTACCCCCACCCTCAAAGCCTTGGTGCTGTCGAACCCTTCTGCTGCCATCAGCCTTTGAAGTTCGGCCACAGCAGGTGCAGTAAAGTTTACCGGTGCATTTGTGATCGTTTCCATCTGAAATCATTTTATGCAAAATTACGCTCAAAAAACTATCTTATGCGGATGTGATTTCCGAAAGCAGGAAATTTATATACTCAGGTTGATTACTTTTGTGTATCAAACAGTAAGTATTTATGAATTCTTTCCAGGATTATTTCCAGTTAATTATGAGTGTTTGTATGATACTCGTATTAGGCACCATCGTTTTATTATTTATCGAGATCCGCAAGCTCAAGGAGAAGATACAGGAAAAGATAGAGCTGAATGATGAAAGCAAAAAGCTCAAATTACAGGCCCTTGAACGGCTCACACTTTTTGCAGAACGGGCAGGTTTGCAAAGCCTTGTTACCCGTGCCGATTTAGACGGCAAAGGGGCTGCAAGCCTGCATTATGCCCTTATCAGTTCCATAAAATCGGAGTTTGAATACAACACTTCGCAACAGTTATATGTCAACCCCGAAATATGGAATGCAGTAACACGCCTGAAAGACCAGAACATTTATATCATTAACCAACTGGCCGCACCCCTGCCGCCGCAGGCCACCGCATTGGACCTGAGCAAGCGCCTGCTTGAATACAGCATGCAGGAAAATGCAGAGCTCAATCATATTGTACTGGATGCACTCCGCTACGAAGCAGCCAGGATCATTAATTAAAGAACTATTTATATGGAAAGTAAAAAACTGTACACCGCTTCGGGCATCGAGATCAGGGAACTTTATACCAGCAACGATAAATTTGTTGCCGATGATTCCTTACCCGGCCAGTTTCCATTTACCCGTGGCGTTCAATCATCGATGTACCGGGGCAAACTGTGGACCATGCGCCAGTATGCAGGTTTTTCCACGGCAGAAGAAAGTAATAAACGTTATCACTACCTGCTGAGCCAGGGTGTTAGCGGGCTTAGCGTGGCTTTTGACCTGCCTACGCAGATAGGATACGACAGTGATCACCCGCTGGCCGAAGGCGAAGTGGGAAAAGTGGGCGTGGCCATTGACAGTATTGAGGATATGGAAAGGCTTTTTAAAGGGATTAAACTGGAAGATGTTTCCACATCAATGACCATCAATGCCAGCGGTTTTATTTTATTGTCGCTGTACGTGGCATTGGCAAAAAAGCAGGGTGCCGACCTGGGCAAGATCACTGGAACCATACAAAATGATATTTTAAAAGAATATGCTGCCAGGGGAACTTATATCTATCCTCCCAAGCCATCTATGCGTATTATTACCGATATTTTTGAATGGTGCAGCAGTAACCTGCCCAAATGGAACACGATCTCTATTTCGGGATATCATATAAGGGAAGCAGGCAGTACCGCCGTACAGGAAATAGCATTTACACTGAGTAATGGTAAGGCTTACGTAAAAGCGGCATTGGAAAAGGGCCTTGATATCAATGTGTTTGGAAAAAGGTTATCATTCTTTTTTAATGCGCATAATAACCTTTTTGAAGAAGTGGCCAAGTTCCGGGCAGCAAGGCGCATGTGGGCAACCATTATGAAAGACCTGGGTGCAACAGATGAAAAGGCCATGATGCTGCGCTTTCATACACAAACAGGGGGCAGCACGCTTACCGCACAGCAACCGTTGAATAATATTTGCCGGGTAACCATTCAAACACTGGCGGCTGTAATGGGAGGTACACAATCTTTGCATACAAACGGTTACGATGAAGCATTAAGCCTGCCAACGGAAGAAGCTGCAAAAATTGCATTGCGTACACAACAAATAGTTGCCTACGAAAGCGGGGTTCCCGAAACTGTGGATCCGCTGGCGGGGAGTTATTTTGTAGAAACGCTTACAGCAGAAGTGGAAAAGGCCGCCTGGCAGCTGATTGAAAAAATGGATGCCATGGGAGGAAGCGTGGCTGCTATTGAACAGGGTTTTATGCAGGATGAAATTGCTAAAAGTGCATATGAATACCAGGTTAAGATTGAAAATGGCGAACAGGTAAGCGTGGGGGTAAATAAATTTCAATCGGAGGAAACTTATCATACCCCTGTTTTTAAAATTGATGAAAGTATCCGCAACATACAATCAGAAAGGCTTGCCGAACTTAGAAACAGGAGGGATAATAAAAAAGTGGAAGAATGCCTGCAGGAAATAACCACCTGTGCCAACAGTGGTAAAAACCTGATGCCGGCAGTGATCAATGCCGTAGAAAATCTTTGCACATTGGGTGAGGTTTCAGATGCGCTCAGAAATGTATTTGGGGAATACAGGTAAAGGAAACTGTAAAAGTCCCGCTGCAACCATTTTGCATCGGGTTGATTTACGGTGAATTATAATTTTATAACTTCTTTTTTAATTATAAAAAACTATTCATGCAGCTTTAAGGTTATGAACTTTTTATGCAGAATACACATTAAGTTAAAATATATAACAGAGCCTTCACAATAAAAGCTTTTTACAGGTGTTAACTTTGTATACATGAATTGAAATCTACCTGGTAATTCAGTATTAACCTCTAAATGATCACACCATGAACACAGGTAAGATGCATCCACTGCATGCCGTTTCGGGCGCAGAACAAACCACTATTAACACCACCAGCTGGGTAGGCCATTTTCCGGGCATTGACAAAGAGATCAGCAAAGGACAAACTTTTACAGCCGTAAGAGAGGGAGACCTTGAAGGCATTGAAGTGCTTCCAACACTGGTTACACACCCGGGAGAAGTTTCCATGAGCATACACGACTATGATGTTGTAAACAAAAAATGGGGTAATGTTCTTTGCAGTACAAAAGTGCAGGTAAAAAAATCTGATTGCGGAAAATGGATGCGTTTCAGTATCCCGAATCTGCATCTCACAAAGGGCCATTCCTATGGTTTTAAATTAGCATCGCATGATTCTTTTATTGGCGTTGCCGAAGCCGTGGGAAGTTCAAAAAATCCTCCGTTCCCATCGGGTGGCGAGTGGCGTTTTCATGAGAACGGGCATGCCGACAGTTTTTCGTACATCAGTCTTGCATTTAAAGTTGCATTGAGAGCATAGGCCTTAAAAGCCGGTCACTAAATTTGGTGCATGCCTGCGCATGTTGGGGGTGGTTATTTTTTATGTTTAAAAAGCCATCCCAGTAATTCCTTTTCCTTAAAGGCATAGTCCCAGCTGTTATGATTAACTGTTGGGTAAAGGCTGAGGCGTACTTCTGCACCCGTTTCCCGGATAGCTTCATACATATCCAGTGAAAGCTGGTAAGGAACCACGTCGTCTTCCTCACCATGAAATATCCACCAGGCTGTTTTGGATAAATGCTTTGCCGTAGCCGTATTTCCTCCCCCGCAAATGGCAAATGCGGCTGTAAATGTTTTTGGTATCCGCCTTACCAGTTCAAAGGTACCCATGCCTCCCATTGACAAGCCACCCACATAGACCTGGGATTTATTTATAGAAAAATCTTTCTGGAGTTTTGGAACCAGCAGGAGCAGCATGCGCATTGCAGCGGTAGGCTCTCCTTCGGTTTTAAATGCGAATACCCGTTTATCTCCATTCATTTTAACATCCACATTGCTCCAGAAACTGTTTTGGGGGCATTGGGGAAACACAACGATAGCAGGAAATTTTAACCGGATAGAATCTTTTACAAATAATTTTCCGCCGTGGGTGAGTTGCGCCATATTATCGTTTCCACGCTCGCCTGCACCATGCAAAAAAAGTATGAGCGGATATTTTTCTGATGGGCGGTAATTAACCGGCAGCAATACCCGGTAAGGCAGCGTGTCTGTACCATCAACCAGGTAATGTTTTTCATAATCCTGGATATCTTGCCCAATGGCTGCATTTAATTGCAACAAACTGAGAATGATAAAACATAAAATTTTCATGCGCATATTTTTATTTTTTTGAATTATTATTTGTCACAGCCCTGTAGGAACAGGCCTCGAGGCGTGTTCCTACAGGGCTGTTCCTACGAGGCAATGAACATTACAATAATTTAAACGCGGCCTCTTTAACGTCGCGGCTATTGCCCCCAATGAATAGTTTAAAATCTCCGGGCTCAGCCACAAATTTCAGGTCGCTGTTATAGAATTTCAGGTCGTTTGCAGTTATGGTAAAAGTTACCGTACGGCTCTCTCCTGCTTTGAGTTCAATTTTTTGGAAGCCTTTTAGTTCTTTTACGGGCCGGGTGATGCTGCCCACCAAATCACGTATATAAAGCTGTACTACTTCGGCACCATCGCGGCTGCCGCTGTTGCGTACCGTTACCGATGCAGTAATATTGCCATTCTGTGTCATACTGTTCTTACTCAGCGAAATATTACTGTACTCAAAATTTGTATAGCTCAATCCAAAACCAAAAGGATAA
Organism: Ferruginibacter sp.; assembly: GCA_049291115.1. GTDB lineage: Bacteria > Bacteroidota > Bacteroidia > Chitinophagales > Chitinophagaceae > Ferruginibacter. The sequence continues at coordinate 66,065 of JBATOU010000027.1, forward strand.
AGCGGGTCATTGCTTACATCAAGATAATTGCTGCGGAATTTTTGGAACCAATTGCCATCCCCAAGCGGGCGCCCGGTGTTTTTATGTGCGTAATAAATGGGAACCTGCCCGATCGATTGCGGGAAGGTGGTGCTTAATTTTCCGGAAGGGTTTACATCGCCAAATAACACATCGGCAATTGCATAGCCTGCTTCGCTTCCACCAAACCAAACATTGAGTATGGCCGGAACATTTTCTGATTCCCATTTAAGGGCCAGCGGCCTGCCGGTAAACAGTACCAATACTAAAGGTTTTCCTGTTTTTAACAAAGCTGCCAATAATTCCTTTTGTACTGCAGGAATTTCTATATTGCTGCGGCTGCTGCTTTCGCCGCTCATTTCGGCACTTTCGCCCACTGCGGCCACAATCACGTCAGACTGTGCGGCAACGGCCAGGGCTTCATCGAGCAATTGTTGTTTGCTGCGGCCATCCCTGTTGAACGATTTTCCAAACATGCCGGCACGAATTTCAAAAAGGCTGTCTTCATCAAGAAAAGATCCCTTGGCATATAAGATCTTTGCCTGGTCATTTAATAGGGAGCTCATTCCTGCAAGTAAGGAAGTGGCTTTGCTGAAATCGGCCGCCACACTCCAGGTTCCGGGCATATTTTCCTTATTATCTGCCAGCGGGCCAATGAGTGCAATGGTACCAGCCTTTTTAAGCGGCAACAGATTTCCCTGGTTCTTCATTAAAACAAAACTATTGGCGGCAATAGAACGGGCCGTACGGCGGTTATATTCAGTAAAAATTTCTGTTTTGGCCCTGTTCTCATCGCAATATTTATAGGGATTATCAAATAAACCCAGTATATACTTGGCTTCAAGAATACCCCGGCAGGCATTATCAATATCTGCCACCGTTATTTTTCCTTCTGCAAGTGATTTTTTTAAAGTGGTAAGAAAACCTTCGCCCACCATATCCATATTGATACCGGCCTTCAATGCGAGTGCCGAAACCTGCTGAAGGTTTCCCATTCCATGATCGATCATTTCGTTGATACCGGTATAATCTGTAACAACAAATCCTTTGAAGCCCCACTGTTTGCGGAGTACATCGGTCATCAGGAATTTGCTGGCGGTGGCAGGGATGCCATCCACTTCGTTAAATGAGGCCATTACGCTTCCTGCGCCTGCATCAATAGCAGCTTTATAGGGCGGAAGGTACTCGTTGAACATGCGTACCCTGCTCATATCGGTGGTATTATAATCGCGGCCGGCTTCTGCCGCACCATACATTGCATAATGTTTTACGCAGGCCATGATATTGCTGTTTTTGCTGTAATCGCCCTGATAACCCTTTACCATGGCCCTGGCAATTTGCGAACTCAGGTAAGGATCTTCGCCATTGCCTTCGGCTATACGGCCCCAGCGGGGATCACGGGCAATGTCGAGCATTGGGGAAAAGGTCCAGCAAATACCATCGGCACTGGCCTCCGTGGCAGCAATGCGGGCACTGGTTTCCACGGCTCCCATATCCCAACTACAGCTGAGGCCGAGCGGAATTGGGAAAACTGTTTCATAACCATGGATTACATCCATGCCAAAAAGCAATGGAATTTTCAGCCTGCTCTCTTCTACGGCCACCCGCTGTACATCTTTGATCTTAGCAACAGACTTGATATTAAAAAGTCCGCCCACCTGCCCCGCTTTAATCTTATTTCCTATGTCGCTGCTTTTGGCCTGCCCGGTTACAATATCCCCGCTTCCGGGCAGGTTTAGCTGCCCGATTTTTTCGTCGAGCGTCATTTTTTTCATCAATGCATCAACAAAGGGTTTCATTTTTGCCCTGTTAACCTGGCTGCGGGCAGGCATGGTAAAACATGCAAATACGGCCAGTACAATCAATAGTCTTTTCATTTCTGTTGCTTTTAAATATTTACTTAAAACTGATTTCCGATTTTTTTACTGTATATTCTATCCGGTGATTATTTGTTTTATCAATGATCTCCATTTTAACTTCTGGGTCTTGTTTCCAGTCGATGCTGAGTAATCCAAAATGATTTTCCATTACCGGGCCTTCAATCCTGTTCATATTTTGTGTGGGGAAATCCCATGTACTGGTGATGCCGCTTGAGGTGACATCATATACCGGGTACATCCCATCTTCATTGAGTTTCGAAATTTCGGCATAATGTACATCTCCCGAAAGGAAAATTACGCCATTTGCCCTGGTTTTTTTGATCAGGTTCAGCATTCTTTTCTGTTCATGGGGAAAATTTGCCCAGGCCTCGTAGCCGTTAAACTCAATCCCAAATTGCGAACCGCTTGCAATCAGCCGCAGATCAGCAGGCTTCATGAGCTCCGCTTCCAGCCATTTCCATTGTTCTTCTCCAAGCATGCTGCTGTCGGTTGAAGTATGAGGCTTGTAATCGGGTGTATAAAAATAATGGTCGCGGGGATATTTTGTGAGTGTGTCGTAAGACAGCAGGTCATTCCTGAATGTGCGGTTATCGGTAAGGATAATTTGAAGGGTTTTATCACCAAATTTCAGGTATTCTGCATGATAGATCCCTTCGTGCTTTCTGCGGTCGCTGCCGGCAGGTTCTTTAAAGAAATTGAGAAAGATCTCTTTCGATTCCTTTTTGTAAGGATAATGTATGCCCGCGTCATTTCGGCCAAAATCATGATCGTCCCAAATGGCAAATATTTTTGTAGCTGAAGCAAGTTTTTGAAACTCGGGTTTGGCTCCCAGGCGGGCATATTTTGCACGGAGTGTATCCATTACATCGGTATCGCCATAAATATTATCGCCCAGGTAAATAAAGGCATCGGGCTTATAATCTGCTGCCAGAGCCAATACGGGAGAGGGTTCATCCTGTGACCCACAGGAACCAAATGCGATCTTTGTTTGGGTTACAGGCTGGCTGCAACTGAACAAAATGACCAATAACAAAAATGACAACTGCTTCATACTATTTAATTTTTATGCTGTTTGATGCTCTAATTTACTAATTATTGCTTCGGCAAATAAATAGGCATCCTTAGGCCAGCGGGCGGTTACCAGGTTAGCATCCACGCATACAAAAGGTTTAAACTGGTTTCCGCCGGTTTTAAAATTATTCTTATCTGCCAGGCAATCCTGTATTTCATCCTGCACATAGGCCGGATAAGTGCGGTAATATTTCCCAAGTTTCCAGGCGGTGAGGTAATACGCTATCCGTTCCAGGAATTTTGTAAGCCCGGTCATTTTTTTATTGTGAACCACCGCTTTTCCCGTAGCGGGATCAATGCTGCGGGCCAGCACAATGCAGCCATGACAGATACTGCCAACCAGTTTCTTCAATTCAAAAAAGCCTGCAGTTTTTTGTTGGAGAGTTTTACTTTCGAGATATTGTTTCATTCCGGGTGCATGGCCCCCGGGAAGCAGCAGTGCATCAAAATCAGCCGGGTTGATCTCTTTATAACGGAGCGGGTGTAAAAAATTATGATCCTGTTCAAGTTCCCGGTAAAATGCAATTGCTTCTTTTTGGGCGCCCAGTTGACCAAAAAGAACACCGGTGATAAGTTTGGGATCGCAAAATGCCCTGTTCCCATTTTCTGTAGAAAAAATGATCTCATATCCTTTACGTGAAAATAATTTCCATGGCACGGCCACCTCGGTAAGGTCGAAATCCTGGTCTGGCAATGGAATTAATATTTTTTTCAACTGTAATTATTTTTTCAATACCGGCTGCAGTAGTTTTTTCCAGATGGCATATCCTTTGGCATTCATGTGCAGCCAGTCGTCCAGAAAAATATCATCCATGGGAGAACCATCAGGCTTAAGCATATGATGAAAGGCATCTACAAACCTGTTGTTCTTAGATGCCTGCAGAAATTTTTCAATAAGGATGTTCGCTTCTTTATATTTAGGCATTAAATGTTTCCTGGATGGACTTGGTTTCATAGAAACATAGACAAAGGATGTGGAAGGATATTTTGCCCTTATAAAACCGTACAAGGTCTTAAAACGCTCCACAACAGCGGCCACAGACAGTGTATCGTTATTGGCAAAATCATTTTCGCCACAGTACATTACGATCTGTTTTGGCTGGTAAGGATAGATCACATCATACCTGTAACGGATAAGGTCTTCCAGGGTGGAGCCGCCAAATGCCCTGTTTAAAATTTTATACCCGGGAAAATAGGTATCAACGTTTTTCCACAAGGTAAAAGATGAACTGCCAATGAACAATACCTGACCAGGAGGGGGAAACCGGCTGCTGTCTTGTTTTTTAAATGCCTGTACATCGTTCCAGTATGGAAGTGTTATTTGCTGCGATGGGGCATTAAAAGCAAATAACAGGATAAAGGCAAAGGGAAAAAAGTATTTTATCATCATTCTGCTTTTATTGTTTTCAATTTTTCGCTTACGCCATTTTCATTTACTGCTTCAATGGTAAAATAGTAGGTTTTTTTACTGTCCATGGCATTGAACCAATATTCATTTACATCGTGTATCATGATGGAATTATACAATTTATCGGGCGATGTGCCAAAATAAAGATTGTAGGCAAATGCATTGTCTACCGGGTTCCATTTAATGTAGGCACTGCGCTTATCTTTTTCTGTACGTCCAACGAACAATGTTTTAACCGGTGCAGGTTTTGCGCCATTACCATTTCCAAAGGCCCTTAGCCCGCTGATGGCAAACTTACCGGTAGGCATATGAACATTTTCGAGTTTGATATACCTGGCCTGAACCGGGTTTTTAAGCTCCACATAATCGTGCGGCACATCCGTTTTATTATTGCTTTTATCAATCAGCAGGGACCATTTTTTTCCGTCGAGGGAGTGATACATTTTATATTGGTGGAAGATGCCCGTTTGTTTGCCAATAAATTCGGCATCCTGGTCGGCATAGTTGATTTGTACAGCGTTTACTGTGGAAATATTTCCAAGATCGGATTGCACCCACTCTCCTTTATTGGCTGTGGCGGCACTCCAGTATGTTTTTATACTTTCATCGTTTACCTGGTTGGCAGTATAATTGCCCAGGGTGGAGGAAACGGTCACAGGCTTTTTATAATTCAACAGGTACCAACCTGTAAAAGCGCCATGATCTTTACCGTTATAGGGAAGATAATGCGGGTAATCGCCAAAAGAAGTATTGCACCACATCATATCATCTTTATCGAAGCCAGCAGGCCATATGCCCATGCGGCGTTCCCAGGTATTTTTAAAACAAATAATACTGGTGGAAACATGCCAGTAGTTGCTGTCATTGTCGGTAAATGTGGAACCATGTCCTGCTCCCCTTGAAAATCCGCCAGCCTTGAAACTTATGGGATCGCTTTGAGGAAAAGTTTCATGACCGTCAAATAATGCAGCATCGCTCACCACCACGCCGTCGGCATATCCACTCATTTCTGTACCGGGTGCACCATATTGAAAATAATATTTTCCGTTATGCTTTGTCATCCATGCTCCTTCTATAAAAGCATCTAAAAATGCATTGTCCATATTTTCGCCAAAACGCTGCCAGCCAAAACGCCAGCCCTGCATCAGGTACATGGCGGTGCGTGTGCCGATGGGTTTAAAAGTTTTGCGGTCGAGCTCCACACCATATACGGGGAAATTATTACTGCTGCCATTATACATATAGAAACGCCCATCGTCGTCGGTAAAAAATGCAGGATCCCATCCGCCGATCTCAAAACTGTCTACCAGGGGTTTCCACTCATTTGCTTTTGGATTGGTGCTCATCCACAAAGTGAATGTTTTTGTATATGTGCTGCCAAATACCAGCATGGTATCGCCAATGATACCAACAGCAGGTGCGCAGAGATCATCATTTGTTTTATTCCAGGGGCGTAAAAACCTTTTTGAAACAAAATTCCAGTTGCTCATATCGTGGCTCCACCAGTAGCCCCATTGGTTGGTGCTGAAAAGGTAGAAATCGCCCTTGTAATTCACAATCACCGGGTCGGCTGTGGCACGGTGCCTGCCCCAATCTGTAAAACTGGGATGGGGCGTATAGCCATAATCGACATTGATCGGGTTGCAGTAGGTCTTTTGCTGGCAAAATGCTGCAGATGCACAGATAAATGTTATGCTGATGATTGAAAGAAGTTTCTTCATTTTATGGTTCGTTATTATTTTAAAAATGCCGCAGATGCAGAGATTAAATTTCATTTGAATGGTTATTATTTCTACTGATTAAAAATATTAATATATGCCGCAGATGCGCAGATTAATTTTTGTTTATTAGGTCAGGATGATTCGTTTATATTCCAAAGACTTTTCGTGGAAATTAATTAATAATCCCAGTTGAAGCCTTGAAATTGCCAGGTAGTTCATCACTTGCGCATAATGCTCTTCAATGATCCCTTTTTTCGATTTCACTTCCAGGATAATTTTATCATACACAACAAAATCAGCATAATATTTGTGCGGAAGTATGATCCCTTTGTAATTTACTTTATAGTCCTTTTCTCTTTCAAAGAAAATGTTCTGTTGCCTCAACTAGTATTCAAAAGCATCTTTATAAACTATTTCTGAAAAACCTTTGCCAAGTTGCCTGTGTATTTCCATGGCAATTCCAATTATCCTATATGTTTCATCCTGTAAAGGATAATCTGAAATTTCAAATTGTTTCATGAACTACAAATTAAAAATCTGCGCATCTGTGGCGTCAGTATAAATTTTAAATGCCGCAGATGCGCAGATTTGTTGATTTTGTATTAATCTGCGCATTTACGGTCATCTCTCACAAATTTCCTTTTTTCATTTCTTCCACTGCATGCTTAACCGCTCTTGCCGTAAATGCCATGTACAAAATAGAGGGACTCTGACTTCCGGTGCTGGTCATACAGGCTCCGTCTGTAACAAAAACATTTTTGCAATGGTGCAACTGGTTCCATTCGTTGAGCAGGGAGTTTGCCGGGTCTTTACCCATGCGCACCCCTCCCATTTCATGAATATCCAAACCCGGCGGCTGTTTACTGTCGTAGGTATTTACTTCCTTTACACCGGCAGCTTTGAGCATGGCTTCTCCCTGTTCTAAAAAATCCTTCACCATTTTATCATCATTTTCATCGTAGCCAACAGAAGTAACCAGTAAGGGAATTCCCCATTGGTCTTTTTTATCGGCACTCAATCTTACATAGTTCGATTCTTTTGCAATGGTTTCGCCCTGCATGTACATGTACACACTCCAGCGTCCGGGCTGGCTGAGCGCTTCTTTGTAATCGGCGCCAAATGCAGCTTTTGCATTAAAATCGCTCAATTTTTCCCGTCCTGCGCCTGAATATATCACATAGCCACCATGAAAATCTGTGTCTTTTTTTTCTACATTCCTGAAATTTGCGATGATGCATTCTGCAGGTTTTGATACTTTATAATACCAGTCATCAAAGCCTTCCACATATCCCCACATACTGCCGCGGTAATTGTGAAAGCAGATGTATTTTCCAAGCAGGCCATTATCGTTTCCCAGCCCGTTGGGAAAACGCCGGGTAGTTGAATTCAGTAAAATCAGGTTGGTATTAAGTGAAGAAGCATTTACAAAAATGATCCTTGCAAAAAACTCCGTAACCTGTTTTGTATTCGCATCAACAACCCGTACACCCACTGCCTTTTGTTTTTGCTCATCATAAATGATGGAATGAACAACAGCGTGTGGCCTTACTGTTAAATTACCTGTTTTTTTTGCCCAGGGCAAAGTACTGCTCACTGAGCTGAAATAGCCACCCAACGGGCATCCCCGCATACAGAGGTTCCGGTTCAAACATTGGGTACGTCCCTGGTCAATATGTATTTGTTTAGGTTCTGTAATATGCGCCCACCTGCCGGAAACATAATGACGGTTGAATTTTTCCTTTATCACCTGCTGCAAATGTTTCTCCACTGCATTCAACTCATAAGCCTCCAAAAATTCGCCATCGGGCATGGAAGGAATACCATCATAACTTCCGCAAACACCAATAAATTTTTCTACATGGCTGTACCAGTCTTTCATGTCATTATATCCAACAGGGAAAGACAGTCCATAACCATACCGCTCCGGTGCCGAAAAATCGTAGTTGCTCCAGCGTGCACATGCCCTGCCCCATGTTAATGATTTTCCACCAACCTGGTAGCCGCGTATCCAGTCAAATGGCTTTTCCTGCACATAAGGATGATCGGCATCTTTTACAAAAAAATGCTGGGTCGATTCTTCGTACCCGGCCGCTTTGCTGATAAGCGGGTTGTTGTGTTTTGTTTCTGTGGTGATGCGGCCCCTGTGCGGCAATTCCCAGCGTGATAAATTGGCTGTGGGATAATCTTTGATGTGCTGCACATCGCGGCCGCGTTCCAGCACCAGTGTTTTGAGCCCTTTTTCGCATAATTCTTTGGCAGCCCAGCCACCACTGATACCACTGCCAATTACAATGGCATCGTAGGTGTTTTGTTCCGTACCTTTTGAATTAATGTTTATGTTTAATGAATCGGGCATTTTTATTTTTTATTGCCGGTATGAGTATAAGTTTTACAAGTTGTTGTTGCAATACCTGCGGTGATGCAATTCGGCCATTGTAATTTTATTCAACTTTTTTAAAGATCTTTCTATCCAGGCTCCATGCACCAGGTCCTATGATAAAGAAGATCAGGCCAAGTATTGCGAATAAGAACGGGTGCTGATCATCCATCCAGAATTTTCCCTTGCCAACAAAAAAAGTGATGTAGGCAAATGTGCCAATGATGATCAATGAAGCTAATCGGGTAAATAAGCCCAGGATCAACAAAACACCCGCCAAAAATTCGGCACCTTTTCCCAGGTAAGGCATAAAGGAACTTGTTTTAAAATTATCCCATGCCGCATATTCTTTCATTTTTGCAGCATCAAATACTTCCAGGCCATGATAGGCAATAAAAAGACCGGTGATGATGCGGATAACCGCAATGCCGGTTTGTGAGGCTCCTGCAGGAGAAGAAAGTAGTTTGCTCATATTGTTGTTGTTTATTTGAAAGAAAAATATTCTCCAGCTTTGAGTACATGATAAGGCTGATCCGTCAATTTTGCTTCCCTTACAAAATCATTTACATCTGCCGTGTTAAACTCAAACATATCATAGTGACAAGGTATCACGCATTTTGCACTGATGGCCTTACCTAGTGCCGCTGCTTCCCGGTAATCAAGGTTACCCGCCACTTTTCGTTCGGGTTTATTGCCATTGATGGGCAAGATTGCCAGATCAACGTTGAAAGGTTTCAATAGATCAACCATTTCATCAAACCAAAGGGTATCGCCGCTGTGGTAAATTTTATACCCGCCAAATTCAATCACATAGCCCATGTATTTGCAATTACCGTTTTCATCCCTGTCGATCTCATTGTGTTTTGCCGGTATGCCATGAAAGGTAAACCCATCAAAATCCATAGATAGTGTGTCGTTTAATCCTGTTGGGAAATCGATATTACATTTCACACGTTCTGCCACAAAAGCCCTGTTGGCCTCCGGGATAAGGAATTTTATTGCGGGATTATTCGCCAGCAGGGGAATTAAAGTTTCTGCATCCAGGTGATCGGTATGGTTGTGGCTGGATGTAACCACTAAAATGTTTTTAAGCAATTCGGGTTTTACAACCAATTCACTCATTCTTGTGTGAGGCTTATCGGTGGTTAAGTACTTTTTTGTCAACGAATCTGATAAATAGGGATCTATTAAAACCCGTTTGCCGTTCCATTGCAATAAAAATCCGCTTTGGCCAAGCCACCACAAATAAAACCCATCTGATTGCAAAAAAGAATCAAATTCAGATATAAGTGCTGCGTCTTTTTTTATAGATGGAATCATAATATAAATTTCAAAAATCAAAATACAAGAAACAAAAAAAAAGAAAAAGTATTAAAGAGCAATAAGAAAAAGCCAAAGAGTAGCAGATTTTTGGTTCTTGTTTTCTTTTTTTAAAAAAATCTATAAACCTTCCCTTACCTTCTTTGCTCCGCCCACCATATTCACCAATTTTTTCCTGGCCGCCCATCTTGCCGTTTGACTTAAGCCGCAATCGGGTGCCACCGATAATTTTTCGGCCGGCACATATTTTAAACATTTGTTGATGCGCTCCACCACATCTTCTACAGTTTCTATATAATAATTTTTAACATCAATAATTCCTACGGCCACATGCATTTTTTCTGCAAAAGGAGCCAGCAGTTCTATTTCGGCAAACTCCCGGTTGGCCATTTCAATATGAATTTCATCTACTGTCATATCTAAAAAATCGGGCAGCATGGGTTTAATGCTTCGGTAGCCTACCGGTCTTCCTTTAAAATTGCCGAAACATAAATGGGTACTCAGGTTACATTTTCCCACAACAGGTTTTACGGTTCGGTTAAAAATATCAACAAATTTTTTGGTATCTTCCTTGTATGCATAGCAACTCATGCTGGGTTCATCTACCGTAATTTCTGTACAACCCGCTGTCACAAGTGCTTCCAGCTCTTTACTGATCATGGGAAGCAATGCCTCTGTAATGGCAAAACGATCTTTGTATTTATCGTTTGGTAAAAGCCTTCCGCTAAGTGTGTAGGGCCCCGGAATGCTGGCTTTGAGGGTGGGGCCTGCAGGAGCCAGTTTTTTAAGCCGCTCAAATTCTTTTACGGCACCCAGGCCGTTCGGCGCTTGCAATTCTCCCACAATATTATTTTTACCCCGCTGGTCGTGTGCAGGCGGACCAAATTTTCTGGTTTCTGTTTCATTGTTTTGTATGCCTCTAATGAAGCCATAAAACGACAGGTTGAAATCGAGCCTTGTCTGTTCCCCGTCTGTAATAACGTCGAGGCCTGCAGTCACCTGGTCGTGAACGGCAGCTATCACTGCATCCTCGATCATTTCTTCCACATCGGCTGCGCCGAATTCGTTGAGGTGTTTTGCGCCAAATTCAAGCCAACCGGGAAAGGGATAGCTTCCAACAACAGTAGTGCGAATGGGAATAGCTGCCATGATAGATCAGTTTTGGTTTATTGATTTAAATTAAAAAATGAAAACACCCAGGTCTGATCACTTTAATTATTTTACTTTAATTCTGAAACATAACTGGGGATACCTACATTTTCATAGAGTTTTGCCATGCGGTGTGCATGTTCATCGTATGCAGCTTCGAATAAGGAAACGGCTTTTTCGGCACCCACCACGCAGGCTGCAGTAAGTACTTTGGGCGGATGCCCTGCATCTGTTAACAATTTTGCCAGTTCTGCCTTGATGCAGTTTATAAGCAGGATACCTCCTACTGTAGAACCGGGTGCCACAGGTGTTTCGAGCCCTTTTATCCAAACCATGGAATCGCCTGCAGGTGCGCCTGTATCAAGAATGATGTCGGCAAAATCGGTGAGCTTTTTTCCGTCGGCACGCTTGCTGTTGCTTTTTTCGAGGTGGGCCTGCGAAACGATCACCACCGTTTTGATGCCATTTTGCTGAAAAACTTCGGCCATATCAATGGGTACAATATTACAACCGCTGGAAGAAACGATCAGTGCCGTATCTTGTTTTGACAAACTAAAATTTCTCAATATTCTTTCTGCCAAACCCGGAACATTTTCGAGAAACATGGCCTGGCGCTGGCCATTTGCACCAATTACACTGTTATGAAAGGTAAGTGATAACTCCACAATGGGATTGAACCCTGGAAAGGATCCATACCGTGGCCACATTTCCTCTACCATAATACGGCTGTGGCCGCTGCCAAATACATGCACTACCCGCCCCGCAAGTATGCTTGCTGCAAATATGCGGGCCGCCTGTTCGATCTCATTTTTTTGATTTGTTACAGCATCCAAAATTCCGGCACATTTTTGCAGATAATCCGCTGCCGGGCTCTCCTTTTCAGTCATTTTTTTATTCTTTATAATTACGTTTAAAGTTAACCATTTTGCCTCTAACTTATGGCTGGTAACAAAGAATTTTATATCTTTTCCGAAATATTTTTTTATCCGCTAAAATTGCTGCATGCAGGTTGAAATTTTTGAAAATTACGAAGTGCTTTCGGCTTATGCCGCCAATGAGATTGCTGCCGCCATCAGGCTTAACCCACGGCTCTGTCTTTGTATGGCATCGGGGCATACGCCTGCAAGAACCTGCGAATTGCTGGTGAATAAACTAAAAGAAGAAAAAATTGATCATTCATCTGTTTTTTTTATCGGATTGGATGAATGGGCCGGACTTTCGCCGGATAATGAGGGAAGTTGCCATTATTTTTTCCGCACAAAACTATTTGAGCCGCTGAACCTCTCTCCCTCTCAATATCATTTATTTGATGCGCTGGCAGCCGACCTTGGAGATGAATGCCACAAAATGAATGAGCTCATTAAAGAAAAAGGCATAGACCTGATGCTGGTGGGTATTGGCATGAACGGGCATATCGGGTTCAATGAACCTGGCACTCCCTTTCAATCTGCCTGTCATGTAGCGGAACTGGATGAGGTTACCAGGTCTGTTGGCCAAAAATATTTTTCAGAACAAATGACTCTGACGCAGGGAATCACAACCGGGCTGGGTCATTTATTTGCAGCCAAAAAAGTTTATTTAATGGCAAACGGGCTGAAAAAAGCGGCCGTAATAAAAGAGACCATTGAAGGAACAGTTACAGAAAATTTTCCTGCAAGCATCCTGCAACAACATAAAAACGGGGTGGTGCTGGCAGATCAAGCCGCTGCTTCCCTATTAAACAAAAGCCGATGAGCAAAGCCAGTTCTCTCCGCATTATTTATTTTCTCGTTTTTTGCTGTACAGGTGCCTGGTTGCCCAAACTCTATGATTTTTGTGTGTACAAAGGTTTGAGTGGCGGGCAAAGTGCATTTATTCTGAGCATTACGCCCATTATGATGTTTGCCGTACAGCCTTTATATGGTATGATGGCCGATAAAATGGGATACAAAAAAACATTGCTCATTGCAGCGTTGATCTCCTCTACCAGTTACCTGGGTTATTTAACCGGCGGCGGATTTTACAGGATCACAGCCGTTACCGTTTTGATGTCGCTTTTTTATAATACCATTCAGCCGGTACTCGACAGTATTGCTTTGCAGATCGCAAAAGAAGACAAACGTTTTTCCTATGGCAGCCTGCGGTTTTATGGCGCTGCCGGTTTTGCATTCACCACTATCATTACCGGCCAGGTGATAGATGCCGTGGATATAACGGTGATCTTCATTGTTTCGGCCGTTACTATGTTTGCCGCATTTTTATTCAGTTTTTTCCTGGAGCAGGATGGTCATGAAAAAGAAAATGTAAGTGCTTACAGTAATGTATGGGATGTTATGAAGAATGGGAGTTTACTGTTTCTGCTATTTTGTGTATTTATTGTTTCAATGGGTGCCACGGCCATCTGGAATTTTTATTCTGCCTACCTGAAAGAAAATGGCGCTTCTGATTCGCTTGTTGGATACGGATTGTCGTTCCAGGGGCTTTGCGAACTGCCGGTCTTTTATTTTTCTGCAAGGATCATTTTAAAACTGGGACTTAAAACCACGCTTATCATCACTACCCTTGCCACGGTTATAAGAATGCTTTTGTATTCAGTGATAAAAGTACCGGTAGCAACGTTGCCGGTAGAACTGCTGCATGGCTTGTCGTGGAGTTTGTTTTGGGTGGTTTGTGTTGAGTATGTAAATAAACTTGTGGATGAAAGATGGCGTGCCACGGGCCAATCGCTGCTGTATGCCGCTTATTTTGGCGCAGGCGCTATTGCCGGAAATTACTGGACGAGTTATTTTATTGACAAAGGCATGAAAGTGGCCGATGTTTTTTTGATCAATGCGGGGTTGGTGGCAGTGGTTGTGTTGCTGCTGTTGCTTTTTTTGCGGAACAAGAAAAATGAAGAAACGGCAAGTATTTGAGGTAGCTTATTTTCTTTTTATCCATTCATACATACCATTCTGATTGATTATGAATTTTATTACCCTGTCATCTTCTTTTATAAATTCAGCCTTTGCATCCAGCACTCCTTTGAATTGAAATTTAGTTTCTGATTCAAATATCAATGGAAGTGTACCCTGTCCTGAAATTTCTGCAATCAAACTTTCTTGATATTCTTTAATTATAATAGTCCTGTTTGAATCTAATGTAAATAAATAAGTTCCGGTATATTTACTAAGAATGCTTTCATCAATTTTTATATCCGGTTGCAGCGACCTGCCCAAAGCCCACTCTGATATCCTGACAGATAAGTCATCTTTTGGAGCATTTCCTGAATTAAATAATAAAGCAATAAAAACATCCTCATCAGGATAATATATTTCATTGCTTACAAAACCTACCATACCTCCGGCGTGTTCTATTGAAGAAAAATTGTTGCTGTTTTTCACAAACCATCCATAGCCGTACCCGGTTGATAAACCATTTTTTAATTTGAAAGGCGTAAAAGCTTTATCGAGCGTTTCTTTTTTCAATATTTTGTACTGGTATAAGCCCTTGTGCCAATTATACAGGTCTTCTACATTAGAAATAATTGCCCCGGCTGAATAAGGAAGCGTGGCGCTCCAATAATCTGCCTTTTCAAAATGACCAGTATTATTCATGTAGCCATAAACCCTCCGGGGAATAATTTCAGCAGGGCTGTCGGTATAAGTATGTGCAAGGCCAAGGGGCAAAAATATATTTTGTTTCAAGTATTCCTGCCAGGTTTTTCCAGTTATTGTTTCTATGATGTACCCTAATAAAAAATAACCTGAATTGCTGTATTGAAACTTTGTGCCGGGCTCAAATTCTAATGGCTGATTTTTAAAAGAATCAATAATAGCAACAGGGCTAAAGTCCCATCTTTCCATAAACGGCTGACCATAATCGATCTGTAGATAATCTTTTATGCCTGAAGTATGGGTTAATAAATTTTCGATGGTAATTATATGACCTTTTGAGGGAAATGTTTTTACATACTTCTGCAAACTATCCTGAAGTGATAATTTACCCTGCTCTACCAATTGTAAGATGGCTACTGCCGTAAATTGTTTTGTAATTGATCCTATATTGAAAACCATATTGGGCTGCACCGCTGTATTCAACTCTATACTCGCGCTTCCAAAAGCCTTTTTATAAATAACAGTGCCTTTTTTGGCAATTAAAACTGCGCAACCGGGTTCGGTTGGTTTAAATTTTGTTGATAGAAATTGATCAAGGCTTTTTGCAAATAGTTTATCCTGCTTGGTTTGCCCGAAGGGAATAGCAAAATTTAATAGCAGGTATGAGATGAGAACAAGAGATTTATTCATAAATAAAAATATTTAGTCCAAAACTCAAGATAAATGAAACAAATAACTAAAATTAATCCTCTCAAAACCGGATTTGAGCACTCAAAAGCTGTTTTTAAGGAGAGATCACCCGGTTTTTTCGGGAGTTTTTAAAAAGGCAGAGGGAGGCATGCCCGTGATTTCTTTGAAAGTACGCTGAAACGTGGCCTGAGAATTAAAGCCACACTCGGCTGCCACACCCGCAATAGTGAGATGCTCCATACCGGGTTGGCCAATTTTTTCTTTAAAAGCATCTACCCGGTAGCCATTAATAAACTCATTAAAACTTGTTTGCATATGTTGATTGAGCACAGCAGAAATGGTTTTTTGGGGAATGGTAATTTGCTGGGAAAGCATGGATAGGTTTAACTCGGGGTTTAAAAATAATTTATCCCGTTCCATTGCTGCAGTGAGGGCGGCTTTTGTTAGTTTAATTGTTCCTTCTGTTAAACTGCTGGATGGAGCACTCTTTTTTTTAGAAACCTGTTTGCCATGCAGTATATATCCCTTTATACCAAGCCAGTAAATCATAACAGCCAGCGGAATATAAATTGGGTACCATTCAAAAGTATCCACCACCCAGTTTGAGTATTTAGGAATTACATATGGTACAAGGTAAACAAACCATATTGCCAGGAAAAATGTAAACATTTTTAATACTTGTTGCAGCCATTTAAAATTAATTTCATACCCGTTTAAATTTCCATTCAATCTTATTTTATACGCCTGCAGGTGTTTTGCCGACAGCCATACATAAGAACTAACAGACAACCATCTTGGAATATCTGCATATATATTGTACATGTCTATAAAATTTCCCCATGGACCAGGATCGTTTTTTACCTGCTGCGCTGCTAAAAGCGCTAAGTATAAAAATGCAGTAAGTGAAGGCACAAAATCAATCAGCAGGGGATAAAAGTGCCGTTTTTGTTTTTTTTCTATTATAAATTCAGGCGAAAGAACAGACTGTATATAGAAATACAAAACTGGTCCAACCGCCATTGGTATCAGCAATGGAATTACTTGTGTAAGAAAAAGCAGCCAGGGCGAACCAAACCAATCTGCATAACTGCCATATAAATTAATGCTTGCCAAAACAATCACGGCAATCAATGCAGCCAGTATGCGGTTGGGGCGTTTATTTGTTTTTGAAAATGCCAATAAACCAATGACAATAAAGCCCTGCAAAATGCCCAGCAAGATAAGTGTATTGAAAAAATCGGCAGTGGACATTCAAAATCTATTTATTGCCAAATATACAATGCCACGGAAAACTAGCAAGAACGTATGGTATTTCTTTATGAATGATGCTGTTAAAGTTTTTACAAAGTGTTGGTTATTTTATTTCCAGCTTCAACTGCTCCACACACCAATCTACAAAATTGATCACCTGGTCTTCCACGGGTGCATATGGGCCGGGCCGGTAGGCGCTTCCCTGTATGCCTTTAAAATTATTTTCGCAGAGTATGCCATCCTGCTCTCCTGTTACTTGCCAAAATTCGGTCAGGTGTTGCAGGTCATAATCTTTCCCTTCCGTTGCATTTTTATCAACCAGCCAGCAAAACTCCACATCGGTAGTTGAAGTATCCACAGGTGTTACACGCATTGTCCATACATAATCGCTCACCGCATCCATCCAAAAGTTAGGATAGTTTACCAACCCCACTACACCTGCATCATAGTTCTTATGATCGCCCATGGGGATGGAAACTTTTTTACCATCCACGCTGTAACTTTCCACGCCGGGTCGTAAAGGATAACGAATGGCATAACTGGTAGTGCCGGGTGTAACTTCCGTCAATTTTGTTTCGAGGCCGTATGCCGACCAGTCTTTTTGTTTTGTCTGCGTAAGTTCATTGGTATCTTCCCGCAGGTTGGCTCCTATTACAGCACTGCAATATTCGGGATGTGCACCGCCGCAGTGGTAACATTCCCTGAAATTTTCTGCCACCAGTTTCCAGTTTGCATTGAGACTGTAGTTTTTTATGCTGGCAATTTTTGCTTCATTTATTTTATATGGTTTCAGGTAGGGGCCTAAACTGTTCTCAATAGCAGTAAAGGAAGGGGTATTTTCTGAAAGGCAAATAAAAATCATGCCCTGGAGCACACGAACCTGCACAGGATGAAGATCATGGGCTTCTTTACAAAAATCATCTGGCATCATGCGTGCATTTAACAAGGTTCCATCCTTGTCGAATACCCATTGATGATAAGGACAGATCAGTTTAGTTGCATTACCGCTGCTGTGAAGGCAAATGGCCGAACCACGGTGTGTGCAGGTATTGTTGTGCGCATACACTTCGCCCTGGTTTCCCCGAATGATGATGACACTGTCGTTTTGCACCTGGTATAAAAAATAATCCCCCGGTTTTGGAATTTGGGCCGTATTGCCTGCAAAAAGCCAATTTTTTTTAAAAATGGCATTCATTTCGGCATCAAATATATCTCCCCCTGTATAGAAAGGCTGTTCAAGACTATAGCCTGATCTATAGCTGTTGATCAGTTCTTTTATTTTTACAGTGTTCATTTTAGTAATAATCTAACTGGTAAATTTTTTATCAAGCCATAAACTAATAACCCAAATGAAACAACAGAAGCAATTGTTCTAACAGAATGCCATTTTACCCATTGGGATTCAAATTTGCTTCTCATGTCTGCCATCCCTGCTTCAGTCGCATTTATTATGTTAAAATTTTCTAACTCATTATTTAAAGGAACATTTCCAAAAACAGTAACAGCAAAAACACCTATGAAATATATCAAAGCAGCCGTAAGAACAAGTGTAAAAGAGATATTTACCTGTTGCATCCAGGCAAACCAACAACACAATGGAAGCAGCAGCAATAATCCCATAAAACTTAAAAAAAACAGGGGATTTTGAATGGAACGGTTTATGGACTGCATTGCAGAAAGATACTCTTTGTTCGTTAATGCCTTTAGACCCGGGTTTACAGAGCAGGAATAACTATACAATAACCCTGCTACCAGTCCCGAAAATAGGATGGTTAAAAAGAGCGATAAATTTTGAAACGAATACATAGATATTTCAATACTTAAATTATGGTCATGTAACATTTTTGTCCATCGCATAAACTGCGGCACCAATTGCTCCTGCCAAATCGCCATGTACGGCTTTCACGATCTGCGGACGGATACCGCCGGGTTGCCATTCATATTGATCAAACCATTTGTTAAGCGGAATGAACAAATCCTCATTGGCTTCGGCAATACCACCACCCACCACAATGGTATCAGGAGAAATAAAATTGCTGGCTGATGCGAGACCTACTGCTAATTTCTTTACAGATACAAGCCAGGTATCTTTTGCAAACCCATCGCCATTCCGGCAGGCCTTGAGCAGTTCATGTGTTGAATTAAATTTTCCGCCGCTGCGTTTTTCAATGCTGCAGTTGCCGATGCATTCTTCGAGGCTGCCGGGCATGCCCGTTACATCGCAATCTGCATTAAAATCAACAACAGTATGACCAATATGGCCGGCTTTATTAAAAGAACCCTGGTAGGGTTTTCCATTGATCAGTAAAGCACCACCCACCCCGGTTCCAAGGGTTACCATAATAGCATTTACAGCTTTAGTTGCTGCACCTGTTTTGGCTTCAGCCACCAATGCTGCCACCCCATCATTTAAAACATAAGCAGCGCATTGGAGGTATTGGCTCCATACAAAATTTTCTAACCCTTCAAGCCTGCCCGGCATAAAAGCAATAGAAGTATTGTTTTTATCGGGAAGGCCGGGGGCAGAAATTCCTACAACAACCTGTTGCAGGTTCAGTTTCTTTTTTAAATCATTTACGGTGGCGGCTATGGCAGTTTTCCAAACTTCGCCTTCGCCATCGTTGGTGGGCGCATAACTCTGGTGCAGCACATTTCCGGCTGCATCAATGGCCACGCCTTTAATTCTTGTTCCTCCCAAATCGATCCCAATTGTTGCTTTAATTATCAATTGTCCGGTATTAATTTGTATATTAAAACTGTCCTTCACTTACTTCCCAGCCGCCATCAACTGCAATAACCTGGCCTGTTGTAAATTTAGACTGGTCGCTCATAAAATAAACGGCAAGACCATCCAGGTCATCGGGATGCCCGATCCTTCCTCCATCGAGTGGTTGCTTGGTTTTTATGAACGAAAGTATCTGGTGATCATTGGCTGCCCGTTGGGCCATAGGTGTTTCCACCAAAGCGGGGGCGATCACGTTCACCCTTATGCCTTCGGCGGCATAATACGATGCGATGGATTTACTGAACCCGATGATGGCCGATTTTGCAGCGGCATAAGCATGCGTGGTAAAATATTTTGGTGAAGGCGAATAACCCAGCACAGAACCCATGTTTAAAATGGTACCCGGTTTTTTAAGTTCCAGTAATTTTTTAACGGCTGCCTGGTTACTCAACATCAGGGAACTGAGGTTTAATTCAAGTGTTTTGTTCCAGCCTTCCAATGTTAATTCATGCAAAGGTCCATCGCCCATTTTTCTGCCACTGCCACCTGCCACATGGTACAAACCATCGAAACCCCCGAATTGCTTCACACAGGTATCAATGGCTGCAAGTGCAGTTTGCGGGTCTACGGCATCTCCCCTGATGGCCAATGAATTTTTGCCCAATACAATTTGTGCAGCAGCCACGGTTTCTTCGTGGCGGCCCACTACCAGCACATTTGCGCCCTGTGCCAAAAATGCCTTAGCGGCAGATAAGCCAAGACCTGTAGTGCCGCCAATGATCACGATATTTTTATTTTTGAGCATCAGGTGTTATATCATTTTTTTTAATTCTTCTGTAAGGCGATCCAGGTTCTCTTCGTTTTTCTCTGCCAGGAAATCTTTCAATGACTCGAAAAGGCCTTCTTTTTTGAAGATCATTTTCCAGGTTAGCAGCGAACTGTTGCTTCCATCATTTTCAAATAAGGCCTCCACCCGAAACTCCGGCGCCGACAGGTGGTCAAAAACAATCCTTTTACCAGGAACAATTTCCTTAAAGATACTTTCGTTCAGGTAATCTTTTCCATCGGGCCCATGCATGGTAAAATTCCATTTGCCGCCGGGTTGCAAATCAAATTCATAAAAAGTATTTGTAAAACCCTGGGGACCCCACCAATTTTTCAAATGTTCCGGATCTGCCCATGCTTTGTAAAGCAGTGCTGCAGGCACATCAAATGCTCTTGTATATATTCCTTCGTTCATCTTCTTACTATTGAACCCGTTTTCTTATTTTTTAAGATGAGTTTTTTATCGCCGTTTGGCAATACCTCTTCTTTGATCAAATAATGATCATCATCAAAACTAATGTACTGCTTTTCTGCTTTTTTTTCTGCAACACCCCGCCAATCTTCAATGATAACCGGCTCCCAAAGTTTTGTTTTGGCCGATTTATATGCAGCATCTAAAATGGCGTTGGTGATATATCCATCATAAAATGTTTCTGCAGGCTGGCGCTTATTATCTATCGCATCAAACATATCGGTAAACATGTGGCTGTAACCCAGTTCATGCACTTCATCGCCAACAGGAAACAACCAGCCCGAATTTGACTCTGCTTTTTCTGCAATATAATCTCCCCCCTTTCCGCTGGTGAACATTTCAAAACCGGTACGTAAAAAATTATTGGCCCAGATGGTTCCTTCTGTACCCATTACTTCATCCCGCAGATCCATTCCACCGCGGAAGGTCCAGCTAACTTCAAACTGTCCAATTGCGCCGTTCCCGTATTTTACCAGCCCAACGGCATTGTCTTCGGCATCAATGGGGTGAACCCTGGTATCGGCCCAGCACATCACTTCGACAGGCCTGATATTTTTTCCAATAAAGTTCCTGCTGATTTCCACACAGTGGCAACCCAGGTCGATCATACAGCCACCGCCTGATTTTTCTTTGTCCCAAAACCAGTCGCTGTGCGGACCGGGATGTGTTTCCCGGCTTTTTGTCCAGATCACTTCTCCAATACTGCCTTTTTTTACTGCGGCAAGTGATTTTAAGAACTTGGGCGTATAGCAAAGATCTTCGAGATAACCGCCAGTAATGCCTGCCTTATCCACGGCCTGCAACATCTGCAAAGCTTCTGCTGCATTTCTTCCCAACGGTTTGGTACATAAAACATGTTTGCCTGCGCCAGCACATGCAAGCACCGCCTGGAGGTGCATATCATTCGAAAGGCCGATGATGACCGCATCCACAGCCGGGTTCTCTACACATTCCTTAATACTGGTACTGTAATGCGGCACCTGGTAGTCTGCTGCAAATTTTTTGGCATTTACTTCAGTGCGGCTGTAAACAGCAACAAGCTTGTCTTTTCTGCGCTGGGCCACCAGGGAGTCGGCATAAAAGCGGGAAATAAACCCGGAGCCGAGAATAGCTAAATTCATGATAAAAATAATTTAGGCCACACATTCGCAGATTTTTTTTATCTGCGAATCGGCGGCAATTTTTATTACTTTATTACCGGCCAGGGGAACTTACTTTTTAATTTTATCCGCTTGCCTGTTGCCTGCGATTTTCTTGCCGCTTCAATTATTTCCAGTACATGCAGGGCATGTTCTACGTTAATACGTGGCTCTACATTTGTAAGGAGCGACTCGCCGGTTTTTGTGGCACCTTCCTGCCAAACATAACCACCTTTGTCGGTACTCATCAGTACCGGCGGTTTATCCCAGCTGGTATCGAGCATTACACCATTTGTTTCCCAGTCGTACCCTATCAGGCGCATATTGCCATAATCGCCGTATATCTGTATAGAATGCAGCGATTGATTGGCGGCTTCATGACCATGCGGATCAAAATAGCAGAATCCGCACATCACATGACTGATCACGTTCTTATCGTGCTCCATCAGGATATGTGCATTGTCTTCTGCTTCCACTTTTATTTTCCCCTTGTCATCTACCGTACGTTCGGGATTTACAATGCTCGTCATGGCCATAATAGTTTTAGCAGGTCCAAGCAGGCCGGTAAGTGTGGCGATATTATATACCCCCAGATCGGGCATGCTGCCACCGAGTTTTTCATAAAAGAACGCACTCCAATTAGGGCCTGTATGTCCGTACTGGCCATGAGCACTCGATACCCTTCCCAATTTTCCTTCCTGTATCTGGCGACTCATAAATTCAAACTGCGGACTGTTTACTACTGCAGGTGCACCCCAAATACGCAGATTTTTACTTTTGGCAAGATCGTACAATGCTTTTCCTTCGGCGTATGTGTTTGCCATTGGCTTTTCGCTCCAAACATGCTTTCCGGCAAGAAGTGCTTTCTTATTAAGTTCTCCGTGTTTTTGCATATCGGTGAGTGTAACCATCATATCGAAAGGGACACCGGCAAGCATGGCATCAATATTCGGGTAAGTTTGCGCACCTACATTATATTGTTTATTCTGTGAAAGTGCCCGGTCGTATTTGATATCGCAAAGGCTCACGATCTCAATCATCTTTGAAGTTTGCAGGTTCGGTATATAACGGTTGCTTACACTGCCGCAGCCAATGATGGCCACCCGTATTTTTTTATCCGGTTTTTCCGAAGCAAAACCTTCCAGCGACGATAATAATACAGCAGCACCTGCCCCAGCGGTGTATTGCAGGAATTTTTGGCGAGACATTGTTTTATCCATAATTACAGTTTTTATTTATTTGAAATTAATTGTTTTGTTT
Source organism: Ferruginibacter sp. (assembly GCA_049291115.1). GTDB lineage: Bacteria > Bacteroidota > Bacteroidia > Chitinophagales > Chitinophagaceae > Ferruginibacter. The sequence goes on from JBATOU010000027.1 coordinate 88,943, forward strand.
TATTGATCTTCCGGATGGCCATGATCGTTTTCACCCATTCATCCAGTTCCTCATCATAATCTTCTTTTAACCTTTGGGTAACCATTGTTCTCATTTCCTGTTTAAAAATATCAGGGCCATAAATGGCGCCGATAAATGCCCCCAAAAATTGCGGATAAGTGTCGTGATCATTTCCCCATTCAATACAAAGTTGCATGGCTGCCAATGGATCGTACCTGCAAATTTTTAAAACAGAAAAAACAACCAAAAAAGGAACCTGAGCCTCCCATTTTGTAGTGTACATAAATTCTTTGTCAAGCAATGCAAACAATTTTGCAGGAGAACCATTGGCTTCTTTTACATACAAATCCGATAAGCTTAACCAGCGCTGCACCTGCCTTTCGCACCAGGGGATTTTTAAATAATCGTAAGGGTCTGTCTTCAGCATGGCTTCAAATATTTTGTTCCATATCTCCTCATTGGTCATTTTAGCAGGATCAAGCGTAAGTGCAACAGAAATGCCGGCAACAGATGCTGCAACCATATCTTTTGCAAAACCAATATCGAACCAGGCAATATTGTATGCACCCAAATAGGCTTTTTCCGGTTCGCCGGGATACAAAGCTGCCATGGGGGTTAAAGCCATTTGTCCATAACAGGTGGGCAATGCGTTCCACATTCTTTCTACCGGGTAAGCTTCGCCAATCTTCCTGCTGCCCATTATCCAGTTGATAGATTTATAAGATTCTCCCAACCATTGCGGGCAAAGCGTATCATAACCAGGATGTTTTTTTATTAAAGCCGAATTCGACCAGTCGAGGTATGCCTGGGCAGAATGTTTGGCAGTTAGCGGCCATTGATTTTTTTTCAAAGCATTGCGGAGCATGTACATGAGGATCATTTTATGCCGGCTGTCATCTGTAACCGAACCTGGGGGTGCATTTTTAGCCCAGCAACCATAAGGTTGCTCAAAGGGCAGTAAATATTTGTATTCACGGAGATACATCCTGTCTTTGGCTGCCTGGATGGCTTTATCATCCATCATTTCAGTGCTGTCTGTCCAAAGTTTTGGCGGATTGGGACTTGCCTGTATTTCTGCATGGCCCTGGAACTCTATCGGGCCTCCCAGCGCATCGCCAATGAGGCTGCCAACCAGGAGTCCATTTATTTTATTGGCCATAAATGCGTCACCGGATATTTGCTGCGCCATTACTGCCGGGCTTATAAAATGGAGCAAAGCTGCAAGCAGTATATAAATACATTTTTTATAATGATTATAGGTGTGCATATTTTCTATTTTATAGTTTTTGCTTTTACGATCATGGTATCAGCAGGAAGAAATTCCAGCTTATATCCACCCGTATCAATTAAGGTCTTGGGGAATACTTTTTTTAAAGCGGTGGCATCGGCAGGCCCAATAGCAGTATTGTATAAATATAATTGTTTTAAATTTTTCAGCGACCGGAGGCTTTCCAGTCCTTTACCGGAAATATGGGTACCGGACAGGTTCAGGTATTGCAATTGAGAAAGCTTATCAAGAAACTGCATACCATTGTCGGTTACGGAACTGTTGTCAATTGACAAACGCCGGAGTTCTGTTAATGCTGAAATGCCGGAAAAATTAGAATCAGCCAGTTTTTTATTATTAGCCTTTAACCAGATTAATTGCTTATTTAGTTTTTTAAGCAGGAGCCAAACCTCATTTGTAATGGAATCGGCTGCCACCATATTTGCAGTGAGATAATTACTGGTTTGCGATACCGCTGTTACAGAAACATTCAGCCGCCTGAGCTGCGCAAGTATGGACGGGTCTGCTTTTTCAACTTCTTTTGCAGGAATATCAGCCAGCATAGTTGCTTCAGCCTTAGTTCCGGACTGAAGTGCATCTAAACAGGTTTTTATTTTTGGAGGCTGGTTAATTTCGGCAACTTTTATATTGAAATCTGCGCCGTTGTTCACCCACCAGGCGAGCAGTTCTGTTTGTTGAGATGTTAATTGTGGCTTTTCTTTTGGCGGCATATGATCTTCATTGTCGGTAGCCAATAATATTCTTTTTATGAGATCACTTTCCCCGGCACTGCCCGGGATGATCACTTTTCCTTCTGCACCACCTTTCAGGATAAATGATGGCTCATCGAGGCGGAGCTTGCCTTTTTGTTTTGATGCGGCATGGCAACTGTAACATTTTGTTTTTAAAATGGGCTGAATGATATCTTGGTATACAAGTGCCTGCTGCACGTTGGCAATAGGCTTGGTTGCGGCTTCTTTATTATCCTCTGCACTCAATGAAGCTGTAAGGTAGCCTTCACCATGTGTAATAGATCCGCCAAGATGACCGGTTATAGTGAGAAGAACTGCTGTGAGCAGTAAAACCCATTTCAGGTATTTATGTTTTTTTACTGCCATAAACCAGGCAATGCCCGTAATAACCGTCATGCCAATGGCAAACCACTGGTGTTTAAAAACAAGTGCTTCGTCATAATCGCCCGACTGCGAGAGCAGGAACCCTGTAATGCATGAAAATGCCCCAGAAACCAAACCGGCGAGCAATGAAATTTGAACGGCCGGGCGCAAGGATTCGAATTGTTTTTTAAACGAAAGGAAATAAAGCAATACGGCCAGCAGCAATATGCCTACGGGCAAATGCACCAATACCGGGTGAAAGCGCCCAACAAATTCTGATATGGTCAACAGTGTAATCAATTTATTCTTTTATTTTATGCTGTATATCTTTTACGCAGCAATTTCATCATATGCACATTGATGTCCCATTGATTGCTCAATGGCTGCAATGTGTATGGCAATGTTTGCATGTAAAGCGGCGGGCCAAATTCTGTAAGGAAGGTGATCCTCTCCCCTGCTTTCTTTTTTTGCTCTACTACTTTATCCCACCAGTCGAAATGTGCTTTTACGGCATATTCCCATTCGGGCGCCCGTGGATCGGCCACCTGCGGCCCTTCCTGGTAGCCAACCCTGGCATGAATATGTTCGGTGCGGCTTAATGCCGCATTCACTGCTTCCTGCTGGTTTTCGAGAAGGCTTTCGTGTACGTTACACCAATGTGAAATATCGAGGGTAAGTTTTAATTGTGGAAATTTTTGAATGTAAGCTGCTGTTATATGTGCAGCATACATCAAGCGCCCACGATGTGTTTCATGGTAAACAGGAATGCCGGTGGTTTTTGTGAGCTGGTTTGTGTACTCCACATATCTTTTCCCTTCTTCAAAATTAAAATAATCGCGGCCCGAATGCAGGTTAATGTACAACGGCTTTTGCGATGTTTGCTTTACCATTACATCAACCGTTTTTTTAAATGTTTGCCAGTGTTCGGGTGCTGTTCCTTCATCAGCGCCATATAAAAACCCCACTTCAAGACCGTATTTCTTTAAAGCATCAAACATTTCTTTTTGCTCCTGTTCAGTACCAGGCCACCAGTTTTCAATACCATCGTAACCTTCTTTTTTTACTTTGGCACAAAAAGCGTCCATGCTGCCTTCGAAGCCCCAGTTGGTGGCAAGCACTTTCATATCAAATCCATTAGCAGCTTTTATAGAAGGCAGCGGTGCCGCCAAATTTTCAAGTGCCGATAGCATCAATGCCGCCGAACCGGTAGCTCCAAGTGTTATAAATTTTTTTCTGTTCATTTGTTTTATTTACCACATAGAATCATAGGCGCATACTACCTCATAGTGTTATACCTAATTCAGTTTCCTATGTGTGTCTATGTTTCTATTGTGCCTATGTGTTAAAGGTCTAAACCAAAATATCATGTATCACTTTTCCGCTCACATCTGTTAACCTGAATGGCCTGCCCTGTGATTCATAAGTGAATTTTTCATGGTCAAATCCCAGCTGGTTAAGGATGGTTGCCTGTATATCAAATGCCTCTGTTTTTCCCTTTACGATACTGTAACCAATTTCATCTGTTTCGCCATACGAAACTCCTCCTTTAATGCCGCCCCCGGCTATCCACATACTGAAAGCCTCCCCATGATGGTCTCTTCCTTTAAAAGGCATCTTCTTTCCATCACGATTTTCGAGCATGGGCGTTCTGCCAAACTCTGCGCCCCAAATCACCAATGTTTCATCAAGCAGGCCACGTTGTTTAAGATCGAGTAAAAGAGCCGTTATCGGCTTATCTACTGTTCTGCATTTATTGATCAGCCCAACATCTACTGCTGTATCTGCCGAATCACCATGGGCATCCCAGCCCCAATCGAATAACTGTACAAAACGCACCCCTTTTTCTACGAGCTTACGGGCCAGCAATACATTGTTAGCAAACCTGCCTTCGCCCGGTTTGGTACCGTACATTTCATGAATGTAGGCAGGTTCATCGTTAATATTCATTACTTCGGGTACTGATATCTGCATTTTATAAGCCATTTCGTATTGAGATATCCTCGAAAGTATTTCCGGGTCTTTGTACTCGCCGTATTGTTCCTGGTTAATTTTATTTATGGCATCAATTGAAGCCTTGCGTATATCCCTGTTCATTCCTTCGGGATCTTTGATGAATAACACCGGGTCTCCTTCGCTCCTGCATTGTACTCCCTGGTAAACACTTGGCAAAAAACCACTGCCCCATACCGTTTTACCCGCATCGGGATTATTACCGCCGGACGTAAGTACTACAAAGCCGGGCAGGTTTTTATTTTCTGATCCCAGCCCATAGGTAACCCAGGAGCCCAGGCTTGGCCTTCCCTGTCTTGGTGTACCGCAATGCATTAAAAGCTGCGCAGGTGCATGGTTGAACTGGTCGGTGTTCACTGCATTTAAAAAAGCAATATCGTCCACTACGGTAGATAAATGCGGCAGGTTCTCGCTGAGCCAAATACCGCTTTCTCCATGTTGATGAAATTTTGCCTGCGGCCCCAGCATTTTTGGAACACCACGAATGAAAGCGAATTTTTTTCCTTCGAGTAAGGATTGCGGACAATCCTGCCCGTCTAATTTTGCCAACTCCGGTTTGTAACTGAACAGCTCCAGTTGCGATGGGGCGCCGGCCATATGAATATAAATAACAGCCTTGGCTTTTCCCGGAAACATGGGTGGCCTGGGAGACAAAGGATTTGCAGGATCGAAAAGAATACCAGCATCAGCAGGAGAACCATTGTTGGTGCCGCAGCCCAGCAAACTGCCCAGGGCCAGTGCTCCCAGGCCCATAGCGCTCTCTTTTAAAAAATGCCTTCTTGTATAATGCTCCAGCATTTTATTTTGCGCTTCATGCTGCAAACGCCAGTTGTATAATTCTTTTTGTGTCATTCTGTTGCATTTTAAATTACTGCTACCGCCCCTGCTTTTGCTTCCAGGTTCTGCGCTAATTTTTATTAACCCATTCATCCATATTCAGCATGGCATTTGCCACTACTGTCAATGCAGCCGTTTCGGGAAACACTTCTTTTTCTTTTTCTCCCATTATAGCTGCTGCGGCTTTTTTATCGAGTTTAAATGCCCCCAATGCTTTTTCATATAACCCGAGCAGTGCATCAAGTTTTGGCGCTGTAATTGTTTTATACATCATTGCCCCGTAACCGGTTTCTAACTGCTTTTTAATTTCATTACCCCCGCTTGCCTTCATACGCAGCGCAAGGCTCCTGGCAAATACAAAATAAGAAGAATCGTTTAAAGTGGTCAATGCCTGCAACGGCGTATTGGTCCTTATTCGCCTGGTAACACATACGTCTCTGGATGCGCCATCAAAGGTTATCATAGAAGGATAAGGTGCGGTTCGTTTCCAAAATGTGTACAAGGCCCTGCGGTATTGATCGGGTCCTTCGCTCAATTTCCAAACATCGCCATTATAAGGCGAACGCCAAATGCCATCGGGCTGAAATGGCATTACCGGTTTACCAAACATTTTTGGATTCAGTAAAAGGCTTACAGCGAGTGCCTGGTCTCTTAACTGTTCGGCCGACAGCCTTACCCTTGGTCCCCTGGCATATAATTTATTAACGGGATCTTTTTGAACCAACTCGTCATTTACTTTTGAATCCTGCCTGTATGTTGCAGACATCACGATCTCTTTCAGCAGTTTTTTGATACTCCAATTGTAATCGTTCATGAATTTCCATGATAAATGGTCAAGTAATTCTTTATGTGTTGGAGGAACACCCTGAGTACCCATGTCTTCCAATGTTTCGGCAATGCCGTTTCCGAACAATTGTTCCCATAAACGGTTTGCCATTGTTCTGGCCACCAGCGGATTTTTTTTATCTGTCAGCCATAGGGCGAGGCCCAGCCTGTTCTTTGGCATATTTGCCGGAAACGGGTTCATGATATGCGGTACATCGGGTGTTACTTCTTTGCCCTTTACCATCCAGTTTCCCCGTTCAAAAACATGGGTGCTGCGAAACAGGTTCCTGTCACTTTCAATCATTACCGGTGTTGTTTCAGGTTTTGAATACATCAGGCTGTCGAATAATGCCAGCGCCCCTGCATAACCCGGTTTACCTATTCCCGGAAAAGGCTGCCCAAACCGGAACCATTCCATTAAAATTCCATTGGGATGATCTGCCTTTATTTTATCATTTACATATTTGAAATACAAATTGTGCCTGCCGGGTATTGGGGGAATACTGGCAGTGGCTATTGACCAGCCTTTTGTTGTTGACCAAACCGGTTTTATACAGTAAGGTTTTGTATTGAGACTATCAACATAAACCTGCAAGCTGCCGCTGTTGTGTATAGAAACAAACCTGAACATAAACTGTTTACTGTTATCGAGAGAAACATCCTTTAAACGGCAGGTTCCATAGTTCCTTATTTCTACCAACCAGCCTGTGTTGGCAGCATTTACAAACTCATCACATTGAAGCACATTGATCACCGGCTGCCATGTTTTTAAAAACAGGTATTGTTCTTTGGCCTCTTTTTCGGGAACGTTATTATTGAGCCATGTAGTTAGTTCAACAAACCTCGCACTGTCGTTACCTGTGTATTGCCGCAGCAGTGGATAATCCATTTCGGTATCCTCATCCCTTGTATTATTAAAAAATGCGAGGAACTTATAATATTCATCATGCTTAAACGGATCATAAGGATGGCTGTGGCACTGCACACAGTTAAAGCTTGTGCCCATTAAAGCGCTCCAGGTGGTATTTACCCTGTCGAGTACGGCTGCGGTGCGGAATTCTTCATTGTCTGTTCCACCTTCATCGTTTGTGAGCGAATTTCGGTGAAAGGCGGTGGCAATATATTTTGCATCATCGGGGTTTGGCATCAGGTCACCCGCCAATTGTTCTGTAAGAAAATCATTATACGGTTTGTCATCATTAAACGCATTGATGAGCCAGTCGCGGTAACGCCAGATGGTACGGCCCTGGTCCGACTCATAACCTTTGGTATCGGCATACCTTGCCAGGTCTAACCATAAGGAGGTCCACCTTTCGCCATAAGCGGGCGATTGAAGTAAATTATCAACCAATTTTTCGTATGCATTTGCAGTATTATCCTTTAAATATGCCCGGGCAATATTGTCAGATGGCGGCAGGCCTGTTAAATCAAGACTCACCCGGCGCAGCAGCGTAGCTTTATCTGCTTCGGCAGAAGGTTCTAATTTTTCTTCTTTTAATCTCTGGTATATGAACTGGTCAATTTCATTTTTTATCCAACCCGCATTATTTTCAGGCACTTCCTGTTTCTGAACAGGAATATAGGCCCAATGGGTGCCCCATTCAGCGCCTTCATCGATCCATTGCTCAAGTATTTTTATTTCTTCCTTTGACAGTGCTGCGTGCTTGTAGGGCATCCGCTCTTCTGCATCTTTTTCTTTTATTCTCCTGATCAATTCGCTGGCGTCTGCGTCTCCGGGAACGATGGCATACTTGCCTGATTTAGCTTTTTTCATGGCTTCGTCCCTGAACAATAAACTAAATTCCGATTGTTGCTTTACGCCGCCATGGCAGGAGATGCATTTTTTGTTGAAAATTGGTTTTACCGCTGAGTTAAAGTCGACTTTTTTGCTGTGTGAAAGAGATAGGTATGTAACTGCCCCCACTGCAAGCAGCAACAATATGATCAGCGTTATTTTTGAAAAACGAAAATTCATAAACTGTACTCCTTTATCAATTAATTTTCAGATCACACTTGTAACAGTACGAAACCGGGATTTTATAATTATTTCCCAAAAATTTTTTTAAAGATAGCATTCCGGCTGGTAAAGTCCAGGTCAGGATTTTCGACTAAAAAATTCCTTCGCACAACTGCAGCCGTATGCTCGATTCCTTCGGGGCTCCAACCCGGAGGTTTTATAAGATACAACAATTTATTCTTAAACCCACTGGTGGTCCTTATATCCCGGAAGAGCAGGATGAATTCGCCAAAATAAAAATCAATGAAATTGGTCACGTCCATTTTACGGGTAATACCGTATTCAATTTTAACTTCATTGCGCAGGGGCTGCAGTGTGCCAAACAACCAATCCCAAAAAGGAAGAAAAGTACAAAAATTGGTATCCATATATAATGGATTTTTGGCATGGTGTACACGGTGATGAGAAGGTGTAATGAGAAAATATTTAAGGAAGCTCAACCTGCCCGTTTTCAGGCTTCGTTCTCCTGCATGAATAAATGTGCCCCAGCCAACTTCAATGCCCCAAATCACCGGAAAGATCATTTCAAACGGCACTCCTGCTACCGATAAAATGATCCATTGCAAAAAAGTGGTAAAATATCCTTCTGCAAAAAAATGCACCCAGGCAGTTGTCAGTGTTAAATCGCTTGGTGCATGGTGGGGTGAATGAAAACACCAGAACATCCGTACACGGTGAAAACAATAATGCCAAACCCATGTACTTAGTTCCCATACTAAATAAGCGTAAATCCAGGTATACCAATGCGGCTGGATCACATGAAAACTGAACTTATTAAAAAATGGCTTTACATACTCAAATACATCCAGCTGAATTATTTTTGGAATAAAAACAGGGAAGAAAGTAGCTAAAAAAGTAGGCTTAAGCGTTTTAGCAATGTATTTAAAAATATCACTCCATTTTCCAAAACTCCAGGCTTTGCCCTTTTGGCTTACAATGGCCTCATACACAACCCGGCCAATTTCCCAGAGGGTAAAAACAATAATTATTTCCCATAAAATAATGAGAAAAGATTCGGTATATAAGCCTTTTTTAAACTGATCCTGGAAACCGGTAATCAGCCCTTTACCCTGAATTGTTTCCCATAAAGAATTAATAAATGGTTTAATCCAGTCCCGTGTGAGGATCAGGTAAAACGCATAAATGAAAACTACGTTTTCCAGGTAACGCCAATATTTATTTGTCCTGATCATGCTAAATTTATTTAGAGCCGGCGCTGGCTAAACCTAATTTCTTCAATCCATTCTGTATATCAGGATTAGCCATAAACAGTTTCCACAACAAACCGGTTCTGTAATTCTCAATCATCACGGTCATGGGTGCCTGGTTAAGGCCCATATATATTTCTGAACACCAGTTAAGCGAAGGGTTAAATGCATCTTTAAATCCAAACTCGCCCCACAAAAAACTCCCGTAATTGTAATAATAATTTTTTAATGCAGCCATAGCTTCCCGCGGTAAATACGGAAACGAGCCAATGGCACCCGTGGGTGTTATCTTACCCCTGTCTTGCCAGGTTACAGGTTCATCGGCCGAATAATCATAAGGCCCGTCGCTGGCAGTTAAGCCCCAGGCTGCTTCCCCGTAGCCTTTAAACCCTTTGGGATTTTTTACGCAATAGCGGTAGTTGATACGGGCAATGTTTTGATTGTTGGTAAAATAATTTGTGTACTTGTCTGTAATAAAATGCGGGTCGTAGCCCATGTAAGAATAATGGATAAAGAACAATGGCCCGCCGTTATTAACACCCACATCAAGTTTAATTCCGTAATAAGTATTTGCATTTGTATAATGGGCACCATCGCTGCTTTGCCCCCATCCCGAACGGTATTGAATGCCGGTACTGTCCTGGTTTGCCCAACCGCTGTAATACATACCCGCCGAAACCGGGTGTGTGGGCGATGCTATGGCCAGCAGGTATGTAACCATTGTTTCGTTCCATCCAATAAGGTTGTGATTGATCACCCAGGCCTGGTCGGGCGACCAATGCCAGTACAAAAATTTACTGTCAGGTCTTTGTTTAAACCAATCCCATTCTGCCTGTTCCCAAATAGCTGTTATCTTATCGCGTATCCATTTTTCTTCTGCGTTTGCTGCATTAAAATATTGGCTTGCGGCCAACAGTCCTTCGAACATAAAAGCAGTTTCCACCAGGTCGGCACCATTATCATGCTTACCAAAAAATGGCTCCACTTTTCCAGAAGGCCCATCCAAAAAATGCGGGTAAACACCATGAAAGCGGTCAGCTTTTTCGAGAAAGTTTAAAATTTTATGAAAGCGTTCAATAGATTCCTTCCTGCTAATAAATTTTCTTTCTGTGCCGGCAATGAGGGCCATCATGCCAAAACCTGATGCACCTGTGGCGATCATATTGTGCCGGCCATGCAGGTTTTCCTTTGCCAGTCCGCTGACGGGTTCTGCATTTTCCCAGTAATAACGGAACGAAGCTTCCTGCACCATTGTTAGCAGTTCATCATCGGTCATAGCAGCAGTATTTCCCCTGAGCGGTTCCGATCTTACTGTTTCTTCATAATTACCATTCAGAAAAGAAATGGCATAACGATACTTCATGCCGGTTTTACCTGTGTAATCTGCATAACGGTTGATATAAGGCTGTTGTACCCCTACCGGTTTGTAATTGATCCCATTTTCTGAGCGGTAAATTTTTACGAGCCGAATATTTTTATCTGCGGGTTTGTTCCAGGTTATATCCACATGCATGGGATATTTTTGAGATGCTGAAGTAATTAACGGCCTTGAAGCCACCGGCATTCCATTTCCTGCATCGGTAAATTCAATATCATCGATATAAAGGGTATGAAAACTTAATTCCTTTCCTCCTTCTTTTGAAAAAACGATCCCAACAAAATCGGTTGGGTTTATTTCATTATTCCCTGCAAATGATTTCAGCGGAATCAAAACCTGCTGCCAGTTCCCGTATTTTAAATTTTCCAGTTTAACGGCCGGGGTAAGACTGCTGTCTTTCCTCATCAATTGAATATCGGGCAATTCACGCTGCAGCAATTTATTCAATGGCATGTAAACCCAAAAAGAAAGCAGGGATGATCTTTTAAAATGATCCATTCCCCTTATTTCATGGTAAAGTACGGCGGCCCGCCAGGAACCGGCCGGTGCATTTTTATACTGAAGCATTAATGCATTGCCCGGGGTATGAAAAATATTACTGGTTACAGGTAATCTTCCATTTACATTTGTTACAACAGACCTGCCCTGAAATGAAACCCGGCTGTAAAAATAATCGCCGGGCATGGGACCGTTTGTGAAGAACACATAATTATAATCGTGCTCCTGCGCATGTGCAACAGTGAACAAAAAAGAAGTCAATATCAAGAGGTAATAACGCATCCTTCTTATTTTTTGATCCATGGGCTGCTGAAGCCAAGCCTTTTTAATCCATTCTGAACATCAGGAATTTTCATGAACAGTTTCCATAACATGCCGGTGCGGTAATTTTCTATCATGGTGATGATGGGGCCCTGGTCGATGGCCAGGTGACTTTTTGCATACCAGTTGTGGTGGATGCTGAAACCATCCACAAAACCATAGTGGCTCCATATTTTATTGCCCATACCGTAGTAGAAATAACGCAGGGCTTCCATACTTTCTTTGGGTGTGTAAGGCATAGATGAAATGGCCGCTGTTGGCTGAATGACGCCGCGGTCGTTTTCGGGGCTATGGGCCACGTAACCTTTATA
>JBATOU010000028.1:0-11035 GCA_049291115.1 Ferruginibacter sp.
AAAGCACCTTAGAGGGTGCTTTTTTCTTTTTATGGGTTACATGTACATTTTATTTTCGGCGCAGATGAACAAGTACTATGTTGGCAGCACATCTCAACATCCATCATTGCGGTTGGGAAAACATTTGCATAACCATAGCGGGTTTACAGGTAAGGCAAAAGATTGGGAATTGAAATTTTATGAAGCGTATGAAACATTGGGCGAGGCACAACAACGAGAGCGGACAATAAAGAGTTGGAAAAGTGCAAAGCGAATTTTGGCATTAATTACTGGCAGCTGAACTGAATAGAACATCCCGACCTTTGGGTCGGGAAGGTTTTAGGTTTTCCCGATTTGTATCGGGATAACGCGGTCACAAAAGGTAAATTATATTGGCCTTTTTTGATGTTCATCCTGCTGCTTGCGGGCTGGATATTATTTTTTGTTGAGGAGAGAATGGCCAAACCCATTGAGTAATAAAATATTTTTAATCTTTGAAGCCCTTGTTTGCACAATGAGTAAAGGTTTTAACTATGTTTGATAACCAAAATCAAGTTTGTATGAACCAGACTATGCACCGCAGAAAATTTATTAAAAATGCTGCTATTGGAACCGCCGGCATGGCATTTTTGCCTTCGGCTTTAAAGGCATATGCCGCTGCTGGCAAAGACAAAGTGAGGGTGGGGATGATCGCTGTAGGGCTCCGGGGGCAGCTTCACCTCGAAGAAATGCTTAAACGGACTGATGTGGACGTGATTGCCATGGCTGATCCCGATGAAAAGATGATGGCAATTGCCCGGCAACTTGTAAGCAAATATGGCAAGCCAGCCCCCGCAGAATATACAAAAGGTAATTACGATTACCGTAACCTGCTGAAACGTGATGATATTGATGCGGTATTTGTATCCTCACCCTGGGAATGGCATTTACCACACGGTGTTGATGCCATGAAGGCGGGTAAAATAGTGGGCATGGAAGTTTGTGGCGCCATGAAACTGCAGGATTGCTGGGACTTTGTGAACGTATCTGAAAAAACAGGCATGGCCATTATGCCCCTCGAAAATGTTTGTTACCGAAGGGATATCATGGCGGTTCATAATATGGTGAAAAAAGGGATGTTTGGTGAAATACTTCACCTGCAGGGCGGTTACCAGCATGACCTGAGAGGTGTTTTATTCAATGACGGCATTACGCCTTACAACAGCGGGGCAGAATTTGGACAAAAAGGTTACAGTGAAGCTAAATGGCGTACGCAGCATTATATTAACAGGAACGGAGAGAATTACCCTACACATGGACTTGGTCCCGTTGCCACCATGATCGACATCAACAAGGGAAACCGGCTTACCGGCTTATCTTCTGTTGCTACCAAAGCAAGAGGCCTGAACCGCTATATTAAAGATCATCCCAAAGGCGGCCTCAATCATCCCAATGCAAATATCAAATTCAAACAGGGAGATATTGTAAATACACAATTGCAAACCGCAAACGGCGAAACAATTTTATTGACACTTGATACCTGTTCGCCACGCCCGTATAATCTTGGTTTTCGTGTTCAGGGTACCAGCGGTATCTGGCAGGATAATTATGCCGGCGCTTTTGAAAGCGGCCTTATCCACCTCGATGGTATCAGTAAAAAACACAAATGGGAGGTCCCCGAAAAACTGATGCAGGAAAACGATCATCCTTTGTGGAAACGTTTTGAAAAAGATGCAGAAAATTCAGGTCATGGTGGTATGGATTTTTTTGTAGACAACGCATTTATTGAATGTATTAAAAGGAAAATACCTTTTCCGCTCGATGTGTATGACCTGGCTACCTGGTATTCCATCACCCCGCTGAGCGAGCAATCCATTGCCGAAGGCGGAGCGCTTAAGAAAATACCCGATTTTACGAAGGGAAAATGGAAAACAAGAAAGCCTTTGTTTGGAGTAAACTCAGATTATTGACAACATGTTTTCTAAGTAATGAATCTTCAAAGATTCAATAGTCCGGTATTTTCATGCCGGATATTTTTTTTGCAAGAATTTAAACAGGCATTAATGATCTTAAAGTATTTTCTTCCTCAAGCAGTTGTTTCAGGAGTTCGGCCTGGTTGCTGGCCCGCACAAAATTATGACCTTCGTATGCAGCGCCATAGTAAGTATCATTATTGAGGTGGTCTGTTAAAAACCGGAGGGCCTGCATATAGATCATGAACTTGCCTGCATAAACAAAATGATCCTTTTCTTCCATGCTGAGTTCATTTTTCATTTCTCCAAGATAACCTTCGGCAATGGCCTTGAAATATTCTTTGCGGATAATGATCTTGCTGAAATCTTTTTCTTCCTCACTTACAGGCGAGAGATAAGTGCGCATCATATCTCCCGCATCGCTGATGAAATACCCCGGCATAACGGTATCAAGGTCTATAACGCAAAGTGCCTGGTTATTTTCACTAAACAGCACATTGCTGATCTTGGTATCGTGGTGGGTTACCCTTTTTTTGAAAGAAGGATCCAGGGAAATTTTGATGCTGGTTTCCACAATGCCCTGCTGTTTTTTTAAAAATCCGATCAGATCATGCGACTCCCGGATGCGCTCCCTGTTTCCGGAGGCAAGTGCCGTTTCAAACTGCTGGTAGCGTAAGGGCAGGTTATGAAAATCGGGCAGTGTTATTTGCAGTTGTTCTGCCGGGAACCCGTTAAGTAAATTAGTGAACCTTCCAAATTGCCTGGCAGCCTCAAATGCTTCGGCGGGGCTGCTTACCACATCTACCGTATGCGAATTTTTTACAAAGGGAAATAACCTGTAATAGCCATCCTGCTTCACATATACCAGGTCTTTACCTTCTGAATTGGTTACAGGTGTTACAAAAAGATAGCCGGGATGATGTTGTGCCAGGTAGGTACCGATGAGCCTGGTATTGCCCGAAATTGCCAAAGGGTTTTTAAAGATATTGTCGTTAACACGCTGCAGGATAAAATTGTTTTCGCCGCTGCTGATGATCCAGGTACGGTTGATGAGCCCGGAGCCAAAAGGTTTTATGTCTGCAGTGCCTGCAGGTAAACCATACAATGCCAGTATGGAGCTTAGCATATTAAATTATTGTACAGTGCAAGATAGGGAGTAGGTAGCCTGTTTAAACTGTAATAGCTAAATGCCTGCTAAAAAGCTTTCATGAATAAAATCCACCACGCTGCTCAGGTTCTTGGTTTCTTCATATACTTTTAATTGCCTGTCGGCACCGGTACCGGCTTCCAGCATTTTGTGAACATTGCTGATGGCGTGCTGGCTGCCCAGGTGCGGTACCACATCACTTACAAAATCGAGCAGTTCATAAATGAGCACCCTTGTGTTCACTTCCGATTCTTTTCCAAAATCGATCATGCTGCCTTCAATACCGTAACGGCTGGCCCGCCATTTGTTTTCATTCACCAGGTTGCGTGGATAGATAATGAAATTGAGGTTTTGTGTACGAAGCTTGTACAGTTTTGCGCATATTGCCTGGAACAATGCGGCAATGGTGATGGTTTCCTGAACGGTCATGGGGATATCGCATACCCTGAATTCTACCGTGTTAAAGAATGGATGCACCCGAAGGTCCCACCAGATCTTCTTGGCATTGTCGATACAGTTTGTTTTTATAAGCAGCTTTACATAATTATCGTATGCTTCAATGCTTTCAAAAAAATCGGGGATGCCGGTGCGGGGAAATTTATCAAATACTTTTGTCCGGAAGCTTTTGTACCCTGTTTTTCTGCCTTCCCAGAATGGCGAATTGGTACTGAGTGCATACACATGCGGCAAAAAATACCGGGCCGAGTTGGCAATATGAATGGCCATTTCCCGGGTTTCCATACCCACGTGCACATGAAGGCCAAAAATGAGATTGCTCCTGGCTGCTTCCTGCAGTTCATTTACAATTTCGCTGTAGCGGGCGTGTTCGGTAATCAGCTGGCTTTCCCAATGGCTGAAAGGATGCGTTCCGCTGGCGCCCACCCAAAGGCCCAGGTCGCCGGCAATGCCGCTGATGGTTTTACGAAGCGTACCCACATCAATAAAAGCTTCATCCACATCGGCACAAATATCTGTTCCCACTTCCACCACGGCCTGGTGCATTTCTGCCTTTACCTTGTCTTTGATGATCTTTTGGCCTTCCTGTACAATCTTCTGATCGTGGCTTTTCAGTTCCCGGGTAATGGGATCGATTACCATATACTCTTCTTCCACACCCAGGGTGAAATGCTTGTATGATATATTTGCCATTTATATAAATTGAAAATTGAAAATTAAAAATTGAAAATGGGAATGAGTTTTGCTGGATAATTTTCAATTCTCCATTTTCAATTCTCCATTCTTAGAATAGTTTTTGCCTGTTGGCACTGCGCTTGATGTACTCGCCCCAGGTAAGGTTATCGGCGCCATCTATATGTGCCTGGGCTTTTTCAATAGCATAAGTGGCAGCTGTTTCCACCACCCAATCGAAATTCTCCTGGCCTACGCTGGTCACTTCCGCATCGGGTGCAGGGTTGCAAAAATCGATGGCATAAGGAACCCCGTCTCTTACTGCCAGTTCCACAGTATTAAAATCATATCCCAGGTAACGGCAGATGCGCAGTACGATATCTTCCATCTGTTTATATCTTTCGGGGCTTGGTTTAAAATCGGCTACATAACGCAGGTGATGCGGGTTACGCGGTTCGTAGGGCATAATGCGTACATATTTTCCGCCAATGCAATAGCAGCGGTAATATTCTTCAAACTTTATTTCTTCCTGCAGCATCATAACCAATTGCTCGGTTTCTGCATGTTTTTCAAAAAACTCATCCATGCTGTTCAGTTGGTAAACACTTTTCCATCCACCGCCTGCAAAGGGTTTCATATAGGCCGGAAAACCGATATAATTAAAGATGCCGTTCCAGTCGAGCGGGTAGGCAAGGTTACTGAACGAATCTTCGGAAGTGTCTGTTGGTAGATCCCTTGAAGGGAGGATCACTGTTTTTGGAACGGGCACGCCTATTTTGGTGGCCAGGCAATTGTTGAAGAATTTTTCATCGGCACTCCACCAAAATGGATTGTTGATAACTGCCGTGCCGCACAATGCTGCATTTTTAAGATAAGCCCGGTAAAAAGGAACATCCTGGCTGATACGGTCGAAAATAACCGCATATTCGGTAGGTTCACCCTGCATCACTTTGTCTATCTTAACGGGTTCTGCCATAATGCCCGGTATATTTTTGCTGTTTACTCTTTGCACAAAAGCTTCCGGAAAACTCCTTTCCTTACCGTGCAGCATTCCTATTTTCTTCATAAAAACAATTTAATAATGATAAAATGAAAAGTTGGTTCTGTTATTCAAATATATTTTTTACATACCAATAAAACAAAAATCTTTTATATGTGCTTCCCGCTTTATTTTGCTCCACTTTTTTCTTACATTTGGAACTTATGACTGCGAGAAAAATTGCCACTGCTGCAATTGTTGTAAATAACCATGTACTCACCTCCCTTTATCTTGAGCGGGAAGTAAAGATAGACTGCTATCTTCCTGCCGGCATTTCCGATTTTAATAATATGAGCCTGTTGCTTATAAACGACGGGCAGGACCTTCCCAAGATGCCTTTTGATGAAATGCTGGATGAACTGTACCGCGGTGGAAAGATGCAACCTGTATTCTGCGCCGGGATACACTGTTCTGCCGACCGTAAGAATGAATATGGTACAGCCAAAATTCTTGACTATAAGGGCCGCGGCGCCAAATCGCACCTGTACACCGCTTTTATCATGCTGGAACTGCTGCCTTACCTGCGCAGCACCTACAGTATCATTTCATTCAGGGATAAATCTTTTGCCGGGTTTTCATTAGGCGGCTTATGCGCCATGGATATTGTTTGGAACCAGTGCAATGAATTTAAATATGCAGCAGCTTTCAGCGGATCTTTCTGGTGGCGTGATAAAAGCCAGGATGATGAAGATTTTGATGAAGACCAGCACCGCATCATGCAGCGGCAGGTGAGGGATGGTTATTATGTGCCCTGGCTGAAATTCTTTTTTGAAGTGGGAACCCTTGATGAAAAGGAAGACCGAAATAACAATGGTGTGATAGATTCTATTGATGATACCCGTGCCTTGGTGGAGGAACTGGTTAAAAAAGGTTACAAAGAAAATACAGACATTAAATACCTCGAACTTAAAGACGGGCTCCATGATGTACCTACCTGGGGCAGGGCTTTTCCTTATTTCCTGCTATGGGCATGGGGGATCAATGGAGAGCTGATGGATTGAGCATACAAAATCGACGTATAAAAAAAAGAGGCAGTGTTTAGCTGCCTCTTTTTTTATTATCAGATACAAATATTAATTAAATGAATACCTGATGCCAAACTGTCCCTGCCACCTTGAACCAAAGTTCATGCCCCATGGAGTTTGAGGAGTGAAATTGTAACCTTTGCCGGCAAATGCACCGGTAGTTCTGTTGATGGTGGTAAGCAGGTTATAAGCCTGGTTACCTACAGAATACTGGCGTCCCCAGCTCTTATCAATCAGGTTGGTTAGGTTGAAGATATCAAGTGTTAACTGAACATCATGTTTGTTGCCACCCATGTTTACAAAGAAATCCTGGGCAATACGTGCATCTATCACATGTTCCCATGGCGTACTGCGGCCGTTTCTTTCTGTGTATTTACCCCTCCTGGAAGAAAGGTACTTATCTGCTTTAATGAATTCTTCAAAAGCAGCAGCTTGTTCAGCAGCCGTAGAAACGATTGCTGTACCGGCAGAATTCAGCCTGTCAACAAATTTAATCTGCGATGCATCAGCAGGAACATATAGCAGGTCATTTCCAAAACGTCCATCGCTGTTCAGATCGCCATTAACGAGATAGGTAAATGGTGAGCCGGAGTTTCCGTTATAAAATAAAGAAACACTTGTTTTGAAATGCTTGGCATATTCAATATTGTAAGACAAAATACCGGTGATCCTGTGTTTCAGCTGGTAGTTTGATGTAGCCAGCTGAGGCGTATTAGGGTTACCCACCACCTGTACAAATTCCCATTGAGAAAGGGCGGTTGAACTGGCACCGCTGTTAACATCCTGGGAAATATTATAATTGTAAGCTAACTGGGTAAATAAACTCTTGCTGGTTCTGTTTACCGTAAAGCCAAGGTTCATGGTGTACCCTTTGTTTGAATTACTAATAAGGATGGCATTGGTGATAAGCGGGTTGATCCTTCTGGCAGTAGCTGAAGCAGCATAAGCAATCCGTTTATCAAAACCATTGTTGTAAGCCTGGTCTACAATACCAACTGCAGGTGTGAGGTTTACATCAGTATAAGCGATATTATTGAGGGTTTTTGAGAAAATACCTTCAAATGTAAGATTGATATTACCGGGAAGTTTTTTATCGGCGGCCAGGTTAACCCTCATTACCTGTGGCATTTTAAAGTTCTTGTCTATCAGGTTTACTTCGTATGTGGTTCCTCCTGTACCCAATGTACTCTGCTGGTCTACATTTGGATTAAAGCCATTGCCGTTGTTTACAGTAAATGGAGCAGTAGCCGGTGTATTATCGGTTT
Organism: Ferruginibacter sp.; assembly: GCA_049291115.1. Taxonomy (GTDB): domain Bacteria; phylum Bacteroidota; class Bacteroidia; order Chitinophagales; family Chitinophagaceae; genus Ferruginibacter. Next base: position 7,536 of record JBATOU010000028.1, read on the forward strand.
GGCTGATCGTTTTAAGCAGCAATCCTGTATTTGAGAACTGGTTGCTGATCCATACAAAAGGAACCCTGCCGGTAAATACGCCAATTCCACCGCGTACAACTGTTGATTTATTTCCTTCAACATCGTAGTTGAAACCAACCCTGGGTGCCCAAAGAAGTTGCTTATTAGGAATAAAGCTGGTGCTGTATTTGCCTGCAAAAGTTGAATCAACGGCTCTGTTATTTGCAGGTTTTGAATTGATCACAGGCATATCGGCCCTTAAACCCATTGTTAATTTGAATTTAGAGTTAACCTGGATCTCATCCTGGATATAAAAGCCAAGCTGCGATGCATCAAATTGTGCAGAAGGACGGGCATTTGTTGCCTTGTCGGCAGAATAAGTTACATCAAGCTGGCGTGGGAAATTGCCATAAAAATCCGAAAGACTTCCAAATCTCCAGCGGCCATTATAATTGTTGATAAAGAGGTTCCTGAATTTGAAGAACTCATTGTGCGTACCGATCGTAAAAGTGTGTTTGTTTTTGAATATTTTGAAATTGTCGGTAATTTCAAAAATATCCTGGTCAAGCTCATTGGCAGCAGAACTTCTTTCGGAACCCAATTGTACTGTTCCTGCACCTTTACTGATCTCAATAGAAGGGAACAGGGAGCCATATGTACTCCTGAAATCCCTGATCACATGCTTGCCGATCAGGAGATTGTTTGAGAACCTGGAGCCAAACCTGCTCCTTAATTCTGCTACTGTGATGTTCTGTGTATTATTAAACCTGTATGCATTGTTTCCATAACGGAAAAAAGTTGGAGACCTTGAAATGTTATCATCAAATGCTTTGATATAGTTGTGGCGGAGCGTAAGCTGGTGCCCCGGACGTATATTCCAGTCTAATCTTGCAAAAGCTTTGTTACTCTGCGTTTCGGCATCAAATGCATTGTAAGCACCTGCATCATATCCATAACGGTTCTTTAAAGTATCGGCAAGCTGTGATGCTTCTGCAACACTTAGTAATGCATTACTGTCTCCGGCGTTGAACAATGTGGGAGAATTTCTCCTTGCCATTTCACCACTGAGGAAAAAGAATAATTTATTTTTGATGATCGGGCCACCGAGGCGCATACCGTATTGCTTGTCGTCAAAAGCGGTGGCTTTAATCCTGGTTACAGGGTCTTTGCCGATGGTGTTTTCATTTCTTATGAAATAATAAACCGATCCTTCGAGTTTGTTGGTGCCCGAACGTGTTACGGCATTTACGCCACCACCAGTAAAGTTTCCGTAAGAAACATCATAGGGAGCCAATACTACCTGTATCTCCTGGATCGCATCAAGCGATATGGGAGTGGTGGCAGCCTGGCCGCCGGGCGTGCCCGATCCCGAAAGACCGAATACATCATTATTAACAGCTCCGTCAATGGTAATATTGTTATAACGGTTGCTCACACCACCAAAGGAGTTGCCATTGGCCTGTGGAGTAAGACGTGTATAATCCTGCAGGCTCCTGCTTAAAGTTGGAAGCGCAGCTATCTGTTGCTTTCCAATACTCGTGGATGCGCCGGTTTTTTTCCTGGAAGACCCGGCCGCAGTTACAACCACATCGGTTAAAACAGTGGCACTGGTGCTTAAAACAACATCCATGCGGGTATTTTCACCCAGGGGAAGGTTTACGTTGGCTTCACTATAGTTCCCATACCCCACATTGGTAACCTCAATCGTGTAAGGACCGCCGGGCATAAGGTTCACAAAATTGAACCTTCCATCCCTTCCGGAAGCGGTTTTGTAGGTGGTTCCTGTAGGTGTGTGCGTAAGCTGGACTGTACTTCCGGTAATACTTTCACCGGTGCTGTTTTTTACAAATCCGCTCACACTACTTGTGGTTACCTGTGCCGTTAGAGAAATTTGCACAGCAATAACTGCAATCAAGAAAGCAATGATTTTTTTAAAATGCATATTTAGTTCGGTTTAATGCGGCAAAGAAAGGAAATAATTGGCTAAAAACAGCCAATTATTATTAACAAAATATTAGGCAGTTTATGCGGCAAAATAGCTGCTTTACAGCCGCTTCTAAATACCTGGTTTTCGAAAAAAGGAATCTTGCAGATTGTTAGCCCAAACCTTGGTAACTTTGCCGCCGAAAATTAAAAAAATGCTGAATACCATTGAAGAGGCCATAGAAGACCTGAAATCGGGCAAAATGCTGATCGTTGTAGATGATGAAAACCGGGAGAATGAAGGCGATTTTATCATTGCTGCCCGTCATGCCAGCCCGGAAATGATCAATTTTATGAGTATTTACGGGAGGGGCCTTATTTGCGCCCCGCTTACCGAGGAAAGATGCGCCGAACTTAAGCTTCAGCCAATGGTGAGCGATAATACCTCCCTGCACGAAACTGCTTTTACAGTTAGTGTTGACCTGCTTGGAAACGGTTGTACCACCGGTATTTCGGCCCACGACAGGAGCAAGACCATTTTGGCCCTGGTAAACCCCGCCAGCAAGCCCGAAGACCTGGGCCGGCCGGGACATATTTTTCCGCTCAAGGCAAAAACCGGGGGCGTTTTAAGGCGTGCCGGCCATACTGAGGCCGCAATTGACCTGGCCAGGCTTGCCGGTTTTGAACCAGCAGGGGTGTTGGTGGAAATTATGAACGAAGACGGAACCATGGCCCGGCTTCCCCAATTGGAAAAAATAGCTGAAAAACACAGTTTAAAAATAATTTCTATAAAAGACCTCATCGAATACCGGCTGAAGACCGAAAGCCTTATTGAAGAAGAAGTGAGCGTTAACATGCCCACCAAATACGGAAACTTCAACCTGGTGGCTTTTCGCCAAACCAATACCGGTGATATCCATCTTGCATTAAGAAAAGGCAGCTGGCAAAAAGACGAACCCGTGCTGGTTCGTGTGCACAGCAGCTGTGTTACGGGCGATATTTTAGGTTCGCTGCGCTGCGACTGTGGCGAACAACTGCATCATGCCATGCGGCAGATTGAAAAAGATGGCAGGGGACTTATTCTTTATATGAACCAGGAAGGCCGCGGCATTGGTTTGCTCAATAAATTAAAGGCCTACAAATTACAGGAACAGGGCCTGGATACCGTGGAAGCAAATATTAAACTGGGTTTTGGAATGGACGAGCGGGATTATGGCGTGGGTGCCCAAATTCTCCGGTATATGGGAATTTCCAAGATGAAGCTGATGAGCAATAATCCAAAAAAACGGGCGGGATTGCTGGGCTATGGCCTCGAAGTGGTGGATACCGTTCCTATAGAAATGACGCCCAATGAACATAACCAGCATTATCTTTCTACAAAGAGAGATAAACTGGGGCACGATATTTTGAAGGGATGAAGCGGCAAAACTTACAGGTGACAGCAAATTTTAAAGAGGCTGTCTCAAAAGGGCAGCCTCTTTTTATTTAGGTAATTCACATTTGTAGATAAGTAAAGTTTATTTTAGAAGATGTGTGCATGAAAGTTGCTGTTTAATGGTCATGGCAAAAGGACCCGT
>JBATOU010000029.1:0-1667 GCA_049291115.1 Ferruginibacter sp.
ATTACATAGCCGCCAGCTGCACTTTCTGCTGCAATTCCAGCACACTCTCCTTAAACAGGTTATCGGTATCCATCAGGTCTTTTACCGTCTGGCAACTGTGAATTACTGTAGTATGGTCGCGGCCGCCGAAATGCTCACCGATCGTTTTTAATGAGTTCTTGGTAAATGCTTTTGAAAGGTACATCGTGATTTGCCTGGCCTGTACAATTTCCCTTTTCCTGGTCTTTTGTAATAATTTATCGTAAGGAACATCAAAATACTCACAAACCATTTTCTGTATGGTGTCAATGGTAATCTCTTTGCTGGATGATTTTACAAAATTCCTTAATACTTTCTTGGCCAATTCGAGGTCTATTTCCCGCTTGTTAAGCGAAGACTGTGCCAACAATGATATCAGTGCACCTTCCAGTTCACGCACATTGCTGTTGATATTATAAGCGATATACTTCACTACTTCACGGGGCATGTCAAGCCCGTCGTTCTTCATCTTCTTTTCCAGTATCTCAATCTTGGTGTCGTAATCGGGTGTTTGCAGATCAGCGCTCAATCCCCAGCGGAAACGGCTTAGCAGCCTTTCCTGCACACCTTCCAGGTCTTTGGGCGACTTATCGCTGGTTAAGATCAGCTGCTTGCCACTCTGGTGCAGGTGATTGAAAATAGAGAAAAACGCATCCTGCGATTTTTCTGCCCGGTTGAAGAACTGTACATCGTCAATGATGAGCACATCTATCAACTGGTAAAAATGTATGAAATCGTTGATGGCATTGTTGCGGCCATGATCGATGAACTGGTTGATGAATTTTTCTGAACTCACATACAATACCACTTTATTGTTGTGCAGCCTTTTTACTTCGTTGCCAATTGCCTGTGCCAGGTGGGTTTTTCCCAAACCTACACCGCCATATATCACCAACGGATTGAAAGAAGTGGCGCCCGGTTTTTCCGCAACCGTTTTGCCTGCCCTGCGTGCTACCCTGTTGCAATCACCCTCTATGTAAGAATCAAATGTATAAGCATGGTTAAGCTGCGGATCAATCTGCATCTTCTTCAACCCCGGAATAACAAATGGGTTCTTAACAGGATTATTTATAACCAGCGGAAAATCCATTTCGTTGTTTGAATATGATTTATAACCATTGCCCGGCACATCCATCGTAAGCGGTTTGTTCTTGCTGTTCCCGCTGTCTACCATGATCCTGTATTCCAATCTCGCCTCTTTTCCCAATTCACGCTTTAATGTTTTTGCCAGCAACGATACATAATGTTCTTCAAGGTACTCATAAAAAAACTGACTTGGTACCTGGATCGTTAAAACTTTTTCTTTTAATTCTACCGGCCTGATCGGTTCAAACCAGGTTTTAAAATGTTGCCATTCTACAATATCCTTTATGATCTCTAAACAGTTCGTCCAAACTTTATCAAATGCTTTCTCCATTTACCTTAAGCAATTTATATCTTGAGTTATTATTTTCTTCGGGAAAAGACGCTAAAAAACAAAATTATTTTTCCTATAAAAAGATTCTTTAGCAGGACAGCGAATATCAAAAATAATTTGTTGAAAAAAAAATTTTTTATTCCCTTGTTTTTCCCCGATGTATTACAGAATGGCATTTCTGCATTTTATTTTTTTTATTTGGCTTGTTTTCAGTGTCAATCGGTGTTTTTGA
>JBATOU010000030.1:0-43658 GCA_049291115.1 Ferruginibacter sp.
GAACCGCAGTGCGGCTTATTACCTTTTGAAACCTATTGAGATAACAGAACTGGTGGCAGCCGTAAACAAAGTACAGGAATCTATTTTGCGGGAAGAGGTTTTCAGCCGCAATAATATCATTTTACAAAATCTCAGGCTTGGGCCGGGCCAGCAGCAGATCGTATTGCCCACCCTCCAGGGTTTTGATGTGGTTAAAACAGCAACCATTACCCGGCTGGTGGCAAAAGGAAATTTTACGGAAGTTTATTTTACCGACGGTTCGCATAAACTTATCTGTAAATTCTTAAAGCATTTTGATGAAATACTCGAACGGCCTTTTTTACGTATACACCGGTCTTTTATAGTGAACCTTCAATTCATTAAATCATTTTCAAAAACTTCGGGAGGGTGTATCACCATGCAGGATGGTTCAGAAATGGAAGTATCGGCCTCTTACAAAGACGAATTCCTGAAAAGTCTCGGCATTTGATTTTTGTAACTGCAGGGGGCCTGATCTTTTGATAAACGGTTAAGTTGCATGATTAAAATAAGCAGGCCCCTTCAATTTGCACTTAACTTTAGGGTTCAATTTTCAATTAAAATCTTTTGTTATGAAAAAATTGATCCCTGCGGGTTTAATTTGTTTGAGCATTCTTTTTGCCCAAACAAAAAGCTTTGCCCAGCTGTTGAAATTACCCGAAGGCAATATAAACTACAAATGTAAAGCAAGCCGAAAAATAGGTGTTACCGATATTGATATAGCCTGGAATGCACCGGGCGTAAAGGGCCGTGAGGGTAAAATATGGGGAACCGATATCGCTTATTACGGCTTTACCGTACTTGGCTTTGGCTCCAATACTCAATCGCCCTGGCGGGCCGGAGCCGATGAAAATACCACGATCTCTTTTTCTACTGACGTGATGATAAACGGGAAACTGCTTGCTGCGGGTAAATACGGATTTTTTATAGCAGTTTACCCCGACAGCTGCACACTCATCTTCAATAAAAACACAGCAGGGTGGGGAAGTTATTTTTACAACAGCGACCTGGATATAATGCGTGTTGGCACTAAACAGCAGAAAGGAATGAAGGAAAGCAGGGAACGGCTTGAGTATACATTTTCAAATCAAACAGGCAATGCCGTTGAGCTGGCCCTGGAGTGGGAGCGCTGGCGCATTCCATTCACTGTTTCTGTTGACCTTACCAAAACAACACTGGCATCTATACGCACGCAGTTAAGCGGCGCAATGGGTTTTGACCCGCCAAGCCTCGAAGCTGCTGCCAACTGGTGCCTGCAGAACAATGTAAACGAAGCAGAAGGGCTCGACTGGATTAACCGTGCCACCGACCCCAACCTGGGCGGCGTAAGATCTTTTAATGCGCTGAGCACAAAAGCGGGACTGCTTACAAAACTGAACCGAAAGCCCGAGGCCGATGATCTGATGAAAACTGCTGTAGAAAATGCATCTGTAACAGAATTGCATGGTTATGGTCGCCAGTTACTGGCACAAAAAAAGTTCAAAGAGGCGCTGGAAGTTTTTGAAAAAAATTACAAAAAGAACAAAGGGGCCTGGCCCACAAGCGCCGGCTTAATGCGGGGCTATTCAGCAAATGGCGATCTTAAAAAAGCGCTGGAATATGCAAAGATGGCTGTAACGCAGGCGCCTAACGAAGAAACGAAGAAGATCATGCAGCAGGCAGTGGATAAATTATCTAAAGAAGAAGCACTCTGATGAATATTTTACAAAAAGCCTTGCGAAAAGGCCTTTTTTGATGAATATTAACTGTTCTTTTCTTTTTTGGCATCTGCTTCTGACTTGGAAACTGCGTCGTTTTCTTCCGCAGTTTCTTTAATAAGCTGCGCTACCGATGAAACCGGGCCTTTCATATGTTCTTGTGGATCGGTAGTATGGAGCGATGCCGGATCTGGCGAAAAAGCTCCTTGCTTTTTTTCGGCTTTGATCTTTTTTTATTCATTGTTTGAAAAATTTTTAGTTAGCAATTCATTTTTATTTAAACGCATTTCTTCGTCAAGCTCATCGACTGACTTTAAAAAATTGTCCGGCACAATTACATTCTTATTTCCTGTTTTAATAAACTCCTCCTTAAAAGGAATTTGATCAGCAGGCAGGATGCTGTCTGTATTTTCTAGCAAACCATTTGGCATGGAAAAATAGGCTGACTTCATATGGATCGTTTTCTAAAGACCTTAAAAATCCATGCCAGAATTTATTGGATATGGTTATGAGTAGGTTATGGATTTGAGGAACTAGGTTAACGGGGAATATTTTCCCGCCACTAATAAACTATTTCAAAATGCACAGGGTCATGATAGTTCTTAAAATCGCCTCCCCATTTTAAGCCAAAGCGCTTGGCAATGGCGGGTACACCGGTGGCGATCCATTTTTCCCTGCTGTCTGATTTTCGGATGTATTGTAATGTATAAGTGGAGTAGAGGTTAAGATCGATGGCGAGCCCAAGTACATGTTTGCTGCTGAAAGCATCTGCATTCCTGGGGTCTTTTCTTTTGAGTTCGGCCTGTTGTTCAGGCGTTCGCTTACCGCTGTTAATATGAACATTCCATTCGGTTTCTGTTTCTATGGCCGTTACAAAATCATTAAAAATATTTTGCGCAACGGGTTCCAGGAGGCTGAGTTCATCAGCTGAATCAGTGTCGTTGCTGTATTGCTGCAACCTCATTGCTGCAAAATAAAGCAGCACCACTATTGCATAGGCAATAAGGTTTGCTTTGGTTTTACGGCTGATCATGTGAATACTTTTTTGTTAACGTGGGGCGGGCTAAAGGTCGCTGATCTCAATTCCATAAATTTTAAAAATGCCGATCCTGCTGAAACGATTAATAACAGCCCATACCACAAATAACTGTGCAACATATTGAATGATGATGAATGATGCAGCGCACAGCATACTTTGCCACCAGGAACCGTTTTTCAGTTTCTTATGAAATACAAAACAGGCGATAGAAATAGCAACAAGCAATACGACCGCATAGCCGGCACTTTCGGAGACTTCAATGTATTTATGACTGATAAAAGTACCTGCATAATCAAAAAGGTTGGCTATAATATCAAGTATTGCTTTCAACGACATGAGCAGCATGGCAAAAACAGTGTATTCGCTGTACAGTAACCTTCTTTTTGGGAAATGGATGAGCCAAACAGCCAGCGCCACAGCAGGAATGATGATCGCAGAAAGAAGCTTATTGTAAAAAATCAACCGGATACCATAAATATTATTCATCCGGAACATATCTTCTTTAAGGAGCACATCCTTATTCTCAATGTATGCAGCAATGGCGGTGATCAGTACAAAAAAAGTGAACAGGTTGAAGTATTTCTTACGCCTGAACTCAACAATATATTCGTATGCGATCAGTCCGGGGTTGACGGTCATTTTTTTGAGGAGCGACAGGAAGCCTTTATCGGCATGTGTAAATGCATGGATGACCTCGCTGAAGATATGGCGGAAACTGAAACGTTCAACTGCAAATTTTTGCCCGCAGTTGTTGCAGAAAATTCCTTTAAAATGATTGCCGCAGTTTTTGCAGGTTTGGGTCATCCAAAAAATATTTACTGAATACCGGGTTTACCAAACGAGTGCGCTTGCGCCCAATATGGCCGCATCGGCTTCTTTGAGTTCACTGAAAATGAGTTTTACCTTATTTTGAAAAATAGGCAGCAGGTTGGCTTCCATGGCTTTCCTGGTGGGCTTCATGAGCAGGTCGCCGGCCTTGGTGAGGCCGCCGAACAATACAATTTTTTCAGGCGATGAAAACATCACAAAATTGGCCAGTGATTCGCCCAGTATTTCACCGGTGAAATCAAAGATTTCGTTGGCCACCTTATCGCCCTTCATGGCACATTCATATACGGTTTGGCTGGTGAGGTCGTTGAGGCTGTAATCCCTTAGCAGGCTGTCTTCTTCGGGATGTACCTGCAGCATTTCAATAGCGGTATCACGTACACCTGTGGCAGAGGCGTAGGCTTCAAGGCTTCCCCTCATTCCGGTACTTTTATGCAACCTTCCGCCGGGCCTGATAATGGTATGCCCCAGTTCACCGGCAAAACCATCGTGGCCAACCACCATCCTGCCATCTATTACGATTCCGCTGCCTACGCCGGTACCAAGCGTGATGGTTATAAAATGTTTACAGCCTTTGGCACAACCAAAGATCATTTCACCCATGGCTGCAGCGTTGGCATCATTGGTGAGCCTGGTCTTTAAGCCAAACTTTTCTTCCATCAGCTTTGCAATGGGAATAATGCCTTTCCATTTCAGGTTTGGCGCATATTCAATGGTTCCTGTGTATACATTACCGTTGGGCGCTCCCATGCCAATACCTACAAACTGGTCTGCCCCGCCGGCCCTGTCGATCATGGGCATCAAAATGCCGTACAGGTCATCAATAAAATCTTCCACAACATCGTGGGTATTGCTCAGCATCCTGTCTTGTTCAATGATCTCACCATTGCGGTTCACAATACCAAACTTCGTATTGGTGCCTCCTATGTCAATGCCTACTGCAAAAGGTTTGTTGTCCATTTGGCTGATTTTTATTGTGCTGATAAATTAATGTCCGCCACCGGTTCCCGATGATTCATAATTGATACCCTGTTTGCTCAAAATGCCTTTTACAATGAATGCGAAAAAAGCTAGGTATGCAAAGCAAATAACCGCCACCCAATATGAATTATGAATCCCATACCCGGCAACCTGTGAATTTGCCTGCAGGTAGTCGGCAAGCTTTCCCTGTATAGGGGGAATAATACCACCTCCAAGGATCATCATGATCAAAAATGCAGCACCCTGGGTAGTGTATTTGCCCAGGCCGGCTATTGCAAGTGCAAAAATGCAGGGCCACATGATAGAGCACCACAGGCCACCACTCAAAAATGCATAAGTTGCTACTTTACCTGTGGTCATTAAACCAACGATCATTGCTGCCATACCAAGCAGGCTGAATATTAATAAAGTGCGGGCCGGCTTATCCTGCGAAAGATAAAACCCGATGATCTGTATAATTACACAAACCACATACATATACAATGGCTGCATATCATTTTTGGCAAGAGAATTCACGCCGATCACTATCCCAAATGCCACCAGGGGCACAATGGTTAGAAGCATCTTTTTAGTGTTGCTTTTAAAGTTAAACACGCTGATAGAACCTGCCCAGCGCCCGATCATAAGGCTACCCCAATACATCGAGATGAATGGTGCAATCTGGGAAGACTGGTAAGCTCCGAATTCTTCCTGTTTTAAAAGCTCACCCAGGTTGCTGCCAATGGTAACTTCCACACCCACATATACAAATATGCCAAGCATACCCAGTACAAGCTGGGGATATTTCATAGCGCCCCATCCATCAGGATTTTTTTTGGCACTCATATTAGAAAAAAGTAAACCCAGCACTACTACTGCCAATGCGCCAAACAGCCATTTCATCCGGTAAGTTTCCATATCATGCCTGGCTTCTGCAGTGGCGTTTGTAAGATCTGTTTTGTAGCTGTTAAAAACGGGCACAAACATAATGATCAGCAGGCCCGTGATAATTAAGAGAGAATAAAGGGCTTTATTTGCTTTTTCTGTTGATTCGTCTGAAATACCAGAAGGAACTTTTTTAGAAAAGTAAAAAAGAGCGGCCGCAGCCAAGAAAAGGGCACCCACGCCAGCATACAACAAAATTACTTTACTAAGGCTCAATGAGGCAATCTGCTCATCTGTAAGCGCTGCGGTACTTCCAAATAAAGCAAGAGAAACCACGATCGGCCCAATCATGGTACCAAAGGAGTTGATACCACCGCCAAGGTTTACCCGGCTGGTGCCTGTACTGGGATCGCCCAAACTTATGGCAAAGGGTTGTGCTGCTGTTTGCTGTAGTGAAAAGCCTAGTGCAACTATGAAAAGCCCCATGAGCATTCCTGCAAAAGTGTTTGCATTTACAGCCACGATCATGGCAGCAGCTCCAATGGCAGAAAAAAGCAAACCATATACAATACTTTTTTTGAAACCCCATTTTGCTACAAGATCCTTACCTCCAAAAGCTCCGTAAGCAAACAAACCCAGGGCACCTACATAATATGCAAGGTAAAATGCAAAATCTATCAACTGGCTCTGAAACTGGTCTAAATGGAAATAATGTTTACAAAAGGGAATGAACACGCTGTTGCCAGCCGCAATAAAACCCCAGAAAAAAAAGACACTCACCAATGTACTCAGTGCACCATAGTTGGTTGGAATTGGTTCGCCGGACCTGTCAGCTTTAGGAACATAATCAGTTTGTATGGTTGCCATATTTAAAATTTTATGAGGCTGAAAGTAGTGATAAATTCCATTACCAAAAAAAATACTTGTTTCATTTTTTAAACAGAACGAAAACCTGCTAACTTTATAGTGTTAAAGATTGTTTGTTTCAAATTCCTCCCTATATTCATTGCAAAATACCAGCTGCATGGAAATATTACACGTTAGCGCAGAATGTTACCCAATGGCAAAAGCAGGCGGTTTGGCCGATGTGGTGGGCGCATTGCCCAAGTACCAGCAGGGCCTGGGGCATATCTCCAAAGTGGTGATGCCCATGTATCGCACAAAATTCTTATACGATAATGAGTGGGATGTGGTGCATAAAGGCGCTCTTCATTTGGCCGAGATCAAGTACGAGTTCACCATAATAAAAGAAAGAAATAATAAACTCGGTTTTGACCTGTATTGTGTGGATATCAATGGCCTGCTTGACCGCGAAAAAATTTATGGCTACGACGATGATACCGAGCGTTTCACTGCCTTCCAGGTAGCCGTGCTGGAGTGGCTTGGCAAATGGCACCATCAGCCCAATATCGTACACGTACACGACCATCATGCAGGACTCATCCCGTTCATGATGAAATACTGTTTCGCTTATTCCAATCTTGCACATATACCCACGGTACTTACCATACATAATGCCCAGTACCAGGGCTGGATGGGCTGGGAAAAATCGCCTTATATTCCTGCATGGGATACCTGGAAATGGGGCATGCTCGACTGGGGCAATACCATTAACCCGCTGGCATCGGGCATTAAATGTGCCTATAAAGTTACCACCGTAAGCCCAGGTTATATGCAGGAGTTGATGGACAGTGCAAATGGTCTTGAAGGGCTTTTTCAACTGGAATGGGCCAAATGCAGCGGCATACTCAACGGTATTGATTATGAAGTATGGAACCCCAAAACGGATACCTATATCATGGATAACTATTCCCTGGAAGATTATGATGCCGGGAAAGAACTTAACAAGAAGAAACTTTGCGACGATTTTAGTTTTGACCTGGATCTTCCGCTCTTTGTTTTTATAGGAAGGCTGGTGGGCGAAAAAGCGGCCGATATGCTGGCCCCCGCCATCAACCAGGCTTTTGAAGAGGTGGGCACCCTGTTCAATGTACTGATACTTGGCAGCGGCGAGCCGTCGGTGGAACATGCCCTGTACAGCCTTAACAGCCGCTGGGTGGGATATTACAATACACAGATATCATATAACGAAAAACTCAGCCACCAGATGTACGCCGGAGCCGATTTTTTGCTCATGCCAAGCCGGGTGGAGCCATGCGGGCTCAACCAGCTCTATGCAATGCGTTACGGTACCGTGCCACTGGTAAGAAAAACCGGCGGGCTCAAAGACACGGTAATTGATTTTGGCGATGAAGGCGGTTATGGTATTAGCTTTATACATGCTTCGGTTAACGATATTGTTCATGCCATGAAGCGGGCACTGGGGCTTTATTACGATGATAAAGAAAAATTGAGCCAGCTGCGCAAACGCATGATGCAGGTAAATACAAGCTGGGAAGAAAGTGCACAAAAATATTTGGATCTATATTCCTCCATACAATAAAACAATTTCATATGATCAGCAATAAAGTAGTGGCAGTGATACTCGGCGGCGGCGCCGGCAGCAGGCTTTACCCACTTACCGCCACAAGAAGCAAACCGGCAGTTCCCATTGCCGGTAAATACAGGCTCGTTGATATTCCTATTTCAAACTGTATCAACAGCCAGATCAACCGCATGTTTGTACTTACGCAGTATAACTCTGCCTCGCTTAACAAACATATTAAGAACACTTACCAGTTCAGTGGTTTCAGCAGCGGTTTTGTAGACATTCTTGCTGCCGAACAAACGCCCGACAGCCCCGAATGGTTCCAGGGTACGGCAGATGCAGTAAGGCAAAGCCTGAAGCATATAAAGAACAATGAGTTTGAATACGTACTCATACTTAGCGGCGACCAGCTTTACCAGATGGACTTCGATGCTATGATCAAGAACCATATTGACCAAAAGGCAGAACTTACCATTGCCACCATTCCGGTGGGCGACCGGGAAGCACCCGAATTTGGGATACTTAAAACAGATGCGAGCAATACCATTACCTCGTTCATAGAAAAACCTGCAAAAGACCTGCTGCCGCAATGGGTAAGCGATACGGGTGCCGAAATGCAGGCGCAGGGAAGAAACTACCTGGCATCCATGGGTATTTATGTATTTAACAGGGAATTGCTGTTTGATGCCCTGCTGAATGAGAAAAAAGATGCAAAAGATTTTGGAAAAGAGATCATACCACAGTCAATAGACAAACATAAAGTGATCAGTTACCAGTATGAAGGTTACTGGACAGATATTGGTAATATCTATTCTTTCTTTGAGGCAAACCTTGCCTTAACACTGGATATTCCTCCCTTTAATCTGTTCGACAACAGGAAAATGGTATACAGCCGTGCACGCATGCTGCCGCCTGCAAAACTGAGCGGCACCACACTTGAGCAGGCCATCTTGGCAGAAGGTTCCATTATCAAAGCACAACGCATCGTAAACTCCGTAGTGGGCATCCGCAGCCGCATTGGCACAGGCAGTGTTATTGAAAGCTGTTACATTATGGGTAACGATTTTTATGAAACGATCGAAGAGATCGCACACAATGTAAGCCATGGAATACCGCCCGTTGGTATTGGCGATAATTGTCATTTAAAAAATGTGATCGTGGATAAAGATTGCCGTATTGGCAATAATGTAACCATTACTGGCGGTCATCATTTGCCCGACAGCGATCACGCTTTATTCACCGTAAAAGAGGGGATAGTGGTGGTTAAAAAAGGCGCTATAATAAACGATGGATTTAATCTCTGATTTTTTTAATGGCAGCCGTTTTTTATACCGGTAATTACAGCATATGAAATTAACTATTTTCAGTTTTTTATTGTTGCTCCAACTGGCGGCTGCTGCGCAAACGGGCAGGATGCCTGATGGCGGCGGTCATTATGCAGATTTTATGCATGTAACGGATGAATTAAGTGCTGCCCAGCGGGCTGCCATCATAACCATGCTTCAAAAAAACGAAGGCCAGTTGAAACAACTTGGGTCTCTGCCTGCAAGGCTTTCGCCAACTGCACAGTCTTTTGGCTGGCCATTGAAACAGGGCCTTAATTATAATGACCCGGGATTTTATGGTATCTCAAATTATATTGATCATAATGCTGCATTTCCTAACCAGGTAACAGATTACAATTGCGGTACCCGCAGTTACGACCTTAGTTCGGGTTATAACCATAAGGGAACTGATATTTTTACCTGGCCATACGGCTGGCAAAAAATGGCAAACAATGCAGTGGAGATCGTGGCTTGTGCTCCCGGAACCATTATTGGAAAATCTGATGGCAATTTTGACCAGAACTGTGCTTTTTGCAGCGGCGCCTGCAATTGGAATGCCGTGTATGTGATGCATGCAGACGGGTCGGTGGCATGGTATGGCCATATGAAATCAGGCTCTCTAACGCCCAAAGCAAACGGGCAAACGGTTGCCGAAGGGGAGTATCTTGGTGTAGTGGGCAGTTCGGGCAATTCAACCGGGCCGCATCTTCACCTGGAGGTTTACACAAATTCTTCTTATACCCAGTTGGTGGATCCCTGGGCCGGGGCATGTAATGCAACAAATGGAACTACCAGTTGGTGGGCCAACCAGCAACCCTATTATGTATCCACTATCAATAAAGTGATGACGCATGGAGCAGCTCCCCAAACAGGGCAATGCCCGGCTCAGGAAATACCAAATGAGAAGATAAATTTTATTCCGGGGCAGGTCATTTATCTGTCGGGATATTACAGGGATCAGCAAAACGGGCAGCAGTCGGTACACAGGGTTTTTCGCCCCGATGGCAGCCTGCATACCAGCTGGACACAAAATTTCACTTCCTATTATGCAGCTTCCTGGTGGTATTACAGCCTTACACTTCCTGCCAACGCTGCACCCGGCACCTGGCGTTATGAGGTTACTTACAATGTAACCCAAAAAGCCAGCACTGCATTTATTGTAAGCACGGCAGCACTATCGGTTTGCAGGAATAATAGTTACCCGCTCTCCGCAAACATAACAGGAACTTCTTTTCAATGGCAGGTGAACAGTGGTGCAGGGTTTACCAATATAGAAGATGGCATCCTGTACAGCGGAACCAATACTGCCCAATTGATGCTGAAAAACCTGTCTTCCGGTTTTTATAATTACCAGTATCGTTGTGTGGCAGATGGCAGTAATTTCAGCAATATTATTACGCTTAAGTTTACCAGTTACTGGCAGGGTGGAAAAAGCGGGAGCTGGGAAGATCCGCAAAACTGGAATTGCGGCAATATCCCTGATGCAAATACAGATGTGGTGATCAATGCCGGCTCATTTAACCCCCTTGTAAGTTCACTTGCTGAATGCAGGAGTATAACGCTTCAGCCGGGCACAGATATCCAGGTAAATACCGGTTATAAACTCAATGTGAGGGGAGGACAGTAATTACCAGGGCCTGTCTCAAAAGTGCAATTTTCACGCAATGGCACAAAGTAGCAAAGACACCAGGTAGCGCTTTGCCTCTTAAATTCTTAGCGCCTCTGCGTGAAATGCTTCGTTCAATTATTTTTGAAATGCCTTCTACAAAAAAGTACTCCACAATAATTGCTCCAGCCATTTCTTTGATTCCGGGTCATCATCATTTTCATTTGCCGTCCATTCTTTGCTCCGTTCCAAAAAAGTTGTTTTAAGACCAGTATAACTGAGCGGCTTTTTAGCAGCCACCGGTTTTATTTGCGACAGGTCCACATCGTTAATGATCACCTTGGTGGCAATAAAAGAAGTGTACATTCTTGGTATGGTGAGCCCCAGTATAAGCCCGGGCAAACCATTGGCAGAGGCCGGGCCGCCACTAAGTGTTATTTCATCGGTATAAAAGGCAAATATGTACACGCTGTCCATAATTTTGCCAACAGCTTTCCGGCAATTGAACCCGGCAATGGTGCGGTTCTCATTTTCCAGTTTCCAATCAATGTTTTTGATGCTGTCGGCAATATTGAACACAGATCCAAACACACTTTTCTGGTTGGCAAAAGTGCCGTTGTTATAATCGTAGTACCATACATTTTCCTCATCATTGCGGCGCATAAATTCGGGCATTTTTGGCCCGTCGGCCCAATGATGGAATTTGTACACGCTTTTATTGTCGGCAAAACTGAGATGAAAATAAGCCGTTTTATAAGTTGGCATATTTTCCTTCAGCATTTCTGCCCAACTGCTGTTGCCCATTGTTTTTTTAACATTGGTCTTTACTTCGTACTCCACCGCAGCTTTGTTAATGAATTGCTGTGCCGGCAGCATATAACTTGCAAAAAGAGATAAGATCACTATAAAGATTTTCTTTTTCATGTGTATGTTTATTTAGGGGTGGAACTTGCTGGTTTGACTGCCTTGTTTTTAAAGTCCCATGCAAAGCCAAGCATAAAGTAACGTTTAAGGCGGTCGTTCCTGGTTTCGGTAAAATTGTTGTTATTAAAATTCCTGTCTATACCAATGTTTTGGTTAAGAAGATCTCTTGCCCGCAGGTAAACAGTGAATTCATTGTTTTTAAAAGTTTTCTGCAGTTTCGCATTCAGCAGGTGGTTGTTCAGGCTTTTATCGCCATCACTCAGTTTTTGTCTCCAGTTATACTCATACTCACCGTTTACCGACCATGTTTTTTTGTAATAAATGGTGGCATTGGCACTAAAGGAATTGCTGCTGAAATTGCGGCTGCCCGAAGAAAGCGAGGTTTTATTGTTGTTGAACCGGAAGTCATTTCCCAGGTTAATGTCATATTTCTTGTCTTTAACCTTGGATGCCCATAAATTAAAACCTGCAGAAAGGTTTTTAGAAATATTTTCTTTCCCGTCGAGGAAGCCGGTATAGCGGCTGTAATTAAGGTTTGGTCCAATGTTAAAACGGGTGTCTATTTTTTTACTCTTGAACCCGATACCGCTCCATAAGTTAATATTGGCATTGCCATTGGTATTTACAGGGCTGATGGTGCTGATGCCTGTGCTGCGGTCGAAGGTTTGCATATTGGTAATGGAATTACTTGTAATGTTGAAACTCAGCGACTGGTACATCCAGCGGTCTTTTAAGAAATCATAACCATTATGGCTGATGCTGAATGAATTTGAAAAAGATGGTTTCAGGCTAAGATTTCCTTTGTATTGGTTGAACAGGTCATTGTTATTACGAAGCGGCTGCAACTGGTTGATGGTGGGTTGCGTGGTGTTCCCGTTATAATTAATACGCAAAGAGTGGTTGCTTTTGTACGAGTACGTGAAACTGGCCGCAGGGAAAAAATTGGTATAAGCACGCTTATAGTTTTTTCCGAGCGAAAGATCATCCAGGTTAAAGCTGGTGAAACCAAAAGCTGCTCCCAGGTTAAATTTTATCTTTTTGTCGTTAAAGCTGATCTTCATACTGGGCCTGTTGATGGTGATGCGCTGCCTGAAATTATTGGTGAGCGAATCTATTTCAACATCATATTTATCGGCCGGCGATTTTTCATAAATGGCCTGGTTGTTCCGGCTGAGGTTTGTAGAAACCTCGTAACCGAGCTCAAGTGAATATTTTTTTGATAATGGTTCTGTATAAACTGCCTTTCCCGATATTTTGTTAGAAACCTTATCGTTTACCGTCTGCTGGTCTATATCAAGCACAGAATCGGGTTGTGCTGTTTTGTAAAAGCGGTTTTCAGAAATATTATAATTCACCGCGTCTGTGCTCAGCAAGCTCCAGTCGGTGCTAAGGCTGAGTGTACGCCTCAGTTTTTTAAATTTATGTTTAAAAATGGCATTGGCGCTTAAGGCACGTTTGTCGGATACACTGTTGAAATTTTTGTTCACTGTATTCAATTGCTGCCCGCTTTCGTACTTCATGTCCGATGTTTTGAATTCTTCACTTTCTGAATGGTAGAAATTAGCTTTTGCAGTAAGTTTGATACTGTTATTACTGTCGATCTTCAGATCATAAGTCAAATTGTTTTTTATATTGTAGCGGGATATATGCGTGAGCTTTGTTTCATTGTAAACCGTGGTTGTATCGCCGGGCAAAAAGGTTTTTGATAAAGTGCCTGTTGTATTATCATACGACTGCCCGTTGAATCGTGGCGTGTAATTGAATGTATGTTTATCGTTCCATTTATTATTATAGTTAATGCCGGCATTGCTGTTTTTTATAAAACCGTTCTCTGTGTTTACATAAGGCTCTTCATCTGACCCGCCGCCACGCCACATATACATCATGCCCCCTTCGTCATCCATTTCCATGGTCACATTGTCGTTGGCCCCGTATTTTTCATTGTCCTGCCAGTTTAAACCATCCTGGCCTGTATTACCATTCAGGAAGAACGCCGAGATCTTCCTTTTACCCTTAAAGCTTCCGAACATCAGGTTGTTATTATAACGCGGGTCAATATTTTTCACGAGGCCTCCCGACACATCAATTTTTCCAAAATAGCCTTTTTTCTTGTCTTCCTTCAGTTTCAGGTTGATGGTCTTTTGCGTGTTGCCATCGTCAATTCCAGTAAATTCGGCCTGTTCGCTTTTCTTATCAAATACCTGCACTTCCTTTACTGCATCGGCACGCAGGTTCTTAACGGCCATTCCAGGGTCATCGCCAAAAAATTCTTCACCGTCTACCAGCACTTTTTCAACTTTTTCGCCCATGGCCTTTATTTCACCATTCTTATCAACCTGTATGCCTGGTAATTTTTTAAGGAGTTCTTCCACATTGGCATTGGCACTTACTTTAAAACTATCTGCTGTGTAAACCGTGGTATCGCCTTTTACTTTAATGGCAGATCCGCTTCTAACAATAACTGCTTCCAGCAGTTTTATTTTAGGCGTAAGATTGATATTGGGCAGTTTGGGGTTTTCGCTGCTAACCGCTACATCATCAATAAAATCGGCAAATAGCGGGTGGGTCACCATCATGATATACCTGCCAGGCTTAACATTATCAATACTGAAGCTGCCATCGGTTTTTACACGGGTAAATTTCCTGAGGATCGAATCTCCGGGCGAAAATAATGCCACCACGCTCTGTTGTACATTGGCGTAGGCCGAAGTGTCTTTTACCGTGCCGCTGATGCTAATGTTTTGGGCATGTAAGTAAAGA
This sequence comes from Ferruginibacter sp., assembly GCA_049291115.1. Classification (GTDB taxonomy): domain Bacteria; phylum Bacteroidota; class Bacteroidia; order Chitinophagales; family Chitinophagaceae; genus Ferruginibacter. The sequence continues at coordinate 14,471 of JBATOU010000030.1, forward strand.
GATGCGCAAATAAGAAAAAAGAGCAGGAACGTTTTTTTTGATATCATCAGTACAGTGTTTTGGTATTTAATTCAAAATTGGGGAAATCATTTTCAACAGCAAGCTACACATTTACTAAATTTACGTTAATTAAGCTTGTACAAGCGGTGTTTAATGTGCATTAAGTGGTCTACGAAATATTTCGTTGGTAAGCTTCACCTGTAAATCTTCATAAATACCGCCAAATTATATTTTGTACTGTTAACAAATAAAACCCTCATCATGGCATACGAAGACGATCATTTTATAGACAGCGCAAAGCTTGTATGGAATTATTCATTCTTCAGTGCAGAAGAGATAACGCAGTTTCAGCACGGGCACATGCACAATGCTTATGATAAATTTGGAGCACACCCGCTTAACCTGCTGGGAACAGATGGGTATTATTTTGCCGTATGGGCGCCCAATGCAACAGCCGTTTCGGTGGTGGGCGAGTTCAACGGCTGGAAAAAGCAACTGCATCCATTGTTTGTACGGCTCGATCATTCGGGCATTTGGGAGGGTTTTATACCCCGCCTGCCCGAAGGGGCCTTGTATAAATTCAGCATAACAGGCGTTAATGGGGAGGAATTTGTGAAAGCCGATCCCTTTTCTTTTTTTAACGAACTAAGGCCCGGCACCGCTTCGATTACCCGCAACCTGCAGATGAAATGGAGCGATGAGGAATGGATGAAGACCCGCAAAAAGCATAATGCCCTTAATGCTCCCTGGAGTGTTTACGAGGTGCATCTTGGCAGCTGGATGCGTCCCGAAAAAAGCAACGAGAACCTTTTTAACAGTTATCATGAGATCAGGGAGAGGCTTGTGCCATATGTGAAGGAAATGGGCTTTACACATGTGGAATTTATGCCGGTAATGGAATTTCCTTTTGATGGAAGCTGGGGCTACCAGGGAACGGGGTATTTTGCCGCCACTTCCCGCTTTGGTGTGCCCGAAGATTTCATGTACCTCATTGATGTGCTCCATCAAAACGGCATTGGGGTGATACTCGACTGGGTGCCTTCTCATTTTCCAAACGATGCGCATGGTTTGTACCGCTTCGACGGATCGGGCACTTATGAGTATGAAGACAGCCGCAAGGGATTTCACCCCGACTGGAACAGTTATATCTTTAATTATACAAGGGGAGAAGTGCGTTCATTTCTCATCAGCAGTGCCCATTTCTGGTGCAATAAGTTTCATGCCGATGGCCTGAGGGTGGATGCCGTGAACTCCATCATCCGACTCGATTTCAGCCGTAAAGAAGGTGAATGGGAACCCAACCAGTATGGCGGACATGAGAACATTGAAGCCATTACATTTCTCAGGGAAATGAACACCACCATTTACCGCGATTTTCCGGATGTGCAAACCATTGCCGAAGAAGCCAGCGACTGGCCCGGCATTACCATGCCTGCCGATAAAATGGGTTTTGGCTTTGGCATGAAGTGGATGATGGGCTGGATGCACGATACATTCCGCTATTTTAAAAAGCAGCCCAAAGACCGGCCAGCTGCACAGGATGATCTCAGTTTCAGCCTCATGTATTTTTACGACGAAAACTTTATGCTTCCGCTCAGCCACGATGAGGTGGTGCATGGAAAAAGCCCCATGCTCTATAAAATGCCCGGCAATGAATGGGAGCAGTTTGCCAACCTCCGCCTGCTTTACAGTTGGATGTTTGCCCATCCCGGAGCCAAGCTGTTGTTTATGGGAAACGAATTTGGCCAAACCAGCGAATGGAATTATAAAAGCGAACTCGATTGGGAACTCCTGCAATACGACAGCCATAATAACCTTCAGGAATGCGTACGGGCACTTAATTACCTTCTGCGTTCGGAGCCGGCCATGTACGAGTACCAGTTTAACCGCAAAGGGTTTGAATGGGTTACCCTCGATCATCGGCACGAAGGGATCATTGCCTTTAAAAGAAAAGGAAAAAGCAGGGCAAACGACCTGCTGGTGGTGCTCAATATGACCAATTTTCCGAAAGAAAATTTTAAACTGCAGGTAAAGGGTAAAACGGCCTGGAAAGAGCTTTTTAACAGCGATGATCTAAAGTATTGGGGTAGTGGAAAGTATATGAACCCCCAAATAATTGGGCAAGATGTTGATAAAAAGAAGAAGATCAGCGAAATAAATCTCAATATTCCACCGTTAGCAGCTATAATATTGAAGTAAATGGAACAATTTTTGCTTCATAGCTAACTAATTATAATATGAAAAACCTGATTCTCACCATTATGCTGGCCGGAACCAGCCTGTGCACCCGGGCTCAAAATGCCGACAGCGCAAAATTTTACTACAACAAAGGGTTGGAGGAAAAGAACGCTGGCCGTTTTTTAGTGGCTAGTAAGGCATTTGATAAAGCCATTGACTTTGACCAGTCTTTTGCTCCCGCATACCTCGAAAATGCCTATACTGCGCAGCAAATGCGCAACATCAATCTCGCATTAAGGCATTTTGAGAAAGTGTATAAACTACAGCCAAACAATATAGAAGCAATAAAGGAATTAACAGAAATGTACTATAATTTCAGGCAGTATGATAAGGCCATTGAATTTGCCGATAAATGCAAAAACTGCAGCAATGCTTCCAGGATCAAAGGAATGAGTTACTACCGCAAAGAAGACTATTCAGAAGCAATAAAAAACCTGGAGTATGCCATTGAGATAAACCCGGCCGATGCAGAAGCCGTGTACAGCATCGGGCGCAGTTATCTCGATATGGAAGTATACGAAAAAGCCATGCCTTATTACGAAAAAGCAGCTAATATGCCCGGCGCCAATGTAAATTGGATCTATGAACTTGGTTTGCTGAGTTACAATGTTGGAGCATATAAAAAAGCGGTAACCTATTTTACAAAAGCTGCCGAAAAAGGCTATACCCAATCAAACGATTTCAATGAAAACCTTGGCTATGCCTGCCTGAGTGCGGGAGAGTACGACAGGGGCGAGGCTTTACTGGTGGGCGTTTGGAAAAAGAAACCTGGTAATAAAGACCTGTTGAGAGATATGGCTGAAATGCTTTACCAACATAAACAATACGACCGTTCACTTATGTACTGCCAAAAATTGATGGAGATAGACAATAACGATGCAAAAGCCCTTTACCAGGCTGGTCTTTGTTTTTTAAAGAAAGGGCCAAAAGAAAAAGGGGAGAAAATGTGCGATAAAGCCATAGAAATGGACCCATCGCTGCGCAGCCTGCGCCAAAAGCAGGAAATGCCCTATGGCGGGTTGTAATGATATTTAAAACGATTCTTTATAAACAGGCTGCTTTGGCAGCCATTTTTTTTGCTTAACCGTAAGATAGTTTTGTAAATTGGGGTACTTTATGATGTTTAATGGTTTTTAAATTTCAGGGCATGAAAAATTTTACTTTATTTTTTTATGGGTGGTTTCTTTTGCTGTTTCTAGGGTTTATGCACAAACCGGCTGCAGCGCCCCCTCATTTTACAGCGCGGCAAATGCTGTTAATGCAAAACACCTGTTTTGCCTGGGTAAAACATCTGGTAAAGACAAAATTTTATTCTTCACTTTCGGCATCTGGTGCGGCCCCTGCAGGCACCATCTACCCAATGCGATAAAACTGTCGAAAGATAAAAATCTTGATTTTTATGTATTGCTGATAGAAAAAGAGAACAGCGATAAAACAAAAAAAGCGATCGACTACCTGAAGGCCATTGACAGCAGTATGAAGATCCTTGTACTTAAAGACAGTTCTTATGGAACAACTCCTGACAGGAAAGTATAAAAAATTCCTCAAAGAACTCACACCCCCGCAGTTTGAGAATATTGATGATATGTCGAAATACATCATTATCGACCGCAACGAAAAGGTACTCATGATCACCAACTGGAAAAACAACCGGAAAAATGACTGGAAAGACGATTCCGAAATGATCAAATCCAGGATTTTGCCTGTATTGAACTGATCAGATTTTTCCAAAAAGAAAAAAGCCCCGGGCTGGGGCTTTAGTTAGTTTTCTTTCTTTGAGTTAAACAGGGCTCAATAGGGCCGGATGGTTCAGGGTTTAGGGTAAAACAGGGTTCTATATCGTTTCGCAACTTTGGCCTTTCCAGGTCTTTTTTGTTGCAGTAATTTTAAAAAAAATAGCCTTTTCCATTGGGTTTCAGGACGTTTGTTTTTGAAGGATTCTGGACAAGTTTCACAAAGTATGAAAAAGGCTACTGTGTTTTTCCCGGATTAAACCGGTTGATTCAGGATCTTGGATGGATTGGTTAAAACGGCTCTCTATTTCTCGCTTTAATCTCTAATGACACTGTAAAAGTAATACCCACAAATTGTGCGTGCAAGTACCTTTCGCTAAAGCGGGTAATTTTACTGCTAAAAGGGGGTTTTTTATCGGCCAAGTCGTAATTCCGTAGCTGAAGGCCGCCTGGTCATCGCCAGGGCACCAGCATAAAATAAACGTTAATCTGGCAATACTATCCAGTAAATCAATACAATACGGCGCCTTGGATCATCAATTGAGTAGTTGTTGATGGATTTTGAAGGAAAGGTTTCCCCCTGTCCATATCCAATGAACTCCATTGAGATATTTTGGGGGTTCTTAAATACCTTCCATTTATTTAAAAGGGCTTTCTCTGTTAGCAACATATTTATTTGCCTGGCCCTCAGTTCTGATATGGCCCGGTTTAATTCCGCTTTTGGGGCAGCACTTTCTTTGAGGTACCCCAGTAATATCTTTTCCAGTTCCGAGCCGGCACCAACACCAGTGGCATCTGCATAACCGTTCACTACTATGGTAGCCGTATTATGAAGGCTGTCGTACATATTTCCGAACTTAACAACAGAATCTATAACAGGCGAAAAAATGGTTACCGCCTGGTTATAGCTTTCTTTGGGAATAACATATTTTCCGGGGCCAAAAAATGCGGCAAGTTCAAACTGCTTTTTATCTGCAATATCAATTGCCTTGTTTATTACATACACTTTGTATAAACGTACCTTTCTTTTTTTATAAAAATTTTCGAGGTAAGTGATCCTTGCCAATACGGCGCTTTTGTACTGCTTTCTGAATTCTTTTTTATTTTTCAATATTTCAGAAAGATAACTGGCTTCCTGTTTTGCAGAATCAAGCGGGTTCATGAGCGTCATCAGCCTGGCGGTGATCCTGTTACTAATGGTGGTATCGATCCTTTCTTCATAAAATGCGCTGTCTTTTTTTTGCCCCAAACTGGCAATGCCGGCCGATTCTTCCCTTATCATCAGGTCCGTTCTGCCAATAAGTTTTTTAACCCTGGCCCGTTTTGATGCAAAGCAGGAGCTTAATACAGCAGTTATGAAAAGCGTGCTAAGTATTTTGGTAAAGAATGTAAATCTCTTTGTCATTGTGGTACACGTTTAATATAAAAATCCGGGTTCTTTTTTGCAGTCGGTTTTTTGGGCTTGCTTATGATCACAGGCCTGTTCTGTCCAGCAATGGTAATATTTTCAACGGCCCTTTTACTAAGGCCTGTAAATTTTGTTAGAATTAATTTTTTATTGGGGTATTTCACAAAGAGCAGCGCCTCCTCTTCGCCCGTTTCCAGCCTGGCTGGGTTTGTACTGTCGTGGCTCAACTGGTAATCGCTTACAAAGGCAGAGAGTTTTGAAAGCTGTTTGTTTTTAAAATAAACAAATGCCGCCCCCATCAGCGTTACAGCCCATATGGCCAGTACTACAAAAAACGCTTTATGGTTAACTGTATTGCCCTGTGTGCTCTTGCTGATATGTTTATTTTGCCGGCTAAGCATCTTTTTTGCTGGTACTGTTCTTACTTGTTTATTATTTGTTTTGCTTCGTTTATGAGTTCGTTCATTGTTTTAACAAGAATATCATAATTATAACGGATGATATTCCAGCCCGATTCATCACCGCTGGTGTTTTCCATAGCCAGCAGGTGTTGCAGTAATGGCGAACTTCTCTTTACCGAGCTCACAGTTGTTTTCATGCTGTGAATGGTCCGCCTTGCTCCTGTTAGATCTGCCGTTTCAATTTGTTTACCCAGCCTTTCCACCTCGCTCTTATACTGAATGATCAGTTGCCCCAGTATTTCGGCCACATGCTCGCTGTTGCCATTGAATATTTTGTAAAGATATTTTTCACTCACATACTTATTCGGCTCTTCGGCAGTGAGCGTTTCTGTTTGCTCCAGTTTGCCTGCATTGTTGCTGTGAAATACCATCAGGCTGTACAATTCGGGTTCGTTGATGGGTTTGGATATATAGCCGTTCATTCCGGCTTCGAGGCATTTTTCTTTTTCGCCGGGGAGCACATTGGCCGTCATGGCCACCACGGGTATATTGCTTTTAAGTTCGCTTCGTATTTTTTTAACTGCGGTGTAGCCGTCCATCAACGGCATTTGAATATCCATTAGTACAAGATCATAATCTCCTGTTGCCAGTTTTTCAAGCACCAGTTCTCCATTTTCAACAATGTCTACATTTATTTTCCATTGCTCCAGCAGCATGGTAAGCAGGAGCTGGTTCATCTTGTTATCTTCTGCTGCGAGTACTTTCAGTGTTTTAAGGCTGCTGCTGTTTGCAGCCGAGGCGGGGAGGCTGTTTTTTTGATATTCGGCATGCATGTCGCCCGCAAATTCATTACCGATTTCGTATGTGATGGTAAAATAAAATTCAGATCCCTTGCCCGGTTCGCTCGTTACGCTCATGCTGCCACCCTGCATTTCCACCAGGTTCTTTACAATAGAAAGGCCAAGCCCCGTACCGCCGTATTTCCTGGTAGTGTCGGCTTCGGCCTGTTCAAAACGCTGGAAAATGCTGCTAAGTTTGTCGGTAGGGATACCAATGCCGGTGTCTCTTACCCCAAACCGGATGGTAACACTGGTATCGCTAAGTGCGGTTGCTTTTACATTGATGCTGATATGCCCTTTGTCGGTGAATTTTATCGCATTGGTGGTAAGGTTAATGAGTACCTGCAACAATCTTTCTTTATCGCCAATAACAATTTCGGGTACCGAGGTATCCACAATGGTATGAATTTCCAGGTCTTTTTCATTGGCCCGCTGGTAAAGCATGGTCTCTACCTGGTAGCAGGTTTCCATAATGGAAAAACTGCTTTTATGAAAATGCAGCATGCCGGCCTCGATCTTCGAAATATCAAGAATATCGTTTACAATCGAAAGCAGGTTATCGCCAGCCGTTCGTATAATGTTTACAAAAGCTTCCTGCTGCATATCCAGTTCTGTTTTTTGCAGCAGGTTGGTGAAACCAATTACAGAATTAATAGGCGTGCGTATTTCGTGGCTCATATTGGCCAAAAACTGTTCTTTGATGCTGGCGGCCTTTTCAATTTCGGTGCGTTGCTGCTGAATGGCTTTTATAAGCCTGATATTCCTTAACAGGTAGGCGATGATGATGGTGGCAAGCGTGGCAATGGTAAGGATGATGAAAATGGTGAGCAGCACATCCAGCCTTAATACCCGTGCGGCCAGCTTTTCATTTCCGGAAATATTTTTTTCGAGGTACTGGCCATATTTTTCCTCGAGGCCGATGGCCGCTACAAATATATCGGCAGAGCGCTGGTTTTTTGCAACTGTATCAACCGGCTTTTTGCTTTTAAAATGCTGCACCTGTTCGTCTACAAGGGCGGTAAAATCATTGGTGGCAGCCTCCACTTCTGTTTTTTGAAAAAGCTTCCTGAGCGCCGTATTTTGCTCGGCTAACCTGTAAACGGTGTCGGCAATGGCAAAACTGCTGTCTTTGTTCTGCAGTGCATTTTCGGCAATAAAAATATTGTTGATAACTCCATCTAGCAATTGATTGCCTTTAAACACCCTTACTGCCTCCTGGCTGCTCAGTTTGAGCTGGCTGATGCTTTTATCGGCCAGATTCGTGGTAAAGAGTATGATGAGGATAAGACCAATGGAAAGCCCTGCTATGAACAGAAAGGGCAGTTTTGGCATTTTTGTCAACTGCTTGTCCATTAATTTATGCGGTATTAGGTTATTTATATTTCAAAGGGTGAGGGAACCTGGTTTAAATAAGGTCGAGGCTTTCTATTACTTTTTTGCGGAACGATTCTGTAAGCGGCACTTTAAATTTACCGGCATACACAGCGCCGTCATCTATCTTTTCAATTTTCTTAAGCTGGGCGAGATAACTCCTGTGTGTGCGGATAAAGATATGGCCATATTTTTCTTCCATATCTTTTACGGTGGAGTTTACAATTTCCCATTTATCTTCAAAATGCACTTTTACATAGTCGCCCATGGCCTCCACATAATATGCATCAAGCAGGTTTAGTTTTTTGAGCACACCTTTTTCTTTAATGAACAGGGTGCCGGGTGCAGGTTTATCTTCTTGTTTTTTGGTATCGTTTTTAATGAATTTTTTGGCCTTTTCCACCGATTTGAGCAGCCTTGGCAGTGAAACCGGCTTAATAATATAATCCACCACATCAAGGTCAAAGGCATCGGCGGCATACTGTGGGTTGGCGGTAGATAGAATAACGGCAGGTTTGTTTTGGAGGGCTTTAATGAGCTCCACACCCGTCATACCCGGCATTTCCACGTCCAGTATAGCAAGGTCTACCGTATTTGATTTCAGGTATTCAAATGCTTCCATAGAATCTCTGCATACAGAAACAAGTTCCAGTTCCGGAACTTGCGATACAAGATTCTTCAGCGTTATCAACGCCAGTTCGTTATCATCAGCTATTAGGCAGGTCATTGGGTCAAAAGAAATTCTGGTTTGAACTAAAATTCAAATATACCCTCATTTTCTCATATAATTAGCCAGATTGGTACCGTAATGACATAAATGTGTAAAAATGACCATTTTAACCGGGCCTGAAGTCGGGATTTCCGTACATATTCTTATTAAAAAGATAGTATTTGCCGTCTTTGTAGTTTTTCCAGTAACGCCGGCCCTCCAGGTCGTAGTAAAGCCTGCCATCGGCAGATTTTCGGGCGGCCGCATCGTTGAGGCTGATCACTTTGGGTACTGGCGTCTTTACTTTTTTAAGTACCGGTGCTGCTGTAGTTTTTTTTGCAGAAGCATCCTCTTTTATTGCTTCGGAACTTGTGGCTTCACTCGCTGCAGAAGTGGTTTTCCTGCTGCAACTGAACAATAAAATGGCAAATACACAAACGGTAACAAGTCGTTGCAACTGCTTCATTAACTTTATTTTCATTTTTCAAACAATAACTCTACCAAAATGACAAAAAAGGCACTGTACCGGGCATTTTTATGGATGTTTATCATTTCAATAACAGCCGGTAAATCAATGGCACAAACCGCCGAAGACAGTGTAAAAGCAACTGTTAACGATCTTTTTACAGCCATGAAGAATGCTGATACGGCCCTGCTGCGTTCCTGCTTTGCCGACAGTGCCATTTTACAAACCATTGTAAGGAATAAGGAGGGGAAGATCGCTGTACGAAACGAAGCTGTGAATGAATTTGTTTCAGTAATATCCAAAGAACAAAAAGGAGATGCCGATGAGCAAATACAATTTGATGTGCTGCGTATAGACGGGCCGCTTGCAATTGTGTGGACGCCCTATAAGTTTTATTACAAACAAAAATTCAGCCATTGCGGGGTTAACTCGTTTCAGCTTATTAAAGTTGCTGCCGGCTGGAAGATCCAGTATTTGATAGATACCCGGCGAAGGCAGGGCTGCAATTAGGTTACCCAACCTTATCACCATTATCCACTTTTTGCTGTGGCTGAAGCAGTACCACTTCATTGTTTTGGTTATAAACGCCCAGTACCAGGCATTCGCTGAAAAAATTGGCAATTTGCTTTGGCGGAAAATTAACCACTGCCAATACCTGCATGCCTTCCAGCTCTTCTTTTTTGTAAACTGAGGTCAATTGTGCCGATGATTGCTTAATGCCCAGCGGGCCAAAATCTATCCGGAGCCTGTAAGCGGGTTTATGTGCATTGGGAAAGTCTTCGGCAGATACAATGGTGCCTGCCCGGATGTCTATCTTTTCAAAATCGTTCCAGGTTATCATAACTTATTCGTCGAGCATGGCTGCCAGTAAAAGCAACTCCTCCATTTTATAGCGGTTGCGTTCATTATCGAAACATTTTGCCAGTTCTTCGAGCAAAAACTGGATCACTTTTTTATTCTTTTTCGGGCGAAAATAAGAGGAAGCAGGGTGTACGGCCAGTTTTTTGAAGTAGTTTTCAATATCCTTTTGCGAATACATTTGCCCGTTAAGTGCATCAATATAAAATTTTACCTGCTCAGAAGCATGCCCCTTTGGATTGAATGCCTCGTAACTGTTGTCTAAATAGGCCAGCAGAAATTGCCTGGGTATGTTGATGGCCTTTACGGGTATATCAAGCAGTTCGCAAAGTATAAGATAGGTAATACCGTTTCCGAGGGCATTCCCTTTTTTTGTTTCAATGGCTTTGTTGATGAGAAAGGGATCGGGGTTGTCGTAACTTATTTCCACCCCTTTTTGTTTATAATAATTAAAGAAAATGCTGTTTACAACATTTATTTGCTCAATAGGGGTGAGGTAGCTGTTAAGTTCGAGCCAGGTATTGCGTCTTATTTTTTCAATTTCCTGCAATACGGTGATGGGCTGCATTTCGGGATAGTTGTAACGGGCCACCAGCAGGGCCCCATTTATGAGGCTGGCATCATCTGCCTTCCATTTTATGAAGTCGGTGGTAAGATCACGAAAATGCACCCGGTGAATGAGCATTTCGATGCGCTCCTGTGTTTCTTCATTCTCTATTTTTTCCCAAAGCTGCTCCAGGTGCGGAATGATCTCCTTGCCAAAAGAAATGATCTTTTCGCTTACGGTATCATACACGTCGTGATCGGGATCGTCAATGAGGCGGAATAAAGCTGATATTTCCCTGTTATCTTCCAAATGCTTATTTTATATTTATGACTTCAATTTCGGAATGAATGCTGTTTTTTACCTGTTAAAATTATAAACAGGGCGGGGATAACTCTTTTTAAAAACGCCTGCTTTTTTTAAAAGTTGTGCTGGCAAAAGGGTTTTTGCAAACAATAAAGGGTGCAGAAACAGTGTGCTGTCTTTGAAATATTTATTCCAAACGGCACTAAAAAGTCATTCTGTTGCAGTACTGAAGTGAATTTATTTCACTTCATCGTAAAATTGTATTTTTGGCACAGCCCTCAATAAATTAATTTCATTTGATAACCATACAAATATGACGGAAAATAATTGGCCCTGCAACCTCAGGTTTCACCATACCGGCTGCATCACCAGGGATATTGAAGCATCAAAAAAAATATACAGCGGTATACTCGGCTTTAAAAACATATCAGACAGCATTTATATTTCTGCCCAGAACGTAAAGGTTTGTTTTGTAGAAACGGCACCGGGTTGCTTTGTTGAGTTTGTGGAGCCAACAGTTGAAAACAGTTTTTTTGAAAAACTGCTTAAATCTAAAAATCCTTTTTATCATATTGGACTGCTTGCCGACGATTTTGATGCCAGCATTGCTGCATTAACAGAAAACGGGTTTTACCTGCTGAATACTTTTGAGTCGGAAGCTTTTCAGGGCAGGCGCTGTTCTTTTTTATACAGCAATGAGATGCAGCTGATAGAATTGATAGAAATGCCTGCCTGATGCTTGTCAAAGGAGCTTAAGTTCTTTAAGTTTCTGGGCAAGTTCTTTAGAGAAGCGTATGGCACCTTCGTTGTTCAAATGGTCGATATCGTAAAACAATTCTTTTTTTCCGGCAAAATTGATAGAATGACCAAAGTCTAAAAGCGGGGTATTATATTTGGCACACAATTCCTTCATTTTATTCACCGAGGCATCATCCTGAACTCGATATTCATACAATGGCGAGATCAGGATCACCAGTTTGATGTTGTTTTTGCCGGCCATATTGATACACTCTTCAAACATCAATTCCAGTCTTGGATCGTTTTGAACCGTTTTTGCCGCTTTTCTGTTAAAAAATACAGCAGAATCCTTTGAGCCATACAGCGGAAAATAACCGATGGTATCGGTGGGATCGGTTCTTAAATTGCCGTAGATCATGGAAAATAATTTACCATTGAACGGGAATATTGTGGATACCGCTTTTATCTTTTCATAAGCATCGAACCGGCCGGCCATGTTGAGGTAAAACCGGTCTTCCCTGTAATAGGGGCGCAATTTGGCCGAACTGCTGCTGTTATACACCCGTTTGCTTAATGCATCGGGGTTTACATCAATGATCACAAGCGAGGGTTTATACCTTTTTGTAATGCCGTGAAGCATGGCATATGAGTAAAGGAAAAATTCGCCGTCGATACCGCCGTTGTAATAAGTTTTTTGCAGGTCTGTACTCAGTACGCTGTCGCTGTAATGGTGGTTGGCCCTCGAAGAGCCCAGTACGATCAGTTCCTTATTGACCTTATGCAGTGTGTATGTAGTGCGGTACAGCGGGTTACTTTTCTGGCTGAAATACAATTTGCGTAAAAGAAACCCCGCCAGCAAATCGAGCAGTACCAGCGCCAAAAGTATAAGCAAAGATTTTTTCAGCATATTGACTTCGATCTAAAATTGAAAATAAATGAACTGGTTACCATTTTCCACACCAAAAAGCAATACGGTGAGCACTAAAAAAAGGCTCATGCCCAGCAGCAGTTTTGGTTTCTTATCATACAATGCATCAAAGGAATGATTTCTGAATACAAAAAATTCAAACGAAATAAACAGCGTGCCCATCAGTATGATAGAGGTGAATATATTCTTATCATAAGCTTTAAAATTAAAAAAGTCGCTTGAAAATATATGCCCTATAAAAGTGGTGGCCTGTTCAAATGTAACCGCCCTGAAAAAAACTGCGGCAAGCGAATACACACTAAAGGCATATAACACACCCTGTATTTTTTTGAACGTTGTTTTGTTGAATTTTTTGCTGTTGATATTGAGCAGGATCTCACCGGCGATGAACACACCCGAAATAAAGCCCATGATCACAAAGTTCCAGGATGCGCCGTGCCAGATACCGCTTACTAAAAAGTTTAAAACAGTGGCAATGGCAATGCCCCATTTTCCATAATCCCTGAAAAATAATACCATTGGCTGAAAGGTATAATCTCTCAGCCAGGTGGATAATGAAATATGCCAGCGCCGCCAGAATTCGGCATGCGTCTTTGAAAAGAACGGGGTTTTAAAATTTTCCATGAGTTTGTAGCCCATCATACGTGCCGCCCCAATGGCAATATTGGAATAACCCGAAAAATCGCCGTAGATCTGGATCGGGAAGAGGAAGAACGCCAGCAAAACCGGGAAGCCATGTTCGGTTTTATAATTGGCATAAATATTATCTACATACACAGCCGTTAAATCGGCCACCACCACTTTTGTAAAAAGCCCGTAGGCAATTTGCGCCAGGCCTATAAAAAAATCACGCTGGTTAAATTTGGCATATACATTTTTAAGCTGGTATAAAAGTCCCTGTGGCCTTTCAATGGGGCCGGCCACCAGTTGCGGAAAAAACATAACATAGGTTGCATAAACGCCCAGGTGCCTTTCTGCTTTATAATTGCCACGGGCCACTTCCAGTGTGTAGGCCATCGACTGAAAAGTATGAAAGCTGAGGCCGATAGGTAAAATAATATTGAGGGGCGGAATAAGCTCAGGCCCTTTAAGCAGCGAGGACAGGCCATTTAAATTTTCGCCAATAAAATTCCAGTATTTGAATACTACCAGCACCCCAATATTTGCCAGCAGGCTGCCTACCAGCCATAATCTTTTTCCTTTTGCAGTTTTACACTGTTCAATAAAAATAGCGGCATAGTAATCTACAATGATGATAGCGAACAGGATCAAAATGTAGATGGGTACAAAATACATGTAAAAATACACGCTTGCTGCAAGCAGCAGGGTCCACCTGTACCTTGGGCTCAGCAGGTAGTAAGCTGCCAGCACCAATATAAAAAAGATCAAAAAATGTATGCTGTTAAATAACATATTGTTGAACCGGGTTAATTTTTATGCTGCAATGCCATTATGCAATTGCCTGTACAAAACCCTTCCTGCACCAGCCTGGTGATTCTCATCTTAAAATAAAACCATAAAATGCTGCAAAGGGGAGGATGCCTGCACTGATGATCAGGCGGCGGCCAGTTTTTTTTCAATGGCATCGGCCATTTCACCTACATTTTTCCAACTCTGTATTTCAGACGAGGAGAAACGCATTTTGAACCTTTTTTCAATTGCCACAATCAACTGGATATGCGATAAGGAATCCCATTCTTCCACATCACCTGCGCTGGTGGATTCCTGTAAAACAATACTGTCGTTATCGAGTTCTGACCTGAATATTTCATTTAATTTTTCCAGTATTTCTGCTCTTGTCATCTTTATTTTATTTTTTGGTAATAAATGTTTTAAGGTTTTCGAATTTCTTTATGTCCAGCGCCCAAATACCATCTTCTTCTGTAAAGCCAAGGTTTTTATAATGGTCTTTTACCATACTGTTTTTTGCCGTTGGCAGGTATTCGGCCTTTATTTGGCTGAACTGATGAATGCCGGCCGTTTCCACTATATGATTGAGCATGAAATTTTCCATGCCCCGCTTAAGTACCCGGCAACTCATGATCCAGTTTTCAATGAATAACGTATCTTTTGTTTCCTGCTTCATCACTATAATGCCAATGAGCCCGTTGTTTCCAAACTTGTCATCGAGCGTAAACGAAGCTGTAATATAATTCTTATCGGCCGAAATATTTTCTATTTCACCTTCTGTATAACGCACCGTGCGCAGGTTAAACTGGTTGCTGCGCTGGCTCAGCTGTGCCACCCTTGGCGTATTGAACTTGTTGAAAGCCTGCACATCGCTTGTCATGCACAGGCTTGCCAAAAAGTCGTCTTCATTGGCAAAAGATTTTGAAAAACTTGCCCGCTCAGCTTCTTTTTGGTACTGGCCGGTACGGTCGGCATCATTGAGTGAAAAAGAAGCTGTTTCAAATAAATTTTGTGCCTGCAAAAATCCGAGGTATTCTTCCGGGTTTTCGGGCAGTTCTGGAACAGTTATCTGCGGAATATTTTCCCTTACAATATTTCTTTCAAAGGGATTGTCGTCAAGAAATACCATACTGTCGAAACCGATGTTCAGTATTTCCTGTATGTGCCGGATATTGTCAACCTTGGTTTCCCAGTTGGCCATAAAAACGGCAATATCCTCCAGCCGGAGTACCATATCGGGATGGTTAATGAAAGGATCTTTAGCGGTTTCTTCATTGTTTTTGCTGCAAATGGCCAGTATGATGCCCCGTTCTTTTAATTGCCTGGCCCATAATTGCAGTTCTGTAAAAGCCTTGCCCACTCCCAGGTCGCCCACCTGTATATTTTCAATGCCATCGTCTCCGATAATACCTCCCCAGGTGGTATTGTCCAGGTCGAGTATCAGGCATTTTTTAAATCTCCCCTGTAAGGCAGCAATGATATCAAGTGCATGTTTGCTGAGCTTTGTGTTAAAATCAAGGCTGTGTACAATATCGCTGTTAATATACACTGCTTCACTGTGCGAAAAAGACCGGCCATGCTGTGCAAAAAGAGCGGCCACATCGCAGGGAAAAAGGTCTTTAAGCTCCATGCTCAGTTCCATTAATCCAGTGTTTACCTTTCGTACCTGGTAAAGAAGTGAATGGGCCGTTTTATTGGAATAATTGCCAAATATGCCGTCATTTTCTTCGGGTATATTACCATAAATGACCTTGCATTTAGGAAATTTTTCTTTTATACGGTTGTACTGCCCGTTTATTTCTTCCAGGAAATATTTATGGAAGCCGGGTTTGGCCTCAATATTTTTTTTGTAAAACGATTTCTGAAATTTTTTGAAAGAACGGAATATGAAAACAATGTCGGGTTCAGACTGGTAGAGTTCGCTTCCTTCGTCGAATATCTGCAGGTCAAGCTGGTCGTAGTCGGCCTCCCATATCGTTAATTTATAACCATACTCAACGGCCATGCCTTTGAGTGCAATGTTCAGCATTTGTGTGGAAGAATCGCCCAGGAGCGAAAGTTTAATTTCCTTTAAGCCTGCCAGATCTTTCCTGGCATTTCTCTTCAGTTCATTGAAACTGATATTCATTAAATCGCTCATAGCTTGATTTGTCTTTAGAACCAGTTAATTTTCCGGGGATAATTGAATAAAGTATGCAGCATATAGCCAGGTTGGGCCTGGGGCAGGTAAGCTGTGGGCAAAAGTAATTGATAAAATGGAAAAAACGAAGCAAAATCGCCTGTATTTTACTTGTTCCGTGCCTGTGTATTGCCTGTTTCAGGAGGGAGCGCTTAGTTGAAGAAGTTGTTGATGCACTTCAATAACCTGGGGTATCAGCAATTGCTGTTCGTCGTTTACCAACACGTACCTGCAACGCTTTAGCTTTTCTTCTTCATTCATTTGCCTGTTCATGCGGGCTTTTACTTCTTCTGCAGAAATTTGGTCACGCTGCATGGCACGCTGCAATCTTAATTCATACGGTGCTGATACGCCGATCACGGCATCCAGTTTTTTTTCTGAACCGCTTTCAAAAATAAGGGCGGCCTCTTTTATGGCATAAGGGGTTGTTTGGCGCAGCATCCATTTTTCTGCATCGGCAATAGTGGCCGGGTGAACAATGGAATTGAGCAGTGCTGTTTTTTCGCTGTTATTAAAAACAAGGGAGGAGAGGAGCTTCCGGTTAAGTTTACCTTCTTTGTAAACAGCTGCACCAAAATGTTCTGTGATGGCAGCTTTCAGGGCCTCATCTTCATTTATTAAGCGTTTGGCAGCTTCATCGGCATAATAAACAGGAACAGCCAGCAACTCAAATATTTTAGCTGCTGTAGTTTTGCCGGCGCCAATGCCGGATGTAAGGCCGATTCGAAGCATAACGATTATTTTAAATGATAAATGTTGAATGATAAATGAAGAAAAGATAACGACTCATCCATTCAACATTTCGCATTCAACATTTAAAATAATCATTTGCTGTCTGCTGCCTTGTTAGCCCCTTTAGACCACTCCATACTGATGGCATGCTTCTCTATTTTGATATAGCTGCCCGGGCTTGTTTCCAGGTCAACGGTGCCATCGTCGTTGATCTTGTTTATTTTTCCGTGTATACCGGCAATGGTCACTATCTTATCGCCTTTTTGCATATTGTTCACGAAGTTCTTTTGGTCTTTTGCCTTTTTTGCCTGCGGGCGGATCATGAAAAAGTAAAAAACAAGTATCATCCCACCCATCATGATCATGGTGGTGGTGGCACTGCCGGTGCCTGCTTGTAATAAAATTGGGTTCATTGCTTTATTGTTGTTTAAAAATATTGAATCGCTTGTTTAAAGTAAATGTGCTGCTGCGCCTTTATTTATCGGCCAGTACTTCGCCGGTAAGCATCATTTCGGGAAAAGCCGGGTTGGCATTGGATACCACTGTGATGCTTTTGTGTGCCTGCCCAACCCTTCCTTTGCTGTCGAATTTAACTTTTATGAACCCGGTTTCGCCGGGCAGTATGGGCTGGTCGGGCTTTTCGGGTACCGTGCAGCCGCAACTGGCGGTGGCTTTTACCACAATGAGCGGTTTGCTGCCGGTATTCTTAAACCGGTAATTGTATTCCACAATTTCGCCTTCTTTGGCCTTGCCAAAATCGTAGCTGGTATCAATCAGCTGAACCGTGGTGCTGTCTTTAATGATGGTCTCTTCCTGCTGGGCGGCAGGGTTGTGGGCGATCTTGTCTTTTTTTCGTACATCGCAGGAAGCAAAAAATACGATTGCCCCCAATGCAGGAACGATCAAAAAATGTTTCTTCATTTTAAAGTGTACTGTTTTTAAAATTTCGTTTTTCAATTTTGTTGGCAGCGCTAAGCTCCTTATGAATATTATCGAGCAGGCCATTTACAAACTGCCCGCTTTGAGGGGTACTGTAATCTTTTGCCAGGTCAATATATTCGTTAATGGTAACTTTTGTAGGAATGGTTTCAAAATACAGGAATTCACATACCCCCATCTGCAGCAGTATCAGGTCGAGCGATGCAATGCGGTCGGCATCCCAGTTTTTAAGCTTGGGTTTTATCAGTTCAAGGCTTTGTTCGGCTTTATCCTGTACCGTTTGCAGCAGGTCTTTTGCAAAATCCCATTTTTCTTTGCTCATGATCTGTGTAAAAACGCCCGGGGCAGGTTTGTTGAGGTAATTGAGCACCAGGGTCTGCATCATTTCGGCATCATCGTCCCAGTTAATGAAACTTTCTTCCATATGGTTGATGAAGTTTTCATCGGGGAGCAGCAGGTTGTTAAAAATGAATTCGAGTATGCGCTTTTCTGCTTTCTTATCGCGGCTTTGTTCTTCAATATATTCTTTGTACTCAACGGTTGTAACCAGGCCCTGGTAGATTTTTTTTACCAGTTCCGGGTCCAGTTTATGCTCCAGCTTATTTTCAGAAACAGCGGCTTTAAAGCCCGGATCTTCCAGTATTTTCCAAAGCAGTTCGTTTCCGGCAAGTTTAGTGTTGATAACAAGGTCTGCGGCTGAAGGCAGGTGTTTACCGGCTTTTTGGCGTGCATCTGTTTCGGCATACCTGGCCACTTCTGTAATAAAATAAATAAGGTAGGTGAAAAGTGCCCTGCTCTGGTCGATCTTTTTGGTAAGGATGCTGAGTGGTTCGCCGGGTTTGGTATCGCCGCTCATACTGTCTATACTGTACAAGGTTTGCATTACTTTAACCCTTATATTTCTCCTGCTAATCATTAATGATGATGTAAATGAGCCGCAAAATTAAGGGTTTACCGGCTGTTTTAGGCTAAAAAGCTTGTAAAAAGACCGGGTGCCAGCTTGCCATACTGTGAAAATTTGTCTTACTATGACTTAAATAAACTGTCATAAGTTTCCATAAAACTGCCAGTAATTCTTTTATTTGGTTTGGTACGAAATTCGTTTAGCTTTGCGTGCGTTTTTGAGGTTCAAATTGTAAACTAATCTAAAAAAATAAGAATTATGGCTAAAAAGTTAGGTATTACCCCGCTGCACGACAGGGTAATTGTGAAACCTGCGGCGGCGGAAGAAAAAACTGCCGGCGGGATTATTATTCCAGATACAGCTAAAGAAAAACCACAACGTGGCACCGTGCTGGCTGCAGGCCCCGGTAAAAAAGATGAACCCGTTAGTGTAAAAGCGGGTGATAACGTATTATACGGTAAATATGCCGGTACCGAGATCAGTATTGAAGGGCAGGACTACCTGATCATGCGGGAGAGCGATATTCTGGCAATTGTATAAATTGATGCCGGGTTACTAGCGGGGAAAACCCTCTGCGTTAAAAAAAGACAGATGAACAGCGCTTAGTTGTACAAGTGAGTTCCGATAGCTGCCGGAACAACAATGTTGACCGATGTACGGAAGCCTGGTTAAAACAAATAGTAAAACAATAAAACATATCTTATTATGAGCAAAATGATATTTTTCGATATCGAAGCCAGGAACAAAATGAAAAAAGGTGTAGATACCCTGGCCAATGCGGTAAAAGTAACACTGGGCCCCAAGGGCCGTAACGTGGTAATTGATAAAAAGTTTGGTGCACCACAGGTAACAAAAGATGGTGTAACAGTTGCCAAAGAAATTGAACTGGAAGACCCCATCGAAAACATGGGTGCACAAATGGTAAAGGAAGTGGCCAGCAAAACTGCCGACCAGGCGGGCGATGGTACCACAACTGCTACCGTGCTTGCACAAAGCATTATCAGCGAAGGCCTCAAAATGGTGGCCGCAGGTGCCAACCCAATGGACCTCAAACGTGGTATCGATAAGGCCGTGAGCCTGGTGGTGGAAAACCTCCGTGGCCAGAGTCAGACCGTGGGCAGCGACAGTAAAAAAATTCAGCAGGTGGCCACTATTTCTGCTAATAACGACGAAACCATTGGTAAACTGATTGCCGAGGCCTTTGCTAAAGTGGGTAAAGAAGGGGTAATCACTGTAGAAGAAGCAAAAGGTACCGATACCACGGTTGATGTGGTGGAAGGTATGCAGTTCGACCGCGGTTATATAAGCCCGTACTTTGTTACCAACAGCGAAAAAATGGAAGCAGAACTGCAGAATCCATATATTCTTATTTATGATAAAAAGATATCTGCCATGAAGGATATCCTTCATATTTTAGAGAAGGTTGCTCAAAGCGGCCGTCCATTACTGATCATTGCCGAAGATCTTGAAGGCGAAGCACTGGCAACCCTTGTGGTAAATAAACTGCGTGGCACTATTAAAGTGGCCGCTGTAAAAGCCCCGGGCTTTGGCGACCGCCGCAAAGAAATGCTCACCGATATTGCTATTTTAACTGCCGGTACTGTTATCAGCGAAGAACTGGGCCATAAACTTGAGGGCGCCGATATTTCTTCACTTGGCCAGGCAACTTCAGTAACTATTGATAAAGACAATACGACCATTGTAGGCGGTAAAGGCAAAAAGACAGATATCACAGGCCGTGTAAACCAAATTAAGGCACAGATAGAAACCACTACTTCAGATTACGACCGTGAAAAACTGCAGGAGCGCCTGGCCAAACTGGCCGGTGGTGTGGCAGTTCTTTATGTGGGTGCAGCTACAGAAGTGGAAATGAAGGAGAAGAAAGACCGTGTGGATGATGCCTTACATGCAACCCGTGCAGCAGTGGAAGAAGGGATCGTTCCTGGTGGTGGCGTAGCGTTCATTCGTGCCATCAGCAGCCTCGATGCAAAAGTAAAAGGCCAGATCGCCGATGAGCAAACAGGTATGGCCATTGTACGCCGTGCTTTAGAAGAACCATTACGCATACTTACTGCCAATGCAGGTATTGATGGTTCCATTGTTGTACAAAAGATCAGGGAAGGCATGGGCGATTACGGGTTTAATGCCCGCACAGAAGAGTACGAAAACCTCTTTAAAGCAGGTGTAATTGACCCAACCAAGGTTAGCCGTGTGGCATTAGAGAATGCGGCCTCTATAGCAGGCATGCTTCTTACCACCGAGTGTGTAATTGCCGACAAACCTAAGAAAGAAGAACCCCATATGCACGGTGCGCCCGGCGGAATGGGAGATATGGGATATTAATTTGATTTGCGATTGAAGATTGCAGATTGAAGATTTTTAGCCGGGTGTGAGCCCGGCTTTTTTTATGTTGGGATGCAGCCCCCTGCTCTCGAAAATTGTCATGAATGAAAATTGGTTTTCAAAAACCCTTACATTTATGTCATGAAGCCCCTTATAACTATTGCCTTATTGGCCTTATTAGCCCCTTCAGGCTTTTCCCAGATAGTGAATATACCCGATGCCAATTTTAAAGCAGCGATCATAGCGCAGGGCGTGGATGCCAACAACGATGGGCAGATACAGTTGAGTGAGGCTGAGGCTATCAGTAACTTAATAATTTCACTTCCGGTTATTGGCGGTCCTATAAATGATTATACCGGGATACAGGCGTTTAGAAACCTGGTGGATTTTACCTTGAATAACAATCCCGGGGGATCGGGCACAACATTGAATCTTTCTTCTCTTACGAATCTCAATTTTCTTTATGTTTTAAATACTAATGATACACTGATTAACATTAGTGGATGCACAGCATTATCGATCATTTACATTAGTGGTTTACCGAGACTTAAAGTGCTTGATATTTCTACCTGTACGTCTATTAGAAACCTCGACATTAATGGCGCAGTTGATCTGCGTAAAGTTGAATTTGGTGTTAACTGCCCGTTACAGACCTTTTATTTATCAGATGCAGGACAAACCGGGTTTATTAATTTAGAAGAATTTGATGTGAGTGGATGCCATGACCTTTGGCAGCTACATATGCGTAAAGTGAATATCGACACGTTAAGTCTCTTTACTGCCAGTCAAGCTTCTAATGTTCAGTTAGATTATTCTAATATTGAAACTATCAATCTTTCTAATGATTCATTATATTCTTTAATAATCATAGGTGACCTATCCCTTCAAAAGATCAATTTTCTGCGTTGTGCCAATCTTCGGGCAGTGGATTTGTCGACCTACTATCTAAACAGAAATATCGGGCTTGATTTTAGCCCATGTCCCCGTTTAGATCGTTTGACATTAGACGGGCCCGGTGGCCTTAACAATTTTAATGTTAAGTACCTTAATCTGAAAAATGGATCAGCACTTACATTTCTCTCTACCATGGGTCTAAATGACACAGACAGTTTGTATATCTGTGCAGATGCTTTTGAACTGGATACACTGTACAGTTATTTTTCTATTCATCACCCCGGCAAACCCGTTTTCATCAGCGACTCCTGCAGTTTTTTTCCTGGTAACAATAACAATACCATCAAAGGAACCATTCGTATAGATGCCAATAACAATGGCTGCGACAGTACCGACCGCGGCCTCGCCAATCTTCCGGTTCGTTTTCAAAGAACCGGCAGTAGCAGTATTGTTACCCGTTTTACGGTATTTAACGGTCGGTATGCATACTACGATGGATCTGGCAGTTATTTGCTAACGCCCCAATTGGCCAATCCGTATTTCTCAATTTCTCCGGCATCGGCATCAGTAAATTTCGATACCGTTAATAACCTTAGCGCCACCCGTGATTTTTGCGCAGTGCCGGTAGGAGTACACAACGACCTGGAGACGATATTGCTCCCGCTTGGTCTTGAAAGACCGGGTTTCCCGGTGTTATACCAACTTATTTACAGGAATAAGGGTAATACTATTTTGAACGGAACTGCAGCCTTGCATTACGATAACAACAAAATGAATTTTGATTCTGCAGCTACCCCTGTAACTGCCCAAACCCCCGGATCGCTGCAATGGACTTACAGTAATTTGCAGCCATTTGAAAGCCGCAGCACTTATGTTTTTTTCACCGTGCTTGCACCTCCTGTAAACAACAATGGCGATACCCTTGTGCTCATGGCAACAGTTGATCCTTTGGTTGCCGATGAAACCCCGGCCGACAACAGCTTCACCCTTCAACGGGTTATCAATGGTTCTTTTGATCCCAACGATAAGCAATGTCTGCAGGGGCCTGAACTGCATATCAGCAAGGTAGGAGAATACCTCCATTACCTTGTACGTTTTCAAAACGAAGGCACCGATACAGCATTTAATATCACCGTAAGGGATACACTGTCTGCCAAATACGAATGGGGCAGCGCCGTATTCACCGGCAGCAGTCACTTCTGCGATGTAACGTTAAAAGATAATCAATTCAGTTTTTTCTTTAAAGATATCTTGCTGCCGCATAAGACGGTGAATGAACCGGCCAGTCATGGCTGGATAGCCTATAAGATAAAGCCAAGTTCAACAGTAGCTGTTGGCGATACGCTTGCCAACAAAGCTTCCATTTATTTCGATTTTAACCTGCCGGTTGTTACCAATACCGCCAGTACGATCATTCATAACCGTACCGTTGCAGAAAGTATTGCTTTCAGAAGTTTCAGGGCAGTGAAAGAAACGGGAGCCAATAAACTTAACTGGGAAGCAAGCTGTTCGGCGGGCACTACTATTTTTAATGTTGAAAGGAGTGACGACGGGCTGCATTTTTATACGATCGGTGCTGTATTTTCTTCGCAGCAACGATGCCTGGAAGCATTTAGTTTTTCGGATGCAAACCCGGTTGCAGGTACCGTTTATTACCGGGTAAAAATGACAACCGTCGCAGGAAAGATTATTTATACTAATGTGATAACATTGGGAACGATTGAGGAAGATTTACAGGTGCTCACAGTGGGAAACGGGACGCTCCTTTTTAACAGCAAAATTCAGGAAGAAGTAGATATCATGCTAACAGGGGTGGATGGGAAAAATTATTACAATATAAAATATGCTTCAATAATCGGGCGTAATTCCATTCTGTTACCACTGAAGAAATTGGCTAGGGGGATTTACATTATAAGTATCAACAGGAATAATGGGAAAGGAGTTCATTTTAAATTTTTAAATTAACATAGGCGAAAAAAAACTGATCCACCAGGGTGGCTAAATTTGCTAAAATTATATTTGTGCAAAACTACATTCAACTCAACAAAGAAGCCTGGAACCAGAAAACACCGGTTCATATTGATTCGGCATTTTATGATATGCCATCCTTTTTGGCAGGTAAGAATACCTTGAATGCAATTGAACTGGAACTGCTGGGCGATATAAAGGGAAAATCTGTATTGCACCTGCAATGCCATTTTGGGCAGGATACCATCAGCCTCAGCAGGATGGGGGCAAAGGCAACCGGGGTGGATCTTTCGGATGCCGCTATCGCAAAAGCAACAGAACTGGCCGCCTCATTACATGTTGATACAAAATTTATTTGCTGCAATGTGTATGACCTTGCTGATCATCTCAACGAACAGTTCGATCTTGTTTTTACCAGTTATGGAACTATTGGCTGGCTGCCTGATTTAGATAAATGGGCAGCCATTGTGAACCGCTACCTTACTCCTGGCGGCAAATTTATAATGGCCGATTTTCACCCGGTGGTTTGGATGTACGATAATGATTTTACAAAAGTTGAATATCGCTACTTTAAAGATGAAGCCATTGTTGAAGAACTCCCCGGCACTTATGCTGA
The DNA here is from genome assembly GCA_049291115.1 of Ferruginibacter sp. Lineage (GTDB taxonomy): Bacteria > Bacteroidota > Bacteroidia > Chitinophagales > Chitinophagaceae > Ferruginibacter. The sequence goes on from JBATOU010000030.1 coordinate 38,995, forward strand.
TAGGGAAGCAGCTATAAAAAATACCACTGTAAGCTGGAACCACAGCCTGTCAGAACTGCTGCAATCATTAATAAACAACGGCCTTCAATTAACGCAGTTTAGGGAATACGATTATTCACCCTACAATTGCCTGAGCGGCATGGAAGAACAGGAGCCGGGGAAATTCAGGATAAAGATATTCGGCAACAAAATACCCATAATCTACGCCCTTACAGCCCAAAAATTTTAGCCGGCAGAATGCTGATTTTACAGTTGTCCACAAAAAAAATCATTTTATTGCAATTTATGTGGACAATGAAAAATATATTTCAATTAAGTTTGGAATATTAGAAAATTTACGACTATTTTTACCAATCGTATAATCTGCCTCCCTTTCCTAAACCGGCTTAGCTCAATTCCTTATTATTTTATAGTTATCAATTTTTCGCCCAAGCCGGGCTTTTAATTGTTTGTGTTTATTTGTCATACAAAAAAATAAAAACTGCACATATGAATGTTTTTACTCATTTAAGCAGGCTGGTTACCACGCTGATCATCTGCTTTTTTAGTTTCACAGGTATTGGTCAGATAAGTTTAACATCTGGTTCATACATCCAGAATTTTAATACACTTGCAAGTAGTGGTTCTGCAAATCCGATTACGACTTTGCCAACTGGATGGACCTTTATTGAAGCCGGAACCGGAGCAAATACCAATTATTCTGGAGGAACTGGTTCCAGTGCAACAGGAGATACATATAGCTTTGGCACAACTGCTGCCGAAAGGGCTTTTGGCAGCTTGATTTCTGGATCTGTTACTCCAACACTAGGAGCTGCATTCACAAATAATTCAGGCAGCCCTATCAACTCAATCTCCGTGAGCTATACGGGTGAGCAATGGCGCCTTGGTGCAACCGGCCGTTTAGACAAGCTGGATTTTCAATATAGCCTCAATGCTACAAGCATCAATTCTGGAACCTGGATCGATGCAGATGCGTTGGATTTTGCTGCACCAGTAACGTCTGGAACTGTAGGGGCATTGGATGGTAATACTGCTACTAACCGCACTTCTTTATCTGCTACAATTGGTTCTTTAAATATACCTAACGGGAGTACTTTTTTTATCAGGTGGAATGATTTTAATCCATCAGGCTCCGATGACGGCTTAGGGGTTGATGATTTTTCTATTTCATTTACAAACCCATCTGTAAGTTCTGCAGGTGGTATATTTGAAAGTTATATCATTCTCAATTATGGCGGATCTGATGTTTATTACGACATGCAGGCTTCAACCGGTAATCCTGATTTTACAGGAAGCCTTGGTACATTTAACAGCAGCCAGGTTTTTAAATTGAGTGGTTTTGAACAGAAGGTTTATAAATGCGGATCTTTGGATATTACAGATGGTTATATGTGGTACCGCATATATCCTGCGGGAAGCCCATCAGGCAGCTTCAGCAGTCTAAGTTTTGCAGGAGCGAATAATATAGGCGGTGCTGGCCCTGGTTGCCAGAACCAACAGTGGTTTAGAACCAACAGTAACCTCAATCTATTGAACGGGCTTTGCGATGGTAATTATACTATTGAAGTATACACATCTGCATCATACACAGGCGATGGGTCCGGTACATTCCTTGCAAATAACAGTGGTGCAAATTATACTGCGAACTTCTCTGTTAACAATGCATCCCAATCGGGTATTTACCAGAATTATGCTATTGTAAATGGTAATTATTATGATTTGCTTGCTGCCACCGGTAATCCCGATTTTAATGGAGCTGATTTAGGTTCTTTCTGCAGCAACAGCAGTTCGCTCACTTTGGGCGGACAGAATAAAGTGTACAAATGCCCTCCAAATGATATTACAGCTAATTTCATTTACTATAGGGTTTACACAGGCACTACTCCTTCGGGATCTTTTGCACCTCTCAACCTCCCATATGTATCACCGGCACCCGAAACTCCTGGTGCAGGTTGTACCAATCAGCTATGGGAATCCGTATCGGCAAGTACAAACATTTTAACCGGTTTGGCTGCGGGTACTTATACACTTGAAATTTACAGTCAGGCAGTTTATAATTCAAACGGAGTTTGTGGTGGGTTCCATTATGCTAATAATAGCGGCGCCAATTACAAAGCAACTTTTACTGTTACTACACCACCTGTATTATCCTTACCCGCTAATATTTCTTTAAATGCAGGTGCATCCTGCAATGCGGTTGCAACTTATACGGCAACTGCCACAGGGGCTCCTGCACCAACAATAACTTACAGTACAGCTTCGGGTTCTTCATTCCCTGTTGGTACAACTACAGTGAATGTAACTGCTACCAATTCTTGCGGCACGGCTACAGGAAGTTTTACCGTAACAGTTACAGATAACACAGCTCCGGTAATTACCACCAATAATACTACGGTAAACCTCGATGCTTCCGGCAATGCGGGTATTACTGCAGCCAATGTTACTACTTCTGTAACGGATAATTGCGGTGTGGCTACCACTACTGTTTCGCCTGCGGCATTTACATGTTCCGATGTGGTGGCACCCACTACCGACCTCATCATTTCTGAATACCTGGAAGGTTCTGGAAATAACAAAGCCATTGAAATATATAATGGTACACCCAGCGGGGTAAACCTTGCTAATTACGCTGTAAGGGTTTATTCAAATGGTGCTACAACATTTACTTCAGTAACACTTAGCGGAGCTCTTGCTCCCGGTGGTACATATATAGTGGCCAATCCATCTGCAAATGCCGCCATACAAACTGTTGCAAGCTCGCTTTCTTCTGTTATTAGTTTTAATGGTAACGATGCAGTAGCGCTGGCTAAAGCAGGCGTTAATATTGATATTATCGGAAGGATAGGAGAAAACCCGGGCACAGCATGGACAAGCGGCTCTTTATCGACCATTGACCGTACGCTCATACGCAAAAACAGCGTAACGCAAGGTGTAAGTACAACTAGCGGTACTACAGGATTTCCAACGTTAGCAACGGAGTGGGATGCTGCTGCAACTGACTTCACTTCGAACCTCGGCACAAGGGCTGTTCCTGTTACAATAACTGTTACCGATGTAAACGGTAATACAGCAACGGCTATGGCTAATGTAACCGTAATAGATAATCTTGCTCCTGTTGCACCAAGTATTGCTAACGCAACAGGCGAATGTTCTGTTACCGTAACAGCGCCAACTGCAACTGATAATTGTTCTGGTACTGTAACAGGCACTACTGCAGAACCTTTAACTTATAATACGCAGGGAACTTATACCATTAACTGGACCTTTACTGATGCAAGCGGAAACAGTTCAACAGCCACACAAACTGTTGTGGTGGATGATGTAACTGCCCCTGTTGCACCAACACTTTCAACCGTAACCGGCGAATGTTCTGCAAGTGTAACAGCACCTGTGGCAACTGATAACTGTGCCGGACCTGTAACTGGCACTACCAGCGATCCATTGACATATACGGCGCAGGGAACTTATACCGTGAACTGGAGTTTTGATGATGGTAATGGAAATGTATCTACTGCTGCTCAAACAGTAGTGGTGGATGATGTAACAGCACCGGATGTTCCCGTACTTGCAGATGCAACCGGTGAATGTTCTGTGACCCTTACCGCTCCTGAAACCACCGACAACTGCGTGTTTGGCGTAGTTGGTACCACAACGGATCCTCTTACTTACAATACACAGGGATCATATATTGTGCATTGGACATTTAATGATGGTAATGGCAATATATCTACTGCCACACAAAATGTGATTGTTGATGACGTTATCCCTCCGGCCACTCCAATTATTGCTGATGCCACCGGTGAATGTTCTGTTACAGTAACGGCCCCTATTGGTTCAGATGCCTGTGTGGGTAACGTAATTGGTACAACAACCAATCCTTTAACATACAATACACAGGGTACATATGTCATTACATGGTCGTTTAACGACGGTAACGGTAATATATCAACTGCCACTCAAAATGTAATAGTAGACGATATAACCGCACCGGATGTTCCAGTGCTGGCCGATGCTGTTGGTGAGTGTTCTGTAACTGTTACAGCTCCCGAAACCACCGATAACTGCGTATTTGGCGTTGTGGGCACTACCACCGATCCTCTTGCCTATACAATCCAGGGTTCTTATGTGATCACCTGGACTTTTGATGATGGAAATGGTAACATTTCCACTGCCACTCAAAATGTAGTAGTGGATGATGTAACGCCGCCGGCAACACCAATACTTTCAGATGCTACTGGCGAATGTTCGGTTGCTGTAACAGCTCCGTCCGCATCGGATAACTGTGCCGGCACTATAACCGGTACTACAACCGATCCATTGAGTTATACTGCACAAGGTACTTATACAGTGACCTGGAGTTTTGATGATGGCAATGGTAATGTATCCACAGCCACACAAACAGTAGTGGTGGATGATGTAACGCCACCAGCCACTCCAATACTTTCGGATGCTACGGGTGAGTGTACTGTTTCTGTAACAGCACCAACTACATCTGATAACTGTGTTGGTACGGTAACCGGAACCACAACAGATCCGTTGACTTATAATACACAGGGAACATATACAGTGACCTGGAGTTTTGATGATGGCAATGGTAATGTATCCACAGCCACCCAAACGGTAGTGGTGGATGATGTAACTGCACCGGTAGTACCAACGATAGC
>JBATOU010000031.1:0-170614 GCA_049291115.1 Ferruginibacter sp.
TCCTTTTGCCATGACCATTAAACAGCAACTTTCATGCACACATCTTCTAAAATAAACTTTACTTATCTACAAATGTGAATTACCTAAATAAAAAGAGGCTGCCCTTTTGAGACAGCCTCTTTTTTAATACAACTATTTCTCACGATCACCTATCACCTCTCCTTATCGCTCCCCACTAATCCCTATTCACCGCAAAAAATGCGGAGAATAATCTTCCTAATCTCCGCACCCAACGCAAAAGTTACAGAAGAAGCCCTTGCCACTCCACACTAAACCCCCTCTAATTCCGTTATTCATAAGTATTTAGCGCCTGTTTTTGAAAAATATCATTTTCTAAAACCGGGGCCATCCATCCAAACAATGCCATACCGCCCGCTTAAACTATTGTTTTTGTTGCTGTTGCTTTGCAGCAAGATTTTGCATGCCCAGGAGCCTGCAAAAAAAGGATGGCTTACCGTTACAGAAAATTTCTCTCCTAAAGATCATATGCTCCTCAATGGAGAGTGGGAGTTTTACTGGCAGCAGTTGTTAGACAGCAGCCATAAATTTCCGGCCCGGCCCGATGCTTATTCAACCCTTCCGCAGCTTTGGGAAGATATTAGCATCAACGGCAAGCAACTGCCCCCACAAGGGTATGCCAGTTACCGGCTTAAACTTATTTTACCAAAAAAACTGCAAAACCAGGCAGCGCTGATCGTTCCCGATTTTTACACTTCGTACAAACTGCTGGTAAACGGTAAACAGGAGGCCGCCGAAGGCCTGGTGGGCACCAGCAAAGAAACATCGGAACCGCACTGGAACGGGCAGATCGCCCTATTAAGAAACCTTAAAGACACCAACGAACTGGTACTGCAGGTAAGCAATTTTGTGCATGCCAAGGGTGGCGTTTCAAAAAATATAGAATTAGGTAGTTCTTCCTATATGGTACAACGTTATAAAAGAAACCTGGGACAGGATATCTTTTTAGGCGGCTGTCTTTTTATGGGTGCCATTTTCTTTTTTGCGCTTTTCTTTTTCAGCCGTTCAGAAAAGCCCATTTTATATTTTGCGATTTTTTGCCTGGTGTACAGCTACCGCATTATGGGGTCCGATTATTATGCCCTGCACAATATCTTCCCCGGCCTCAGCTTCTTTTTAACCCTGCGGCTCGAGTATATTACCCTTTGCCTGGGCAGTGCCTTCTTTATCATGTATATAAGGGGCATTTATCCCGAAGAAGACAACCTGCTTATTTCTTACCTGCTCATTTTGATCAGCATGGGTTATGCCGCTATTATAGCGGTTACGCCAACGATCGTGTTTACCAACTATGTAGATTACTATCTTTTTCTCCTGCTCTTATACATTATTTATGGCATTGTAATTTTCATTAGGGCATGGAAAAACAAACGGCCAGGTGCCAAGTATGGCATCTGGAGCTGCGTGGTGGCAGCCTCTTTGTTCATTTATGTTATTACAAACTATTTCAACCTCATACCGCATTTTAAGCTTTTTGAACTGGTTTGTTTTATCCTCTTCTTCTTCTTTCAATCGCTCATACTTTCTAACCGCTCGTCGTACAAACTCACGCAGGCAAAAGAAGAAGCCGAAAAAGGTCTCAAAACAAAATCGCAGTTCCTGAGCACCATGAGCCACGAAATACGCACGCCGCTCAATGCCGTAATTGGCATTTCACAACTGTTGCAAAAAGACAATAAGAACCTTACCGAGCAACAAAAAGAATACGTGGATACGCTCAGTTTTTCGGGCAACAACCTGATGGTGATCGTAAACGATATACTCGATTACGGGAAGCTCGATGCCAACATGATGCAGCTCGAAACCGTACCCATGAGCCTGAAAGAACTTGCCACCAAAATCTGCCGGGGTTTTAAAAAAACCGCCGATGATAAACATATAGAACTCCTGCTCGAAATAGACGAACGCATTCCGCCGCATATTGGAGGCGACCCCACCCGCAGCAGCCAGGTATTTGTAAACCTGCTGAGCAATGCCATTAAATTTACCGACAAGGGACATGTAAAATTCAAGCTCCGGAGAATTGATGTGGGTAATTCGGGAAACTGCACCGTGGAGTTCACCGTTGAAGATACCGGCATCGGCATTTGTGGCAATAAGCTGCCTTTGATCTTTGAACCGTTCACGCAGGCCGATTCTTCCACCAGCCGAAGTTACGGTGGCACCGGCCTGGGTCTCTCTATCGTAAAAAATATTCTTAAGATGCAGGGTGTTACCCTGCTGGTTAAAAGCGAGCCGGGCAAGGGTTCCCACTTTAGTTTTGTACAAACATTCCCTATTGTAAAAGTGCTGGAGCAGCAGGCAGATAAACAGCTTAGCCTGGATGAAGAAAAAAATTCTTTTGCCGGTAAAGCTGTCTTACTGGCCGAAGACAATTCTGTAAACGTATTGGTGGCCAGGAAGCTGCTCGAAAAATGGGGCATTCATACCGATGTGGCCGTAAACGGAAAAGAAGCCGTGGAAAAATTTAATCCTTCCCGGCACAGCCTGGTGCTCATGGACCTTAATATGCCCGAAATGGACGGTTACGAAGCTGCCCGCACCATCCGGAACAGCAACAAGGATATACCAATTATTGCCCTCACCGCAAATATTGCCGAAGAAGTTAGCAGCGATGTACTTAAAAGCGGCATGAACTTTATTCTCACCAAGCCTTTCAGCCAGCAGGATCTTAAAAATACGCTCATAAAGTATATAAAGGCGGGATAGTATAAGGTATTAACACCTGCCTTTCCTTTTTTTCTTCAAAAATTTTTATTCCTGTCAAAATTTTTCGAGACTGATCTCTAAGCTTTTACAAGGTTATATCCGACAACAAACAATTACAAACGGTTATAATCGTAAGTAAACGCTTAAAAACCGGATACGCTTTTCCCGCCACCCCATCTTTGTTCTGTCAATCGCAAAAACGGTTGGCTGAAATAAACAAATTTTTTAAACATCAAAATTTTAAAGACATGTACGCATTAAAAAACAAAGTTCAACTGATTGGAAATTTAGGCAACGCACCGGAAGTACGCAACACAGAAAGCGGGAAAAAATTAGTGCGTTTCTCCGTAGCCACCAACGAAAGCTACCGCAATGCCAAAGGTGAAAAAGTTACCGAAACCCAATGGCACAATATCATTGCCTGGGGCAAGCTGGCCGAAATTGCAGAAAAATACCTGGCCAAGGGCGCCGAAGTGGCCATTGAAGGAAAGCTCACCAGCCGTACCTATACCGATAAAGAGGGTAACAAAAAATACATTACCGAAATACAGGCTAATGAGCTGCTCATGCTCGGCAGCAATAAAGCGGTGGCATAAGTTAACCTCTTATGTAAGGGGCAAGACTGAATGTTTTGCCCCTTTCTTTTTAATAAGTTGGGGTTATGGGCTGGATCACGGAGAACCACAGAGAAGACGCAGAGAAACGCAGGGAAAAAACAAGAAACCCAACACACGCAAACACTCTGTGCAACTCCGTGTCTCCTCTGTACTGCTCTGTGTAACAACTTTCTACTTCAAAAGATAAAAAAATGTCGCAGCAGTTTCTTACGTCAACCATTATTGGTTGTGCCATCGAAGTACATAAAATACTGGGCCCGGGCTTGTTAGAGTCTGCCTACAGAGAATGCCTGTATTATGAATTGACAAAAAATGGCCTGTTTGTTGAACGTGAAAAACCAATGCCGGTCATCTACAAAGAAATAAAGTTACAGCATGGATACAGAATTGATCTTGTAGTAGAAAATAAAATAATATTAGAAATAAAGACTGTTGAAGCACTTAACGAAGTTCATACTGCTCAGGTTTTAACTTATTTGAAGCTTGGAAATTACCATTGGGGCTACTTATTAAACTTTCATGTAAACAGGTTAACGAATGGTATTAAACGTCTTATTATGACTTCATAAAATACTTTACTTTTATAGCCGATTTTCATGAGTACCGATTTTCAACACAATCAATCCTTTTCCACCGCAGCTGCCTTTATCAACAACAGCAGGCAGGCCGTATTTCTTACCGGTAAGGCCGGCACAGGTAAAACCACTTTCTTAAAATACATTAAAGAAAATACGCCAAAGAACTGTGCTATTGTGGCGCCCACGGGTGTGGCGGCCATCAATGCCGGCGGAACCACCATCCACTCTTTTTTTCAACTTCCCTTTTCGCCCTTTCTTCCTTTTGGGAGCAGGCCCGGTAATAATGAAAATTCCGTAGACAAACACAGCCTGTTCAGCAAGATCAAACTCAGCAACGAACGAAAAGAAGTGATGCAGCAGCTCGAACTGCTCATTATTGATGAAATAAGCATGGTGCGTGCAGATGTTCTTGATGCCATGGATACCATCCTGCGCCAGGTACGCAGCCGTTATCAAAGCCCCTTTGGTGGTGTGCAGGTATTATATATCGGCGATATGTACCAGTTGCCGCCCGTAGTAAAAGAAGAGGAATGGACAATGCTCCGGGAGTTTTACGAAAACCCGTTCTTCTTCAGCAGCCAGGTGGTAAAAGAACAAAATCCAGTATATATAGAACTGCAGCATGTGTACCGGCAAAGCGATATTGAATTTATTGAACTGCTCAACAAAGTGCGCAATAACGAAATGGACGAAGCAGGGTACGAACTGTTGAGCACCCGGTTCAAAAAGAAAGCGGCAAAAGAAAACATCATCACACTTACCACGCATAATTATAAGGCCGATTCCATTAACAATGAAGAAATGGATAAGCTCCCTGCAAAACAATTTATTTTCAACGCAGCCGTAGAAGGAGATTTTCCTGAAAGAATGTATCCCATTGATGCAGCGCTTCGCCTCAAAGAAGGAGCGCAGGTAATGTTCATTAAAAATGATACCGAGAAGGTTCGCAGGTATTTTAATGGCAAAATCGGGATTGTAACAAAAATTGATGCAGAAAATATTGTTGTAACAATTGATAATGATGGTTCAAAAACCGCTATAGAAGTAAAGAAAGATATTTGGAAAAACGTGAAGTATACGGTCGATAAGGGTAAACAGCATATTGAAGAAGATGTGCTGGGTACCTTTACGCATTATCCCTTAAGGCTTGCCTGGGCCATTACCATTCACAAAAGCCAGGGCCTTACCTTCGATTATGCAGTAATAGATGCCGAAAAAGCATTTGCCCCCGGCCAGGTGTATGTAGCGCTAAGCCGCTGCCGTACACTCGATGGCATCGTACTCAATTCTGCCATTCCCCTGCAAAGCCTGCGCAGTGATCCGAGGATCGTGGCATTTTCAAAACAACAGGTTTCAGCGGGCGAACAGGAAAATATACTGCAGCAGGCCATTCAAAATTACCAGCAGGAAATTTTATTTGAATTGGTGGATTTTACCGGAATGGAAAAGGATGCCGAAAAGCTGAAGGATTTTATTGTTCAAAACAATGCGTTTGGCATAAAATCCATTGAATGGGCAAAGTCGGTCTGTGTTTCCATAGAGCTGTTTGCAAAACATGGAAAAAAATTTTCCACTCAGTTGCAGGCATTATTCACACCCGGTCTGCTGCCCGAAAATAACAATCCCCTCAAAGATCGTTTTTCAAAAGCTGCCGGCTGGTTTAAAGAACAGCTGCAGGGGCCAAAAACGCAATTGCAAAAAGTACCTGCGGTAACCGATAACCGGCAACTTGCCATGGACTTTTCAACCAGGGCCGGAAAACTATTTGATGCTATAGCAGAAAGAATTTACTTGCTTGAAAACTGTGTGGCCGGTTTTAACGGTGCAGCATATCAGCAACATAAAGCGGCATATAAAAAAGAAAAATATCCCGTAAATATTTATTCGGGCACGGGAACATATGGAGAAAACACGTCAAAACACAACCTGCTTAACCAGCTGCGTGAAAAACGGAATGAACTTGCAGCGCAGCAAAACACGGCCCTGTACATGATCTGCAGTTCAGGTTCGCTGGAACAAATGGCTGCCTATTTTCCACAAACAGAAAAGGAGCTGGAGCAGATCAAGGGTTTGGGAAAAAGCAGGATCAAACAATACGGAAAAGAGTTTTTAGCCATCATTGTGGCATATTGTGAATTTTTTGGGATTGAAACCAATATGCATAACCTTGAAACCAACCCTTCTAAAAAGAAAAAAGCGCCGGCCGTTAAAAAGCCCGATACCAAATTACTCACATTCGACCTCTTTCAGCAAGGCAAAACGCCAGAACAGATTGCAACAGAGCGTAACCTTACCATTGGCACCATCGAAAGCCACCTGGAACATTTTGTAAAAAACGGTTCCCTTGCCATCGACAAACTTTTAAGCCTTGAAACCAGGCTTGAAATAGCTGCCGTACTGGATGAGGAAGGTATTTCGGGTTACGCACAGGTTAAAGAAAAGCTGCCGCAGTTCAGTTACGGGCAAATCAGGTGGGTGGCTGCCGCCAGAGAAAAAGAAAACAGCCCGGTTAATTAGTAGCTCAATAACCATCGCTCCTTTTCTGTTTCCAGGTGCCGGGTTTGTCAAAATTATTTGCGGGGCAGGCATTTGATAAAATAATGTGAAAATTACTCCTGAACATCCTTTTGCTGAGGACCAAAACCAGGCATAATCCGTCTTAATAGTATGTTTGTGCACCCATTGAGCAGTTTGGCAACAGAATTGCTGATTAATTACGTCTGAATACTTAAAATATTGGCATAGTTTTTATACCTATTTAACTAATAAAATCTAAAAAATAACAAATGAAAAAGTTGATAACCGGCATTACATTGGCAGCAGTTTTAGTAGCCTGCCAAACAAAATCAAAAACCGAAGAAACAGATACTGGCAAAAACCTGATTCTGCAGGATTCTGCTTCTATGTATAATAACAATGCTTCTACCGATACCGGTACAGCTGTGGTTCCGGTTTCCACTACGCCTCCGCCTGCAGCCGTAGTTCCTCCCCCTGTAATTATTGAAAAGAAAACGGTGATCATAAGGGAAAAAGAAGTGGCACCCAAGGTTAAAAAAACAGCAGAAACAAACACTGCAACAACAACCCCAAGCACCACAACTACTACTGCCCCGGATAATACCGGTACTGGTACAGGAAGTACTTCAGGAACCGGTTCTACAGGTTCAACAACAACTGCCACTCCCGAAAAGAAAGGACCCACTAATGCTACCAAGGGTGCCATCATCGGGGGCGTGGGTGGTGCAGTAGCCGGTGCCGTTATTGGCAAAAATGCAAAAGGTGCCGTTATTGGTGGCGTGGTAGGTGCTGCCGGTGGGTACATCCTTGGTAAAAAGAAAGATAAAAAACAGGCCCAGGCAGCCGATTCTACAAAAAATTAATCTGTTAACAATTAAAATCAGTTTGAAATGAATGGAAAAAAAGGATTAGGTCTCTTGCTTGCCGGCGTGGCGGCTTACGGCCTTTACAAGTACAATAAAATGAACGCTGATGAAAAACAGCAACTGAAGTCTAAATTAAAGGACAAAGGGAAAAAACTGTACGAAGAATATGTTCCGCAGGAAATGAAAGATGTGCTTGCAAAAGCTAAAAATACTGTAGAAAAAGAAACAAGCCACACCTATTAAGAAAGCAAGAAGTGGAAACACCTGCCCCGCCTTTGGCGGGGTTTTTTATTTTAGCTGTACAACTGTGTATTTAGCATTGCTCTTTTCGGTTAGAAGGTAACGAGAGGGGTTTTTCAAAATTATAGACTGAGCCCAAACCTGATATAGGTAATACCTCTGCAGTAAGAATGGAGCAACCATTAAAAAAAGCGCTTTGTAGATCTCAACTTTGCAAAGTGCTTTTATGGTTTCTCCCAAAAGTACCTCAGTGTTTGGTAATGGTTTATTCTGCAGCACGACAGCGGGTTAAATCAGGTGAGATTCCCTTTGATTTGTGGAAATATCAGTTTTAATTCGCCTTTTTTCTGTTTCCCCTATAGCATTTTCGGGCAAAAATTTCATTTGCTTTGGCCGTAAAATTGACTTTAACATAATGGGAGTTGTTAAAGTTGTTACTATACCGATTATAATAAGTATGGAAAAAATTTCAGGATTTATTAATTTTTCCTCGTAGGCGATTTTTGCTATCACTATTTCCATAATCCCTCTGCCATTAAGTCCTGTGCCTATTAAAAGAGATAATTTTTTACTTTGCCCTATAAGGATTCCACCGAGGTATCCGCCCATTATTTTTGATAAATAAGAAAACAAGAGGATTGAGAACAGCAACCCGGCATTGCTTATCGAATCATACCGGAACTCTGCCCCCAAATTAACAAAGAAAAAAGGGGTAAACAGGCTGATAGATAATGCACTGCAGGCCATCTTGATTTTATTAAAATTCTGTTCTCCGATAATTTTATCTGATACAAAGAGTGAACCCCAGAATGCGCCGATAATAAAATGAAAACCAAGCAACTCGGTAATGGCCGAAAATAATAAAATAAAAAAGAAAAAGATACTGAACATGGAGACCGAAGAGTTATTTAACCGCCTACTGAATCTTTCTGCCAGATTTTCTTTTTTTAAAAGCCAGTTTGAACCGTAGTTAACCAAAAACAGTAATACCAGCAAAATCAGACCCTTAAAAACTGAAGCAAAAGATGCAATTATAATGCTGCCAGAAGAAGACCCAGATTTAATAAAATTACTGATAATGCCAAACAAAATGAAAGCCACAACGTCATCAAATATTGCTGCAGAGATGATGCACCTGCCCATTTCTGAATCTACCAACCCCAGTTCATGAAGAATTTTAATACTAACGGGCAAAGCTGTCATTGCAATACAAAGGCCTATGACCAAAGAAGAGAAAATACCCTGATTGAAATAAATGCCCACACCTATCCCGCACAGAAAGGGAATCAGAAAAGCCAGGATACCTATCAAAATAACTTTACTAAAAAGTATCTTCGTTAAATCATTCACACTTATGCCCAACCCCACCATAATTACCAAAAAAAGGGCTCCCAAATCCGACAGCATATTAAATGCAGCACCTCTGTTGATAAGATTTAAAAATACAGGCCCGAGAAGCACCCCGGCGAATATTTCACCGATCATTCCTGGCTGCTTCACTTTAGTTAATAGAAAATTAAACAGCGTTGCTGCCAGGAAGACTATGAATAAGTTTGTAAAGGTGTGCATAAATACAATTCGAAGAAACAATCCATTTGTCAATTACACTGTGACAATAACTTTAACGTTGTAGGGAGATCCCAATGGGGGTGCAACTCACTTGGAGCTGTATAGGTTTTATACTTTTGAATGGCCGTTTCCAGAAATTTTTTCGCCCGGCCTTTCCCTCCGCCAAAAAATCTCGGGGTATAGAACAGGTTTTGTCCCACCAAAAAGTAATAACGGGGGTTTTCCGGGTCGATTTTATTCGCCTGTTCGAGTAGTTTTTCTGCTGTTGATTGATATTTTGATACCCGCACAGGAGGATCAATTGCTACCCTCGATTGGTAAATATAGGCCCTGAGAAGAATAAGTTCTATTTCAGTTTTGTTCTTTGAATTTGCTTCTGCAATTTTAACAAAGTCTTCAGCCCTGTCTAGCAGCAAGTCTCTTTTGTCTTTAGATTTAACGAAATAATTGGCTACCAGAAAGCTATATGCTGTGTAGTAGGGCGGCAGCCATTCTGAGGGTTTTGCTGCCATAATTCTTGTAAACGTATTGGCTGCATCCATATATTTTATTTCATTGTCAGCGACATCCAGTTTGCTGATTGCTGATTTCATTGCTGCAATATAGTCCTGGCAATTTGCATCATTACTGGGCGCAAAGCCGCATAAAATGATGAGCAGTAACTTTACTACTTTCATGTTAGTAATTTTTGTAACTAAAACGTAATATAAAATCCAACAAATACAGATCGTAAGTTTGGGGGCCCTATTAATAGCCTTTGATTTCCATCAGCGCTGTATTTATACCCATATACATTATAACGGTTAAAAATATTGTCTGCAGAAATGTAAAACACCGAAAACTTCCGAAACAAGCCAATGAGCTTACCGGCACTCAGGCTTACATTGTGATATGCGGGCGTGATTTCTTCGAAGCCCCGGGGATTTTTATAAAATCGCCCGGAAGCAAATTTGTATGTAATTCCAAATGTGGTATTTAGTTTAGGAACCTGGTATTTGTATATTACAGAAATTGTATGTGTAGATATATATGATGGTATTGTAACGATGTTATTCTGATGGTTTTTCCTTTTTGTATCTATCAATGAGTAGGAAATCCAATAGTCGGTATTTTTCAAACTTTTTTTATCTCTCCAAAAAAGATCGAATCCCCTGGCGTAGCCAGTTACAGCAGCAGTAAACTGGTTGTCTGAATTGATACCCACCAGGTTTGAATACCGCTTTTCATATAATTCAAGGCGTAAGGTTCTGTTTTCTTTTATCCTTTGATAATTAACAATATAGTGGTTTGACCTCGAAAAATCCAGGTTTTTAGTCAACAGTAATATTGTATCCCCGGGTATCTGGTTAAAAATACCATAAGCAAAAGAGACTTGGCTGTACAGAGATACTTTATACGCCAGAGATATTCTTGGTGCAAGATTACCCCGTCTTATCACTGAAGAGTACTCGGCTCTTAAACCTGTTCGCAAAGCAAAGAGTTTCGACAAATAAATATCACTTTCTATAAAAGATGAGTACTCGTTTGATGCAAGTTTAGATGTGAGAAAATAAGAGTCTGCATATGTATTTCTTGATAAGCTGACGTCTCCCCCTATCCTGAAGCCGTTTGATCCTCGCTGCTTCGACAATACGGCCCTTAATTGAAAAAGTTTCTCTGTATAGGAAAGGTTATACTGATTTACAAATGTTTCATTGGCATTAGCAGCATGTGAAAATCCTGACGAAAGACTGAAGCCGTTTCCTAAAGGTATTCTGTAAGACGTAAGGAAAAAGATATTTTTGTTTTTATTAGAGTATAATTTATCAATTAAATCGTTGCCAGCGAAATCCTGGTATTTGAGAGAAAGTACTGAACTCGAAAAATTAGAATGTATTTTTAGTACTCCTTTTGAAGGACGAAACTTATAATTCAATTCGCCTTCAATTGTTTCAACCGGCTTTATCCAATCCGTGATCTGTTTATCCAGTTTAAAAAATGGCTTCAGATTAGAATAACTGACTCCTGTTCCCAAAAAGGCCTTTCCCCACGTCTTTCCTGCATAGAGATTTGTACTTACCAAATTCAGGCCAAATGATGACGAAGAAGTGTCCAGTTCTTCCTTTATGTTCAAAATAAGTGCCGATGAAAGAGCTTTGCCATATTCGGCAGAATAGCCTCCGGAGTTGAAAACGATCCCATTGAAAAGGTAGGGTTGAAATCTGCCTCTTTGCGGAATGTCGGGAATTTTTCCATAAAAGGGGTTCTTTACAAGCATGCCATCTATAAAGGTTTTTGACTCTGAAGCATCTCCTCCCCGTACAAACAACCCTTCGCTCTCACCAACATGCTGGTTTCCGGGAAGCATCTGCAGTACCTGATAAATATCGGCAGCACCACCTGCAGTAGTTTCTATATCGAATGGCTTCAAAATAGTGGATCGCTTTTTATCACTAGCCTCGAAAGTTCCGGCAATTATACTTACCGGCTCCATTACGTAAATGTCAATATCCAGTACTGCATTGACCAGAACCGTGTCGCCCGGTTTTAATTCAAGCGTTTTTATGTGTTTCTTAAACCCAATACTTTCAAATGTTATTCGAACAACTCCTGTCTGAAGGGTCCGGAATATAAAATTACCGGCAGAATCTGAAGAACTGCCATCAAAAGTTCCTTCAATAAAAATATTCACCGATTGAACAGGGTCATCTTTTCCATCGGTCACAGAGCCCGTAATAACTGTTTGGGAGCCGGCTTCTGTACTTATTAAAAAGGCTAATAGTACTGGCATCAGTTTAGCCATCCCATTTGCAATGAAGGAGTACATCTGTAAATATACGTTAGTGATATCAGTTAATTGGCCGGAGTGTTGAAGCTGTATTTGCCAACAACGCCCGAATGGTCAGAGCCCTTGATGCAAACCGTTTTAAAAGAATTGCAATTGATATCCGGAGATGTTAAAATATAATCAATAGGAATTTTTGCAATAAAATTATCTGCCGGGAAGCTGGGCGACAGCCCCTTTCGAAAATCCACGACACCAGATTTTTTTTTAAATTTCCGCATTTCAATATCCCACGGAACACAATTGAAATCACCAATAATTACAACAGGAGACTTTTCTTGCCCGCAAACATCGCTAATATATTCAAGCTGGGCATTTCTTTCTTTCCATGCCATTACAGACATCGGTGGACACAAATGTAAAACCAAAAGAGAGACTTCGGTTCTGCCCAACATCAACCTGGCTTCAATATACGGTATCGAATCTGTTCCCGGAAGCATTTTTACCTTAGTTGTGTAAAGCGGAATCCTTGAAAAAAGTAAAATATTGTAATCAGCAAAATTCTCGGTATATATTTTATATGAATAGGACGAATCATACTTTTTTAACAGCCTGTTGGTCACTAACCGGCTGGCCTCAACAACGGTAAAAATATCAACGTCATTTTTTTCAATCTCAGAAAACAAAGATTCTGTTTGCTTATTATCAATAAAAACATTGGCATGAAAAATTTTAATCGTGTTCCCGGAATTTTTGGCAGCATAAACCAGGTTGGCCTTAAACAACGCATCATTTGACCTTACCAAAATGAAAATAAGTGAAAAGGCGGACAGAGTAAAGTGGATAAATGAAACCAGCTTGCTGTTATAAAGTGAAACAATTGCAAACAACATGATTAACAAAGAAATCTGGAACGAGAAAGATCTTACTAAACTGAACAGGTACAACTCAATATCCAACAAAATTATTACTGAAAATAAAACAGATAATGCCAGCATCGGGATTTTCAGTTTATTCATATTCATATATACCGGAAGTATCAGGGTTGAACCAGTTGCTCAAGGCTGGCCAGTATCTTCCTTTCTTTTTCAAAAATACGGTACACCGCCCTGGATATTTCCTGAATTTTTCCAGTGGCTGGAAATTGATGTATTTCCAAAAAGTCTTGTGCAACTTTATCCCACTTTTCGCTTACCTCCAGATAATTTGCACCACAGCCTGCCAGTTGCTTACTCTTCAGTACTTCTGCAGCTTCCCGGAGGAAATTTCCGTACATGCTCCTGAAAGCTCCTCCTCCGGTTCCACCAATTTGGTTTATCATGGTGTAACAATTAAGGGCTCCCGCTGAAAGAACTTCTTCTGGCATGTTTTTCCACAACAAAATTTTTTCTGAAAATAATTTAATAGCAGGAAGCCCTATATTCTTCTCCCGCTGCTTTGTCATTGCAGCCAAATTATATTTGATACTTTTTACGATCATCAAAGGGGTAATTTCCGTTCTGCTGTGTGCAGAAAGAAAAGCATCAATCCATTTGTTTTTAGCCGGAAAGGGCAGAAAGGCAGAGCTTCTGGCAACAACAAGCTCTTTGGTGGGAATAATATGATAGTTTGACTTAATGGCTTCAGGGTTAAGTGCTATTTGTTTTTCCACTGAATCCCTGTCTGAAACATAGAATACATCCTTCTCTTCATCATACCCAAACACAACAATAACATGACCGCCAAAATGGTTGGTTTTTTTAATATAAGAGAGGTAAAACATATCAACATAAACAGCTAATGGTTTATCCGAGTCAATTGATTTTTTAAGATCGGTTAATGCTTTTTTATTGCTGGTTGTTGAACGTATCTTAAATGGGATTCCCATATTTTCGGAAAGGGCCTTTTCGAACGCTCCAACATTAGAACGCCCTGCTACAACCGGAAGGCCAGAAACCTCAAAATAGGCGAAGCCTAACCCCGAGCCCAAACCGAACAGCATATCTTCTGAAATATCCCAACCATTAAAAATGAAGAGGTGTCTGAGTGCGGTGGTTACACAATGCCTTCCTTCTATTGGTACAAAATTGTCTATTATTTTTTTCAATGCAATAGTATTTTCTGCAGGAAAATTGTACTGTTATTAATCAACATGAAATGACTTTTTATTCAAATACATATGAACAAAAGCCCTGAAGCCGCTCCACAGGATTTTTATATCGGTGAACGACCTGATTGCCAGGAGCCGCATAAGAATGTATGACGGCCTGGAAAAGAATTTTTTGAACGCTATTTCGCGGAGTTTAACAATTTCCTGTTTTGTCATAGTATGCGGTACAAAAACAGCTTTCTCAAAAGTAAAATCTTTAAAGTCGCCTTCCTTTTTTCCATATTTTTCTACATTATCAAACAGTTCTGTTCCCGGAAAAGGAGTAAGTGTATGAAAGTTTACGGAAAATGGTTTTATTTTGCAGGCAAACTCTATAGATTTGAGTCCATCTTCATACGTTTCCCCGGGAATTCCGAATATAAATGGAGTAAATGGTCTCATTCCTGCTTTGCGTGTTAATGCCACTGCATGTGCAGTTTCTTCAAGAGTGGCGTTTTTGCGAAGGGTAACCAGGTTTTTTTGAACGCCTGATTCAGCACCATACAATACCCCCCAGCAACCTGCGGCTTTCATTTTTTTAAGCATTTCCAAACTCACATTGTCAACCCGGCTTGAGCAATACCACGATACTTTATATTTGGCCTTTAGCAAACCATCGCAAATTCTGTCTACGCGGTCCATATCATAAGCAAAATTGTCGTCAAAAAACCTGACTTCTTTCATCTTGTATTTGAGTACACTTTCTTCAATTTCAGCAAGTACATTATCAGAACTCCTGAACCTGATTCCCGGTTTATCTGAAATCTGATAGCAATACAAACATCTGTTTGTACATCCTCTCGATGAAAAAATATAGGTAACAGGTAGTTTAGTATATGTCTCAAGAGGTGGCTTGTAGCGGTGATTATCAATTAATTCACGGGAAGGTAACGGCAGCTGATCTAGGTCTTTGATAATAAGAGCGGCGGGCGTTTTAATGATTGAAGATCCATTTCTGTAGATAATCCCCCTCACTTTATCAACCGGTTGTTTGTGTTTTAAACAATCCACTAATTCTGTCACGGAATAATCAGCTTCCCCAAAGAATACAAAATCAACATAGTCGCTTTCTTCAAAGCATTTTTCTTTCCAGGCAGAAGGTAGTGGGCCGCCGATGGCCATATAGATATCCGGATGTTTTGATTTTATCATCTCCATCAATTTTGAGGCGCTATTCCATAAAAAAGCATTAATGTACAAACCCACAAAATCTGGCCGGTCTTCACTAATTTTCTGAAGTATTTTGCTGTAATTGACAAACGCCCCGTCAATTATTTCTACATGATTCCCTTTTTGTTTCAGCGTTGCGGCCAGTGAGCATAAATGTCCGATTGGAGGCCATACGCCACTTACGGTTTTGCTGAATTCGCCTGTGTATACGTCCATTGGTGACCATGGTGGCATAACTAAAAAACATTTCATTTCAGTAAAGTTTAATGGATGAAAAATGATCGTGATTATTTATCACATATTAAAAGGGAAGGGCTCCCGTTTTATACGCCTGAAATCTTTCACTCAAGCAGGGGCTATAATGGTATTTTTAACATACTTTAACAGGATAAAAAGAGGATTGGAAACACTTGCCGGTAATGGATGCTTCGCTTTTTACCAGCTCCTCCGGGGTGCCGGAAAATACAACAGTGCCACCCTGGTTTCCTGATCCGGGTCCCATATCAATGACAAAATCAGCGTTCAAAATAATATCGGGATTATGTTCAATTGCGATAACGGTATGTCCGATGGAAATCAACCCCTTTAATAATTCAATCAGTTTGGCCACATCATACCTGTGTAAGCCGGTAGTGGGTTCATCGAAAAGAAATAATGAGGGTATTTTTGATTTTGATATGAGCTCCGCTAATAATTTAACTCTCTGAGCTTCGCCCCCGGAAAGCGTTTCTGTTGTCTGCCCCAAACTTAAATAGCCAAGACCGAATTTTTCCAGCAGGTTGAGCGTGGAAACAATTTTGCTTTCCTTCAGCGGTTTAAAAGCATCCAACGCTTCATCAACAGTCAGGTTTAAAATATCATTTATGGTAAATTCCCGGTATTTTACCTGTAAGATATTTTTGTTAAATCTTCTTCCAGAGCATTCATCGCAACTAACATACTCTGCACTCATAAAATACATATCTACTTCTAAAAAACCGGAGCCTTTGCATTTTTCGCACCTTCCACCGGGCATATTCAGGCTGAACGCTGCTGTATCAAGGTGCTGTTTAACAGCTTCTTCCTGTGCAGCAAATAACTCCCTTATAGGAGTAAAAATATCCAGGTATGTTGCAATATTACTTCTGGGGGAAATTCCGATCGGCTTCTGGTCAATGTAAATGATTTTCTTAAATGTCTCATCTCTGGCAGTGTTATGCCCGTTTAAGCCTGTTAACCGGCTAAAAATTTGTTTAACTAAAGTACTTTTGCCGGCTCCCGCTACCCCTGTAACCGTAATGAGGCTGTTGGCCGGAAACGATACTGCTACATTTTTTAAATTATACCTGTTCAAACCGTTGATATGAATAAAGTGTGTTGCTTCATTGCCGGAACGAAAATAAGTAGGTACGGTTTGTGTTCCGCAAAACAGAGAGGAGCGTGGGTTCCCCTTTAATTCCTCGTAGGATCCCTGGGCAACCAGTTTCCCGCCGTTTTTCCCGGCTCCGGGGCCTATTTCAATTACATGGTCTGCATTTCGTATAATATTATCATCATGTTCAATCACAATTACACTGTTCCCTTTTTCTTTCAGCTCTTTCAGTATATCAAGCAAATTTTCCGTGTCATGTTCATGCATCCCTATTGTAGGTTCATCGAGCAAATACATCACACCTGTCAGGTCTGAACATACATGCTTTGATAGCAGTAACTTTTGCAGTTCGCCGCTCGAAAGGGTTCCCGTCCCCCGTATCATTGACAAATATCCCAAGCCCAATCTGGAAATTTTTTGTATTTTATCAAATATGGCATCCATTGTTTTTTTTAAAACATCTGTAAGTTTTCCGTCAATAACGATGCTTTTTAAAAAAAAATGAAGTTCGTCAAAACTGAGGTTTTGAATATCATAAAAATTTTTTCCCATTATCCTTACGCTAAGAGAATCGCCCCGAAGTTTCCCTCCCCTGCAATCGGGGCAAGTCAGATCATCAAGATAGGCTTCCACCGCTTGTTGCCTACTTTGTGAAGACGTTTTTTTGTACTGTTCTGTTAAGTAATTAATAACACCCGTATGCTGCAGATAATTTGTAACTTTTTTTAATTTTACGGTAAAGGTTTTATCGTCTCCGTAGAAGAATTTTTTTTGAAAACTCTCCGTCAAATCTGCAAATGCTGTATCCATAAGAACCCCTTCAGATTTACACAGCATTTCGAAAACCTTCCTGTTTCCAGGGGTTGCAAAAGTGTGGGGAATTGCTTTATTCCATATCCAGGTCAGGGTTTTTGCTTTGTCGGGAATTATTCTCTCCTCAGAGAAGTTTAGTTTTTTTCCGAGCCCGTTACAATGCAAACACATTCCATCTTTATGGTTACAGCTGAAATTTTGAGGTGCAAGTTTTCCTGTGTAAATCCGGCAGCTCTCACAATATTCCGTCAATACATCCTTCCCGCATTCCGGACAAACAGGTTTGCCCAATACCGAATAAAGTACCCTGAAATACCCCTCCAGGCCCAGTAAGGTGCCTACCGTGGACCTCGGGTTACTGTAGCGGCCAACTGTTTGCTCCAGGGCCACAGGAGCCTGTGTGCCGTTGATGCAATCCACTTTACACTCCTGGTTACTATAAATATTTGAAGATGAGAGTGCTTCTAAATACATCCGTTTCGAATAATTGTACAGGGTATCCATGATAAGCGATGACTTGCCAGAGCCCGACACTCCTGTAACCACCACCAATTTATTTTTAGGAATCTTTAAACTGATATTCCTGAGATTATGCGTTTTTGCACCCATTATTTCAATGTAATCCATCTTAAAATCTCTTTAAAGTATCAAAAGCCCTGGTTTCGAGTTTAAGTATCTCTATTAACTTTACATCTGTTTCGAGTAACATGTTGCTTATATCTGACTTGGTTGTTTTATTATCAATAGTTTGCATTAGTGCGAAGATCTGTTTCCAGTAGCCCGCACTTTTAGCTATAAGAGCAGTAGCTTCGTTAAGCAGGGTTTTACCGCATGCCTGAAAACAATTATCAAGAAAAACAGAATACATTGATCTGAAAAATGCACCATCAGATCCAAATTCTCCAATACTTTTTGCAAACCGTTGACATTGGTGAATCAAAGGAGAATCATTTACCATAAAACTAGTTTCCCCGGTTACTGCAGAAAATGATTTAGTTTTTTCCCATCCTGCAACCGCTGACCGCAGTTTATGAATAGCCGGCAGTCCAAAATTTGAAATCCTGGGTTTTAAGAAATTTCTTACTGCAGTTCTTATAGCCAACGGGCAATTCTTTTCCAGGTCAAATAAGGCGTGAAAATTTTTATATACGAACACCTGCCTGTTGGGGTTTACCGGATGCGAATCGATGCTGGATTGTGCCTTGCTGAATTCAGCAATAGTAACCGTTTGAAGTTCATCAAACTGAATATCTGAAATGGTGAGCGCCTGTTCGGATTCATTATACCCAACTATTACTATAAAATAACCTCCAAAATAATTTCCGGGAGCCAGTTTGAGATACCTCAAGTGCCCCATATCCACTCTGCACAGTAATGGGCAGCCTTCGTCAATGTATTGTTTTATAGTGTCAAATAATCTTGCACTGTTATAGGTCTTGATCTCATTTACCTTAAATCCCAGCAGTTTAACGGCATTTAGCGGGAAAATTTCACTTTTCCCGACTATAATGTCGGGCTCGTTTTTTTTTGTTTCAAAAAAAGTGAACCCGAAACTGGCATCCAGCCCAAAAACGTTTTCTTCACTGATATCAACTCCCAGAAATTTAAAAAGGTTGCGCTGCGAGGCAGATTCACAATTGTAGCCCCGGGCGTGTGGGTAGGCAATGGTTGTATTTTTTATCACTTCCATTTAAATGTAAAAAGGGTTATTGATAAGAAAATAAGTGCCATAAACAGAAGGACCCCTATGTAAAACAGGTTCTCCTGCAGACCGGTTCCTTCCAGCATAATTCCCCTGGTGGCGTCAAGCATATAGGTTGTGGGGAAAAATTTTGAAATAATCTGAATGACTTTCCGCGAATTGTCCAGAGAATACCAGATAGGTGATAAAAACATCATGGGCCACAGCACTACATTAATAATGCCCCCTCCGCCTTCCTCACTTGCTGACAAAGAGGCCAACAAGATGCCCAGTATAATGAGACACAGTGCACCTGATACAAAAAGGATCAGCATATTGAAATGACTGCCCTGAATTTTAAAATCAAAGAATAATATTCCGCCGAAATAGATTACCAGGATATATGCAGTAACAATCAATAACCGCACGATTATCTGTGAAATAAGAAACTCCGTTTTTTTAAGCGGGGTTCCATAAAGCCTTTTCAATACCCCGTTTTTCCGGTATTTTGAAATGGTAAACCCTGTTCCAAATAAAGAGCTGAATAGTATATTGATCACTACAATTCCCGGGAAGACCCACATAGCATAGGAAATATTTCTACTGGGGTGTTCCATTACCCGAAGGTCTTTGTAATATCCATATTTACCGCTTTGAATCACATAAACTAATAATTTACTTTTTTCTGAAGAATCTCCCATCCAATAGGATTGATCCCTGTAGTTGATTACCAGGTCGAGTTTCTCAGCACTCAGCTGATCAAGCCCTAGCTTCAATGAGTTTATTTTCTTAAAATCAAAAGAAATTTTCTCGTTTTTTGTCAGTGAGTCAAAAACAGAAATTCGTTCAGAACCAGTGTCATGGTTTAATTCCCCTATTTTAAAAAAAGACTCCGTATCGCCGGTAGTTTGAATAAGAACAAAAAGCATTACAAAAGGAAATACCAGATTCCATACAAAACCTGCCTTATCCCTGTATATTTCTCTAAGTTTTGGAATAACCAGAGCCAGAATTCTCTTCATAAAAAACCTTTTAATGCGCTTTATAAACCTGCGGACTGTTTACCAGTTTCACATAAATGTCATCAAGTGTTTCATCATATATTTTCAGGTTCTCAAGGTCAATATCACAATCGATAAGAGATGGTAAAACCTCTTTTATATTTTGCACCGGAATCAGCAGCTTATCATTTTTAAGCAAATACTCCAGGTTAATGGCTTCAACAAGAGGCTGTTCTTCAGCTTTCAGTTCAATATATTTCCCGGCATTATATTTTCTGCATAATTCGGCTGGCGTTGACAGGTCTATCAATCTGCCTCTGTCTAAAAAACCAATCCGGTCACATAACTTTTCAGCTTCTTCCATAAAATGCGTAGTGAGAATTATTGTTTTTCCCTCATTTTTTAATTGCAAAATTAAATCCCACACCTGCCTCCTTGCTTCGGGGTCGAGCCCCGTACTCGGCTCATCGAGGAAAATCAATTCAGGGTCATTGATTAAAGCTATCGCCAGTGACATCCTTAAAAACTGGCCGCCGGAAAGTTGCCGGGTATCTCTGTTAATAAATTCCTGCAGTTCAAAAAGGCTGATCATCTCTTCCGGATTTCTGCTCTTTTTATACAGATTAGCAAACAGCGTAATAGTTTCCCTAACCGTAAGAAAATCAGGAAAAGAAGCTTTTTGAAGCTGGATGCCAATAAACTCCTTATAGTTGGCAGGAAAAGCATGTCCCCGAAAGAGAATCCTTCCCGAATCGGGCTCTCTGAGTCCTTCTAAAATTTCAATAAAAGTTGTTTTCCCTGCTCCATTTGGCCCAATTAAGCCTAAACACTCTCCTTCATAAACTTCAAGCGTTACATAATCCAGTGCTCTTATGCCGGGATAATTTTTTACAATATCTCTGGCTTCCAGGATATTTTTCATATTTATATTTAAAATAGTGCCTTAAAAAAAGGCTGTTTAGCTGATTTTTTTAACGGGCTTTTTGCAGATTTATGCTTTCTGAGTAGTTTATCCAGCCGGTCTTTAACGTCAGCCTGGTTTAGTTCAGCCGAGATATAGAATTTCGGAAAAAGCAGGTTGGTAAATCTACTAATCGATCCTTCACGTAATGCATGCCTGTATAACTCTGTTCCAGGAAAAATTCTTGTTCCGAAATGATAGCGGAAATCTGAAAATTCAAGATAGGGTACACTGTTAATAATCTCGTCAATAGTTTCCTTTGTGGTACTGAACCCGCTCAAAGAGCAGTTTATAGTATAGGGAATTTTATTTTTTTCAATTAGTTTGCAGCATTTTATTATATCGTCAATAGATCCTGATCTGTATGAAATATCAGACTCATTCGAAAAATCGCCAATAAGAATAGTTAAAAAAACTCCACTTGCTTTTGCGTAAAGTTGGAAGAATTCCGCATCGTACCCATTTTTCCTCGGGTCTATTGTTGCGCACAGTTGTGCCTTGAAACCCCGGCGGACGTATTCTTCAAGAAAAATTTTCGGGTCCGCAGACCCACCCTTCAAAAACTCATCGAATATATATACATATGCAGGCCTGGTATTTGTGTATGCCGATTCCAGCATGTCGAAAACAGATTTTACATCGGGTTCGTAATGGGTACCGTTGCCTGCCGAAATCATCAGATTTGAAAGCACCAGTGTATTGGAAAACTTCTGATGATAAACATCTGTAAATGAATATTGCCAGGGAATGACTGCGCAGGAATGAGATTCTGAGTGATCTTCAGAATAGGTTAACTCCTTAATATCTGTTAAAGAAGCGTGCCTAAAAGCTGTATGGCTGTTTCCTGCAATGGCATATTTGGCATGAAAATAATCAATGGATTGTTCCGGGAAAAGGCTATAATTATATCCTGTTAAAACAACGGGAACACCAGCTCTGTCTGATAGGTTAACAATATCCTTAATGAGGGGAAGAAACGTTGTGTTACTTATGTCTGAATTGTATTGCCCGCCGAGGTTACACACAACTCTGTTAACCCGGTTGTTTTCAAAAAATAATTTTAGTTCCGGAAAAAGCCTACCACCTGTTTGAACATTAAAATAGTTGTTCTTCCTTTGGTCATCGGCCACGGCCAAATTGATAACATTATTTGGCATATTGTCAATAAAGAGTACTGGTACCTTATTCATATTTTCCCGGAATTATAAGAAAGTACGCGTTCATAATCCATTTTCATGGTGGCTAATTCTGCCCGTACCTGTTTTACCCTTTCAAACAGAGAATTGCGTGACAAGCCATACCACATATAGAATTTTTTCTGCAGGAGGATTTCTGATTGAATGAAATCTATCAATTCCCGGTCTTCTGCAATGTGGGGAGAGAGATAGTAATGAGGCACAAACAAATCACAAGTTTCATCAATAATCCTTTCCTGCTTTGCTATTTTAGCCAATTCGGTGCCTCTCAATATGCGGATGCCAAAATTAAAATAGAACTGATTTGATTTAAGCTTTTTAAGATTTTGCAGCGATTCCCTGATGGCGTGACCATCTTCTCCCGGAACGCCCAGGAAAATACAATGTGTAACATTCATGGTAGTTGCAGCCAGCATTGCATCTACCTTAAATACATCGGAAACATTAAACTCTTTCCTCATTCTTTCCAACCCGATCTCGGAAAGGGAATCGGTGCCGAGTTCAATCCTTGTACAGCCTGCTTTTTCTATTAAGGAAACAATTTCCTTTGTGATATTTTTGTTAGTAAGCTGACACGACCACTTTATCTTAATTCCGGATTTTATTATTTCTTCACAAACCTGTTTTGCATGGTCTTGTGGTATGTTAAATGTGGAATCAACAAACTCTATTTTTTCCACATGCGGGTAATCTCTTTTTATTGCCCTGAGTTCCTCAACTACCTGTTTGGGATCTTTGGTACGTTCAATGGCTCCCTGGGTTTTTCTTACAGGACAATAAATGCAATTTAGAGAGCATCCACGTTTTGTTTGCAACGTTTGCTGATTATTACATTCTGAATCCAGCTTATCGGTAAGCAGCGCCGGAATCGGGTATTCGAAATAACTTTTATCAAAGATTTGTCTGTTGGGCAGAAGAATATCATCCAGGTTTTTGATAAACTGTAACCTGTTGCTGAAAATTGTTCCGTTTTTTCTGTAATAAAGTCCTGGTATATGTTCTACCGGCTGTTTACCCTGGAGAAAATTAATGAACTTTATTAGCGAATCCTCTGCTTCTCCACTTATACCATAATCAAGCCCTGTATAGTTGAGCATGGATTTAGGAGATATAGAAAAACCTGTTCCGCCCAGAATAATCGGACTGTCTGTGGCCCTTTTGCATAATTTAACAACTTTCAATATATCCCTGGCAAAAAATACGGGGTCAAGAAAACAAAGATTATCAAGGTTTCTTATTGAAATCCCTATCAATTCGGGCTTTTGCTCTTTCACCGCATTTTTAATTTCTGTGGCATCATCTCTCGAAAAAGAAAGGTCAATGCATTTTACAGAATGCCCGTTTCTTTCAAGTGAGGATGTTAAAAAGGCCATGCCCAGCGGTAATGCCGGGCGTGGAATTTTAAGCTTATTTGCAGCAATAAGGAGAACTTTCATTTTATTAAATCAATTGAATATCCAGAAATTGGGGGTTATGGATGTTTTGACGACGCAGTTCCTTAAGATCAAGATCACAGATAAGCATTTCGGGCATATCACCGGATCCATCTTTCAAAATTTCATCCCCATCTTCAAAATCAGGATTTATTTCGCTATAAAACGTGGGATTAACAGTAACCATGCTGTTTCCCATGTATGCAAAGTTTGCAAATAAATTAAATCCTACGTGAGATATGAATGCCAGGTAGCAGTTATTTTCTATGGCCCGTGCCTGAATAATTTTACGGGTGGTATAAGTGTAAGGAGCCGGAATAATTCCTGGGCACAGAATTAACTCCACGTTTTCTTTAAAGTATTTCCGGCACAGTTCGGGAAAGTAAATATCATAGCCAACAATAATTCCTACTTTTCCGAAACTAAGTTCCAGTATTAGAGGTTTGGCTCCGGCGTTTAAAAACCCCTTCTCAAGCTGAAAAACATGAATTCGCCTGTAGATACCCAGCACATCCCCATTATTATCAATTATGGCAACACTGCTGTATATTTTTTCATTTTCCTTTTCTACAAATCCTGCACAAACATGGATCCCCGATTTTCTTGCCTGTTGTTTAAGCCGGCTTACAATATTCCCGCCAGCCATCTCGGCTATCAGGGAAATGTTTGCGAGATCAATGGTAGTTGTAAATGCTTCCGGAAAGCACACAAGATCAGCTCCGGCCAGCGCTGCCTGGTCAATATAGTTTAACCCTGTTTGTAAATTCTCTTCCGCCTTGTTTAATACTGATTCAAATTGGACAATTGCCAGTTTCATAAATGCTGATTATATCTTTTTAAATTCCATCAAACTTTGCGAAAATGCCAGCGGCTGTACGCGGGTACAGCGAAAATGCGGGGCAAGCAACTCTTCATACTGTGATAATGTTCTTTCTCTTCCACCAATGATAAACATCTCCAGGTCCAGGAATTTGGTAAAGTTCATGCCGGAATCATTGGAGACCACGCTTTCCATTACGAGTAAAACCGAGTGATCTGCCATTGCTTTATAGCAGTTACTGATTATTCTTTTTGCCTGTTCATCTCCCCAATCATGCAGAATATTTTTCATCATGTATACATCACCGTTCATGGGAATATTTTCAAAAAAATTCCCCTGCAGATAATTTATACCACCCTCAGCCGTTCGTTCAGGTGGATCATATTCTCTCCCAACTCTTGGCATATCATAAATGCACACCTCAAGTTCCTTGTTTTTTTTTACTACCTCTGCCCAAAGCCCACCCCTTCCTCCACCGATATCAATGACCTTTTTAACTTTACAAAAATCATAATGACGCACTAAAAAAGATCCAAGTTGCTTCGTAAAGTCGTCAAAAACCCTGTCTAGAATTTCTCCTGCTTCCGCGTTTTTCTCCAAAAAATCAAATACATTCATTCCGTAAAGCTCTTCAACAGTGGGCTTGCCTGTTTGTGTGCTTGAATAAAAATGACCCCATGTTTTCCAGTGCCAATCCTGCCCGATCATTAATATGAAGTTCTTTATTGTTCCTGGCATATCACTTCTTAAAAAACCCGCAACAGGAGTAAGCTCAACTTTTCCGTTTTCATTTTGCCTGAAAATGCCCACGCTATACAAAAGTCTCAGGATCCTGGAGAGCACATCGGGGTTGGCGTTGGTTAGTTCAGCCAGTTCCCGTACATCCACACTCCTCTTAGAAACAGTTTCTGCGATGTCCAGCTTTGCAGCTACATACAAACATTGTGAAATGATAAATGAATGTGCTAAAAACAGCAGCTTATCAGGGTCATTTGTATTCCCGTTAAACATATATCAGAAGTAAAGTTGAATTTTTAGATTATCCTGCTTGGAACAAGCCTCTTCAAATACTTTTCCGGCATTTTCTGAAGGAAAAGTATTTGTAACAAATTTTTCCGCTACTGCCGGGTTTGAGCGGAGGAAGTCAATCATTTCAAAAAACTCCCCGGTACCGCCAATACTTCCTTTAATTGTTAATGCTTTCGTAACAACCTGAGACAGGTTTTTAAGTGTTCCATCGGGTATAAATCCTAGACAAATTATAGTTCCAAAAACCGCCGCTGCAGATATAGAAAAATCAAGTGCGTGAATATTCCCGGTTGCTTCAAAAACAACATCAAACTTCTGCTCCGGATCCAGTTGGTTATACCCTGCAATTTCTCTGTACCCATATATTTTTTTCAATAAATCAATACGGCACTGGTCCTTTTCAAGAATTACAAGACGTTTTAACCTGTACTTGTGTTTCAATAATTCAAAAATTGCCATCCCAATCGGACCCGATCCTATAATCAATATGCTAGCATCAACTGCCCTGTGCTTTCTGAAAAAAATCTTTATAGCATGATTGGCCACAGAAAAACACTCTGTAAGAGCGAGGGATGATGGATCTGTATCGGGCGGTGAAACATACAAGTACTTCACATCAACAACCCTGTATCGCTGACCAAAACCATCCCTTGTAATCCCAAACTTGGAAATATGCTCACATAAATTTTTATCTTTCCCGCAGCAGGTGCATTGCCCGCAATAAACCGAACAATCACCGGTAACAAGGTCTCCCACCTTAATTTCGCTGACATTTTTCCCCTTTTCAAGTACCACCCCGCACCATTCATGACCGGGAACAATCGGGTAAATTGATGGGGCATTGTATGTTCCTTTGTATAATTTCAAATCAGAACCGCAGATAGAAATTTTTTTAACTTCAACCAGTACTTCTGTTTCTGAAAGTGAGTAGTGAAGCGGCTCCTCTATTACGTTCAGCAATCCTGGCCGTACAATTACAAGTTTTTTATTTATAAGAAGCATTGCTCTGCAAAGAATTTATATATTGGTTTGCAAAATCCCGGATAAATTGTTCGGTATGATGGTTTGCAATGACCAGCCTTAAGCAGTCATATTTTTTAGATCTTGAAATAATCCAGCCGCCATTTTCCATATTGGATATAAATGTATCCACTCCAGGATGACCGAGCGTTACAATATTAAGATCAGGCTCAATAAAAAAGCTAACTCCCTTGTCTGCCAACAAACCCTTTAAATAATCTCTGAGGTGGAAGTATTTGCGGGTCAGGGCCAGGTAGCCGGTATACCCAATATTGCGCATTGCCGCATAAGTAGCCAAAACAGCTGCGCCCGGCCTGGTTCCCAAAACGGTTTTGTGATCTTGTGTACATTTAAAAAAAGAAGAGAAGCAAAGCCTATTGAAATCTGCTTCATTATTGAACATCAATATACCCGATGGTATGGGAGCCATTCCATATTTGTGCGGATCTACGGCAACAGTACTGATTGCCGGATTTTTCATACTAAGTTCAGGAAGTTGAGTGTATCCGAGTTTGCGGGCAAATGGAATAAGAAATCCCCCCGAAGCTGCATCCACATGACAAAAAATACCTTTCTGTGCCGCAACCTCTGCAATGGAATTAATTTCATCCACAGCTCCAAATTCACTTGTGCCGGCAGTAGGCACAACACATATGGTATTTTCTGTAATCGTCTCTTTAAGAAGGCTGTAATCGCCCCGCTTGTTTAATTCAGAGATCGGTAAAATTTTTAATTCCAGGTTCAGAATAGCACATGCTTTATCTATGGAAAAATGCCGCGATTCAAATACGATCACATTTCCTGTGCGGCCAACTTTCAGCCCGGCCTTTTCCCTGGCCAGGTATAATGCAAGCATATTTGCTTCGGTTGCACCAGAAACTACGATCCCTCTTGCCAAATCAGCCGTGAGGATCTCTGCAACATAGGAAACTACTTTCTCTTCAAAATAGCGTATACTTGGAAATATCCGCAAATCGCCATGATTCATCCCAATATATTTCGAGAAAACTTCTTCAGCCACTATATTGGGTATTGTGCAAATGGAATTAAACACTTTTCCCTGTGTATATCCAAAGTCATTTGAAGTTACAGACTCCAAATCCTCCAATATTGCTGGTCCGGAAATACCCTGATAATTAAACATGAACCTGATTCAAGTCTTTTAATTCGGCTTTTAATTTTTCATAGCTTTTGGAAAGTGCCGTTTCATATACATCTGTATGGTTGTACAGCTCCACGCTCAGATATCCGGAATAATTGTGTTTTATGAAAACCGAAAGCACTTCTTTAAAATCAATATCTCCCTCACCGGGTATTAGGTGGTAATGAACCCTGTCTTTGATATCTTCTATATGTGCGTGCACCGCATAAGGAAGGCAAATATCCATTTTATTTACATAATCATCTTCGCAGCAATTGGCATGCCCGATATCCAGATTAAGTTTAAAATTGTTTCGGTTAATGGTGTCTATCAGCTCAACGGCCTGCGTGGTTGTTTCAATGAACATTCCGGGTTCCGGTTCAATTGCCAGGGTAATGCCATCTGAATGGTTTAACAGGGTATTGATAGCATTGATCAGATACTCCGATGATTGCCGCATGCTTACCTGCTCGTCCTTCAAACCACTGGCAAAGTTTACAATTTTAATTCCCCATTCATTTGCCAGGTCAATTGCCTTTTTAATAAGATCTATACGCTTTTTTCTGCCTGTTTCCGAAGCACAAATCAGTGACGGCTCAAACCTTACTTCAGACAAAAGGGTATCTGCTCCTGTGGCAAGGGCCGGAAAAAATAGCCCGGAATCGTTCATCTTCTGTTTTATCAGCCTGGTTTCGCTTTGCGTAATCGTAAATGGATTGATCTGGCTTTTATGAAGAGACAGCTCTGCTCCTGTATAATGATTTTTTTTCACAGCATCGATAGCGTCGAATATAGAAAGATTTCTTAACCCGTTCAGGTTATAGCTTAATGGTATCATAGTATATAATTTAATCTTTATAATTCACCCGTTCATATCTGCCGGAGAAATAGCCAGGCTCTGGAAAACACTATTTATAAAATGATCATCGGCAGACCAGGGGAAACCTTTACAGGTACCCGCCATAACACCCCTTATAGCAACGCCTGTTATTTTCTTGTCAAAACCCATTTCGGTCAGAGTATCCCTGATTTTAAGAATGGCTGTTACTGTTATTGCAGCAACGACTCTGTTAATCGTGCTGTAGTCAGCGGTATTTCCGTAAAGCGGCATAGCAAAATCCTGGAATAGTTTTTCAATAAGGGGCCCTGCCGTTTCTTTTAACTGGCTGGGAATAACAACATATGCACACTCCTTCTCGTTAAGCTCATTGGCCTCCCCGATTATTTTAAGATTTGCCACAGTAAAATTCGATGGAACCTTTTCAATATTTTTTCCTGTAGATACATTAATAATCAAACAGGGATGGTAAACATTTTTACAGAGATATTCCACTACTTCATCGGTTTGATCGGGGTTTAGTGCCAGAATAATGGTGTCGGCACCGCGGGTGTCTTCCGGTAATATTGAAAACCTTGCTGCTTTGGATTGAGCCAGTAGCTGAAACTCTTTGCTTATATAACTGTCTGCAAAAACCAGGTTTTTTATGGGTGGAAGTTTTTTGGCTATTTGTGTACCCATGCGGCCCAATCCTATGAGTGCCAAAGATTCCGTCATGATATCAAAATTGCTGGTTAAAGCTGTTTAGCTGTTTAACATCCTCTGAAAAGGAAATTTCTCTGAAATATGGCCTTTCGCCAAACAGGTTAATTCCGTATTGGGACTGCAGTATGGTTCGGGCTTCTTTTAACAGACTATATTTTCCCCTCAAAAGGAGGGGTTTTCCATGGATAAGAATATTATGCGAGAAACCCAGCACCGACATTTCAGAGCTAATAATACCGAGGTTAATAATGCTTTCTATTGCAAGCGATTTGGCGTTTCCAGGCATGGTTTTATGCTCCTGGCCACCAGCAAATCCTGTAACTACCGTAAGCCCGCTTTTGATATCCCTGTTAACACTCACCTGGTAAAAAAATACATTACGGTCTGCGCAATAAATATTTTCATCCTTCCTGAAATTCTTTTCATCAATTAAGAAAGACATAATATAAACCGGGTTCCATTTTTCAAAAATTTCTGTTTTATTTCCAAGCGCCTGCATCAACTCATTTACACCGGTATTGGCAAAAATATGATCAACAACCAGTTTTTTTTGGCTGCTCCCGGAAGCATATGTTATAACATATTTTTGATTCGAGCAGCTGATACTGAATGAATGCGGCTGATAACAGACCAGGGCCGGGTTTTCTACCAGTTCCTTTTGAAGCACATTAATATAGCTGACCACACCATTTTCTGGGAAGAAATAAGTTTCTGTATTGTAACAGCTTTTAATATTTTTTTTAAAAAGGTTGGCTATTATATATTTAAGGGAAACATATTTTATCCTGCGTCGCGCCAGCTCAGGGTCTATAGTATCCGGATCTACTGATACGTATTCATGAGAAAGATAGTTTTTGAAATAGTATTCATATAAACATTCTCCAAACGAATTTTCAACCAGGCTTCTGTAGCTGTTAATTTTCCGCGGCCTCAAGACCGCTTTTAAATAACTGATCGTTGCTTTCAGAAAGAAACAGAAGCTCTCTGCTTTGATGATGCCGGATATTTTCAGGGGATAGGCAAGCCGCTTTGCATTTATATATAAATAATTATTTTGTTTTCTTTTTGTGAGGTTCAGTTTAAAAAAATGATGAAGGAATTTTTCGTCTGCAGGGCTCTCAATGTAATAATTGTGCGTACCAATGCCCGGAGCAGCATTACAGACTGAAATCCCGGGCAACCTTTCAACATCCGGCTCCAGTCTAAAAAAATTAACCATATAGCCCTTATCAAGCAGTAATTTTGAGAGCATCAATGAAGAAAGCCCTTCGCCAATGACCATTACTGTTTTGTTATTCCTTTTCACAGCGCTTCCAAATCTATTTTGAGCTTACCAAAATACTTACGGGATATTACCGGTTTTATTTTGTTGTTTTTTCAAACCATTCTGCCAGGCTATATGTTTGATTGACATATTTTTCCCGCAAATCTCCATATAATGCCGGCTGTCTTCCCCATAAACCCCACCACACGGTATCTTTAGACATATCAATCGGAACTCTCAGGCTGCGCAGGTATTCAAGATCCAGAGAAGCATAAAGGATACATTCTTCCTCGCTGGCTTCTGCAACTGAGCCTTTAGGGGTTACAACGCAGCTGTTTCCCTTAAATTCAATGGTTATTTCCCTGTTGTTACGTATGCCTGTTGTTTTACCAATCACACTTGAATAAACAAGAGAAACACCGTTTAATACTGAAATACCTTTCACAGCCGGAATTGTCATTTCAAGATTTTGTACGAGGGAGGCTGCCGGCACAAAAAGAATATCCACTCCCTTCAAGGCAAGTATCCGTGAAACCTCCATAATCCAAAAATCAGAGCATATAACTATTGCAATCTTTCCAAACTCTGTATCATATACAGGAAATTCCGTTCCGCTTTCGATATGGTTAATCTCAGAGGCAAACCGGTGAACTTTCCTTGTTTTCCCCATGATTTCGCCAGACGGACTGATGAGAGCAGAAGTGTTATAGTATTTGCCGTTAAGATACTCTACTATTGTTCCGCAAATAATATACGTGTTGTATTTTTGGGCAAGCTTTGAAAAGTGATGGGTGGTGCGCCCGGGAATTGTTTCATCGATCTTACCCATAGATAATTCTTTCCCCGGAAAATACCATGGGGGGCCTGTAAAAAATTCCGGAAGAAGAATAAAATCGGGATGTACGCCATTTTGCCGGATAAAGGATTCAAGGAGGCTTGTAACATGGTTTATATTATCCTCTGCGTTATCGGAACAAATTCTGTTTTGTACCACCAATATATTTGCGGATGATTTCATGGTAATATAATTATTTCTTTATCAGAGAATTTCCGGGCTTGAGTGATGAGTCAATAAGTTCGATAAATTCTGTTTTTGTCATTCTCCTGAACTCAATGTATTCATCACGAACTGATATTTGCTGGTTTTTGCCAAGATTTAAAATAAACTGTTCCTTTATTTTCCCCAGTTGCGATTCGGGTACATCAAGATAAATTACCAGGCATTTTCCGGCCTGTTCAAACATGGCTAGGTATCCTACATTTTCAATAGCGTACAGAATTTCTTCAATTATAACAGCGGGCACAGCAGTATCGCCTGTTTTCAATACGTTCCCGTTTCTTCCGAAGTGCTTCATAGTGTTTGTGATCAAGCCGCAATCACATTGCCCTCCCATTGATACAATATCCCCGGTTCTGTAACGGATAAGCGGCATTGCAGGATTATTTACAGAACTAACGATCAGTTCGCCCATTTCGCCGTTTTTTACCGGTTGCAACGTATCAGGGTTAACCACCTCATAAAAGTACCTGTCTTCCAAACAATGAAAATTACCAGCAGGACATTGAATAGCAAGCGTGTTTGTTTCCGTCATTCCATATGCATTGCAGCAATTTTCAGCATTCCATATTTTCATAATCGCTTTTGCCTTAGACGAAGAAACCGACTCCCCGGTAAAAAAAAGTTTTTTGAGAGCGAAGTCGTTGGCCGGATTTAAACCCCTTTCCTCTGCCATCATTGCAAGCCTCATTATTCTGGTGGCAGAGGCTACAATTGAGGTTACGCCAAGCTGGTGTATAATTTCAAGTGTTTTGGACCAAGGAGAAACTTTTGACAGACTTCCGTTTGCCACAATTGTTGCATTTAATAATTGAAACGCACTGTCAATATCTAGTCCGGCAAAAGATAATTCATACGGTACAGATATGGAAACAATATCAGACGAGTTGAATATCCCCGAAATGAGGTACGCCAATGATACCGAGTTAATAATATAGCTGCTCCTGTCAATATAGATCCCCAGTGGTTTATCCGATGTTCCGGTAGTTTCTCCATATCGCAAAATATCGCGGGGCCCCAATACAAGCAAATCCTGGCTGAACTCTTTTAAAATGGCTTTTGTAATTGTGGGTACAACGCCGGACTCTTCTATTGAACCCAATTTTGGAATGTCTTTCAGATGACTCCTGTAAAAAGGTGAACTCCTTCGTGCCCGTTCAATTTGCCGGTTCATACCATCCAGTGCAAATGCGTTGATCTCATTTCTGTTCATTGTATAAAACCTGCGAACGGCATCCAGTGCAACCTGATACTCCTGGATGTAATTATCAACAAATCCTGTTGCTCTCATATGCTACCATTTATGATAAATAAAAATGCCATCGCAGTTTTTTTCCTGTCTGAAAGAGTGATTGTCGGGCTCTGATGTGGATTCTATAAATGCGTTAGGGGCGTTAATATGAATTTTTTCGTATTTCAATTCGTTTTTCTTTAAATAATCAGATTCATGAAAAGGGAAAGGAATCAGGTCCTGGTATATAATCCAGTCAATACTGTCGTCGGGAGCGTAGTCCAGGCTTTTGTATTTTTTCGCATTGGGATAGCTTTTATAATATAAGGCCCCCAATGGGCCGTATGCACTACCATCAGGATTAAGCTGGTTTACAATTCTAAGCCCGGTATAATAATAAATTTTAGGCGCCTCTACTGCCGTGCAAACGAGGCTTTCGCCAGGCAGGGCATTTGCATGCAGATAATCAATTATTTTATCTGTTCGGTTCTTTACATTTATTGTCAGCTCATGGTATAAATCAACAAAGTGTATTCTGAATTCTTTTTCATTTTTAAGGTACCCAAAAGTGTTTCCCTGAACCAGCGTTTGAAGCGTTACCGGTGTTTGAATAAAAACACTCCGGTGTAAGGGGAAATTAGTTGAGCCGAGCAGTTTCCAGGGAAGAAAACTCAACACATTGGTAGAAAGAATCAGCAGAATTGATGCCAGTGCCCAGACTTTTGACATTTTGTATATCAAGTAAAGAATATAAGTACCCAGCAAAATTGCCAACGGAATGGCGGGGAGCAACCTGCGTGAATAGGCAAATGGCTCAAACAGGATATTGATAAGAATAGTGGAAAACAAAAAAGTAAAGCTAAGTAATATGATATTCCGGCTTATTTCGGTTGCGGGAGTCTTACCGGAAAGTTTTCTTGCCAGGGAAATAATACCATAAAGAAAGGCAATTGAAATCAGTGGAAAAAAATAGGTTTGCAGCTTGGATATATACATAAAAGTACGGGTAAGCATGTCTTTTACTGTTGTAACACCAATGAATGTACCAGCCTTTATGCCCCGGGTTGTTTCAAGTATATACACAAACCAGGGAGCAGTGAATAAAAAAACAATAAAATACACAATTAAAAGCTGCCTTAAAAGTTTTTTTGATGGTTTAAAAAATGGTGTCGCAAGTATATAGGCCAGGGCTGGTATCAAAAACATTCCAAAGTTGATATGAAAAAAAAGGATCATAGACAAGCAAAAAGCTATCAAAAATTTCAAACCTGATTCCTGCTTCATTAGCATAATAAAATAATAAAGCGACATATTGGTGAAACAGAGAACACCTGCATAGTAATGTGCCGTTCTTACATATAATATAACTGGCACAGAAAAAACATAAAATAATAATGCCACATGTTGTATAAACCTGCTGGCAGACAGGCTTTGCAGCACTTTATAAAAATAAACCGCAGAAATAATTCCAAATAGCGCATTGGGAAGCCGTAAAAAAAACTCGCCTTTTCCAAAAAGCCACATAAACAACGCCTGTATATAAAAAGGCAACCAGGAATACCATGCTTCAATGGCATATTCGTTTGAATCGTTGCCATTAAGGGCGGTCATAAAATATGTTCCATCATAAACGTACGGGTAATTATATTTTAAAATATTAGCCGCCAGGATATTTGAAACGCACTCATCCAGCCAGAACCTCCTCAGCCCCAAATTAAACAGGACAAAAAATGCAAAAATACCGATGAGCGCTATGGCTACCGGATGAACCTTTGGATTATGATATTTCAGTTCCATAACTGTAAAAAGCCCCTTAAATTTTTCCTGATGTCTTCCAGATCTCTAATGCCGGCTAAACGCTTTGCTATATATGCCGGCCTGTAATAAAAACTCCTGTACGCTTTTTTCAGCAAAGTGCGCAGTTCATCCTCGGTCATAGACGCAGGTACATAATTGATTTTTACCGGCGTTGTTAATTTATCAAGTCCTCTGAAGCCCGGTTCATCCTTTACCTGATCATAAAGTTTACTGCCTGGATAAGGCGTGATATTTGTAAAAATGGCATAATTGAGCGGAAGGTTGCAAGCAAATTTTATTGTTTCCAATCCTTCTTCATATGTCTCTCCGGGTATGCCAAACATAAACATACCCAGTGTTTCGACCCCTTCTCTGCTTACCATATTTACTGCATCACGTATCTGATCAACCGTTTCTCCCTTTTGAATTGTAATAAGATTCTTCTGCACCCCTGATTCCACGCCAAAGAGCATTTGCCAGCATCCGCTTCCTTTCATTATTTTGACGATATCTGGCGTTACACAATCGGCTCTTACATTGGCACTCCAGTAAAAACGGAGTTTACGGTTATTGATTTCGCTGCAGATTTCCTTTATCCAGGTCTTGTTCGCAGTCAGCGTTTCGTCATAAAAGGTCATTGACCTGATGCCGAATTCTTTGATATAATATTCTATCTCGTCAACCACTTTTAACGGGTCTCTTTTTCTTAGTTTCTGTTCAGAAAGGCAAAATGTACATTTGAATGGGCAGCCTCTCGAAGCAAAAATGGATGCGTGGGGCAGGTTCTTATAAAACATCGGGGCCGGCCTGAACCTTTTAAAATCATCTCCCAGTGCAGAGAGGTCGGGGTAAGGAATTGTATCAAGATCTTTAACAGGTACAGCCGGAATGTTTTCTGTGATAACTCCATTATCCCGGAAAATTACACCGGGAACATTGTGCATGGTTATCCCGTTTTCCAGGCGTCTTATTACTTCAGGAAACGATTCCTCTGCTTCACCATATACTGCTATATCGGTTTCGGGAGATTCTTTAAGGCAATCGCTTTTTCTGCAGGTAACATTTACGCCACCAATAACCAGCATTACAGAAGGATTCCGTCTTTTTATCACCCGTATATTTTTCTTCGCCGCCTCCCAGTTAAAACTAAGGGTACTGACTCCCACCAGGTCAATCTGCTTTTCATAAATAAAGTTCAGTATGGTGTCTATATTATGGATATTCCCGTCCAGGTAAAACGTTGTATGACCGATATTCTTCAAAATAGACGACAAATACAAAAGGCCATAAGACGGAGAAATTCCCGGAGCAAAGCCATATTTATCCTTTATTCTTTGGATGAACTTTACCTTTGACTGGCCCACTACGTCTGGGCGTCTTTCCTCGTCAGTTACTGAGGGAGACATTAGTAATATCCTCATTCTTGTAAAATATATGGGTGATATTGTGTAAAATGGAAAGACCGATTCCTGCTGATGCAATGGTGAAGTCAAACATGATCATTAACGGAACGAGTAAAGTTTGCCACAGGGGATTATACTTTGCAAACTCTTTTATAAAGGATAAATTCAGGCATGTAAGAATTAACAGTATCAGTGTAGTTATTGTCAACAGTGGTGGAAAAAATACCGATACAGCAATGATGCCTAAGTTAACCGCACATAAAACTGTGCTGATTAAAACTTTTGGTGAGTTATTCAGATATCTTTTCTGCTTAAACAATTTTCCCATGTAATTGTTTTTTATGAGCATCGCCAGCAGATCGTATGATCTTGAAAATTCATTTCTTACAAACGACCTGAGTGTGTATTTTTTAAAGTGGATTACCTGCAAACGTTTGTCCAGAAAAATCATCTCGTTACTGTTTATAAGTCTTTGGCCCAGATCAACGTCTTCCACGCTGGCCTTTTTGAGATTTTCCGAGAAGCCGCCATGTTTCCAGAAAGTGGCTTTTCGTACTGCAGAAATGGAGGTATATAAACAACCGAAGCGATCTGGAGAGGTCATTAAACTGTGATACATGTAAAAATTCTTGTACCGGCTTATCAGGTCTTTATTTGGATGGCGGTATGACAGCAAGCCTACTATTGCCCCAACCTCCTGGTGCGTATTAAACCCCGATTCGATCAGCTCCAGCGTATCTTTTTGAATTAAAATATCATCATCTATAAAAAGCAGGTACTCGCCTGATGCCAGCCCGGCTCCGATGTTTCTGGCAACAGATGGCCCGTAGTTTTTTTTGAGTCTCACATATAAAACAGGGTACTGTTCTATAAAAAATTTTTCAAAGAAAGTTGAATTATCATCCACCACAATCAGTTCCCGCGGTAAAATACCTGATTCAAATACTGCTTGAATTACTTCTTTAAGTAAAGAACTGCTGTTATATGTTGGAATAATTACAGAAATATTGCCCCTTTTTTTTCCAATCACATAATTGGCGGGATCATTCAAGAGCACTTCTCCGATTCTGTTTTCTGTTATCATTGAAACTGAAAAGATGGATATACCGGTAGATAAAGAAAGTATTGTACTAATCTTTTTTCATGCTTTTTAGTACGCGAAACGTTGCCCAATAACTTGCACTCTTAGCATTTGCTTTCTCTGGTATATATAAAAAATTGAATTTGTCATTTTTTTGGAGTGGCCAGGGGCCCGACTGCAGTTGCTGCGATTTGATAAACAGCCGGGCGCTATCCATCCTTTTGTCATAGTTCCCGCTTTTGTTCACAAAATCATATACTTCAACTAAATCACAAATGTATCCAACCGGGTAAGTTATTTTCAGCCAGTTTCCTGCCTTTTCTGCCCTTTCATTTTTTCTGGCACCTAAGGGTATCACGCCCGAACCATCTTCTCTTTTGTACAATTGGCGTGAAAGCAGATATTCCCTGAATGAAAAAATCTTATTTAGCAGGTTCTTATTAGTGTTGTACTTACTATACTCAAGCAGGGCCCCGGCAGTCTTTATAATTCCGATCATACAGGTTGTATTACTCATGCAACCGCCATATTTTACTTTCAAATAATCTGCCCAGGCATCTGTTTCCGCTGTTAAAAAATTTTTTTTCGCAGAGCGGCATTCCTGGAAATTTAAGATCCAGTTAACACATTCTTGTGCCTCTTCTAAAAATCCCGCTTTTGCCAGTGAGTCACAAACGATACCTGTGTAACAGGAAAAGACCCCGTCTCTTTTCCCATTAATACTTACCCCGCCCTCAAAGAGAGAATTTTTTATCAAAAAGTTCTTCCCTTTCACCATGCTGTTGTTTGCAGCATCAAAACCAAGATCCGCCAGTGACTTAAACGCCCAGATTGTGGAGAGGATTCTCCTTGAAACACTGGGGTCTTTACCCCAGCTTCCATCGCTGTTTTGATCTTTGTATGTTTCCTGTATCCGCTGATCGGAGAAAATTTCCTGTTTAGCAACTGAAAGTTCTTTTGCAGTATCCTTAAGATTAAAAAGTTCCTTTAACACACGAAAACGTACAGACGGAGGGCTCATCTTGCCCAGTAAAAACGCTTCGTTTAGATGTAATATCTCATTAAATGCAAACTCGTTCATACTCTATTCCGGGATGATTTTTTTGAATTTATTAAAGAAGCTGGATGCATTATAGTAAAATAACCGGTCAAGAATTTTCTCATCCACACCATTCTGCAAAAGAGACAATCTTATCTTTGATAGAGACAAACCATCTCCATACCCCCATGCCAATGCCGAATTGAGAATTATTTTATCGCTGCCAAATTCTTTTACCAATTCATAAATTTCATTCCAGGGTGCTTTCCTGTGAACAACAAACGGCGAATCCAGCACAGGGCTGGCGGGAACACCATAAAAGGCAAAACCAGTATCAATTACCCTTGGAAGGTTTACCGGAATAATTTCATCAAGCAAAAGATACTCTTTAATATGCGGGTATTCATCAAGGTAAGTATTTACAGTGCTGACGATCTGTTCAATTCGCTCTGTTTGCTGTACCTGTGGTGTATGAATGATGGCCGGTATCTTATATTTTCCAACAATTTCAAGCTGCTTCCTAAAAACTTTTTCTTCGTCTGCCGTTCCTTTATCAAGACCTATTTCCCCCAAACAGCAGCATTTTTCGTGGCCAAAATATTTACCCGGAATATTTTCAATGACTTCTAAAGCTACGTCAACATCAGTAAAATCTTCAGGATCAACCCCAACGCCGACAAAAAGGTCAATTCCATTTTTTTTAGCCCTCCAGGTTTCAAAGTTGAGCAGCCTTTCGTAATAATGGTAATATACATCAGGGGTCTTTTTTTCATACCCGCCAAATGTTGCCGGATCAATAATCGTTGAGACCCCGGCCATAGACATGTACCAGTAATCATTTGCACTTCTGAACTCCGTATGAGTGTGGGCGTCTACTATCTTCATTTTGATAAATTTAATTTATAAAGAATATGGAGGTATGGTAAAATGGTGCCGAGTTTCTGCGATTTAACTACATTCAAACCTGCCGCCCCAAAAACAGCAAAATCCTCCTCTATTGTTCTAAAATGTA
This sequence comes from Ferruginibacter sp., assembly GCA_049291115.1. Taxonomy (GTDB): domain Bacteria; phylum Bacteroidota; class Bacteroidia; order Chitinophagales; family Chitinophagaceae; genus Ferruginibacter. The sequence continues at coordinate 39,050 of JBATOU010000031.1, forward strand.
ACCCGGTGGATATTGTTTGTTTTGTTATCCTTTTTGTCAGAGTTTCCTGAAATTCAGTATACTTATGTTTCCAATTGTTTGATTTGTAAAGATTCTTTACCAAAAAAATACCATCAGACTTTAATACCTGTTTTAATGCTGAAAGTAGTTCCAAATATTCCTGTGTATCCATATAATATGCAACATCCAGCAATATTACCGCATCAAACTTGTTGTTTTCCCAAGCAAAGTCCCTGATGTAAGAAAATGTGATATTCTTTTTCGGCATAGCCCTTTTAAGGGCATCTATTTTTCTGCTGTCAATATCTGCAGCAGTAATTTTTCTGTATCCGGAGGATTCTGCCATATAAAGTGAGAAAAACCCTAACCCGCAACCCCAGTCCAGAATGTTTCCATGTTTCGGAACCTCCTGTTCAAGTGTTTCAAAATATGGAAAAGCATAGTAACGTGCCCGGAGATAAAATTTATCGAGCCAATTGAAGCCTGTGTAATATTTAAAGATGTCGGTGCCTTTCAACGGCATAATATTTCTGAATAAACGTCCTGAATTGGATATACTCTAAAGTCAGTAAATAATTTATCCATTTTGGAGGGCAGGGATTTCAAACCCGCATAGTGGATAAACCGTTCTAAAAAACTGCATTCTGCGTTGGGCTGATTCAGATCAAAATCCGCAGTGTGAAAATACATCATGGTACCTTTCCCGTTTTTCGAAATTTTTTTAATCCCATTTTGTATTAAAAAATATGGCAGCACCCTAAAATATAATCCTCCAGTCCAGGGAATATTGAAGCCGGCTATATTAAGGCAACTGGGTGGTATTTCAAGCAGATTTTTGCTTAAAAAATAATAAAACCGGGGCGTATTTTTTATCCCGTAAATAAAGTTTTTGAAAGAAGATATGCTTGAATCATACCTGTATCCCACAGATTCAATTATTGAAGGAGCCCATAAGCTCCGGTTTGTTATAGAAAAGTAGGGTGCCCTGTAACCCAAAACCGGTTCCTGCACAATATCTTCCAGCTTTTTTTTCGCCATATCAATATCCCGTTCAAACTCACTGGGCGTCATATTATATACAAGTTGATGCGACCAGCCATGACTTGCCACTTCGTGGCCGGCAGATTGTATTTCCCGAATAAGGCCGGGGGCCTTTTCGGCCAAAGAACCTAAAACAAAAAAAGTAGCCTTTATTTTCCTTTCGGAAAAAAAATTCAGCATATTCTGAGTTGAAAAAACAAACCTGTTTTCCAAATCCTGCTGCCTGAGCCTCGAATTGTTATAACTTATTATCCCGTGAAACCAGTCTTCCATATCTACCGATATGGCAATATTATCAATTTTCATATCTATATAATTTAGAAGGAACCAGATTGAAATAAGTGAATATAAAAGCGATGCTGCAATACAAGTAATAAAAATTAAGAAACAAAAAAGTTTGAAAACCAAACAACACCCCCTTTTCCCTTGAGGCAAACAAAACAAACCGGTTATTAACTGCAAATATTAGAAGACAAAATATTAGAAACGAGATCAGGTAGGTTATGTTATTGAAGATGGCCAGAAGTATCAGTGCAAGTAGGGAACAAAATACCAGGAATGCACTTAGCATAGCAGAATGTGGCGTATCCTGATCGTTAGGCATGTTTTTGTATTTCAACATTAGTTGTGACATGGGTAATGCCCTGTTGAAAAAATCAGACCTGAACAAATTCCAAAATGTGTACACTTTGAGATGCTTTACCAGTAAGTTTTTCTGAAGAAATATTTTTTTTCCCAGGCACCTCAACCGGTATCCAAATTCAACATCTTCCACCAGAGCACCCTTGTACCGGGTGTCGAACCCATTCAATTTATGAAACTCGGCAGCATAAACAGCCCCGCAACCAGTCCAAAAATGTGGTGCCTCGTATTTGCTGTTCTGGTGGGTGTAATGATGCATCAGGTTTTTAAAACAGCTTGGGAAATCATAGGAATTACACTCTTTATCGTACGACCCTATTACGGCAAAATAAGAATGCCCTGATTCAGAAAAAAAATCACCAACCTGTTTGATCGTCCCCGGCGATACCAGCACGTCCGAGTCTATAAAAAAATAAATATCCCCTTTTGCCAACGAGGCTCCGAAATTTCTCGCATATGCCGGTCCGCTGTTCCTGGGAAGCGCCCTGTAAAAAAACCCATATGATTCAACATCATCCTTTATTTCCATGCCATTAGGAGAGCAGTCGTCAATAACAAAAACCTCTGTGGTATAATTACATGCATCTGAGGCCTGTTTTAAACCTTTCAGGCATATCTGAAGGTTTTTTCTGTCTTTATAAACCGGTATTATCACCGATATGGAAAGGGGGCTCATTTAAATTCAATTCTTATATATGCTGTCAAGTACATTTAAATACCTGTGTCCCGGAAAGTGAACTTGTATTGTATCGTAAAACCTTTTTGAGTTGAGTTGGTCTCTGTTTCTATAATATGCCATTGCGAGGTGGTATAAGGCTTCAACATTACGCGGTTCCCTTTCCAATATAAAATGAAAATCCTTTATGGCTATTGGATAATCATTGTAGGGGTCTGGGGCATACAATAAGTTTTGGCCCCTGGCCATCCTGGCAATAGTATTCTGGGAATTAAGCTCAATGGCTTTTGACATTTCACTGTATGATCTGGCCCCGGTATTTGCCCTGTTATGCTGATCCGCTAATGAAGCTATTCGTCCAAGGCTTAATGCATACCATGCATGGGCTGTTGCACTATCAGGGTGTTTTCTGCTGGCCATGGAAAAAAATTTGTTGGCGCCCTGAAAGTCGCCATTCAGATAACAACTTTCTCCTTTTGTTATCAATTCAGCATATGTCAGCGGGTTCGATTTATCCAGGGCTATTTCAGAATCATTTCCGCAGGATATTAACAATTGCCAGGCAAAGAGAAAAATCCATAATAACCAGTAATGTTTCATTGAAAAAAATTAAGGCAGTTTGAAGAATTTTTTTGCATTACCGAAAAACAGATCTGATATAAGATCATTGCCGATCCCCCTCGCATGTAAGGTGTCTGCAACTTTTGCAAAACCCCAGGGATCTCCATACCCAAAACCAATGGAGGTATTAAAGATCACATTGCTATAATCAGTCGCTTCGTCATTGTTGTATACATCAAGAATTTCTTGCGGGAGATTTTTCTTAAAAACAACAAACAGTGCATCCAGAATTGGACTTACAGGCAGGCCTAACGCACCAAACTGAAAATGCCGCAACTGGTTAATTTCAGAAATATATAAACCATCTAGAAGTATATTCTCAACTTTTATTTTTGCGTTATTTTTCTGTGCTTCAAAAATCCTTATTGTTTCCTCCCATACCAGTTTCCTGTTGCGATGGGGAATATTCACAATCACAGGAAAATTTTTACTCCCAAAAAATTCAAGCTGGTAAATAAATAGTTCTTCTGCATTTTCCATATCAGGTAAAAACTCAACCTCACCATAACATTTGAAAATATTATCGTCCTTTAGTGAAATGAGTTTCTCCAGCACCCTGTAAAAAAGGTCTGTATTGCTGAAGTCACAGGGCATTGCTCCCAGGCTGAAATATGCATTTACGCCAAAAATTTTAGAGCGCATGCGTTCATCCTCCACCCGCCGGAGCAACAGGTCAATATACCTGCTCTCAGAATCAAACTTCTGGCGTGTTCTGTGACATGGTTCCAAAATACTGTCGACACCCGACAGTGCGAGCGCTTCATAATCATTACTTGACCTGATGCTTGCGTGATAATGTGGGTCAATAATTCTCCTTTTCATATTAATTTAATTCTTGAAAATCATTATTAACGAGAGAAAACTTCTCATCATAAAAGGTTTTTTTTCCGTTTTCAGAATAGTCCTTCACATGATTTGCCACTTCAAATCCGTTTCTAAGGATATTATCCATTGTTGAATAGTTGTAAGCGCCCTGCCGTCCATAGGAAATAATATTGGAAAATTTCTTCAACTCGTCATTGAGCTCGTTCAGAATAATATCATAATCCACAATATAGATAGGATATGCATGAGGGAAATGGTGAACAAAATATCCTTCCACCCATTTCTTTGATATCAGCCCAAGTTCTTCCATATCATCCATGGCTTTTTGAAAAAGCCGGTCATCGCTGTACTGCACATCAGGGGGCAGGGAAATTTCGAGGCAAATAGACGATTTTCCCTGTGGTGCCATAAATGGACTCCAGTTTGTAAAATTTACAACACGGAAAACAATATGTTTTTTTTGCGGTATGTATAACCATGTATCCGGAAAGGCAACTTCTTTATTTACCATAAGGTAAACAATAGATATCCCCTTATACCTTAGCCTATTCACCTTTTCCTGGGATACATTTATCAGGTTGCTTTTAATAAGCGATTTACTGAGAATGGTAATAGGAATCGTTGATAGAAAATAATCAGCTTTGAAGGTTGCGTTTGTGCCGTTTTTTTTATCAAAACAAGAAATACTTTCTACAGTTTTTCCGTTTCCGGTTATAGAATCAAACCGCATTCCGCTGATAATTTTACCGCCCCTGCTTAAAATATCCTCTGTCATCCGGGAGGCAATCAGCCCAATTCCGCGTTTGGGGTAGTAAAGTTCTGTAATATAGGTTCGTGGTGTTTTTTCTTTAGAAATACCCAATAATTTTATCACCACCTGCTTAAGGCTGCTGAATGATATTCTTCTTGATGCCAGTTCGTGATGCAGGTTTTTGGGGTCTTCGCGCCAAACTTTTTCTGTATACTCCTTAAAATAGATATTGTACAGTGTTTTTCCAAAGCGCCTGGTCACCCAGTTTTCGAAAGAAGATTCGTCCGTATTTTTATTCCGTCCGAAAATATCCCTGAACTGAATATAAATAAAATCAGATATTATTTTCAAAATCATCCACCAGCTTTGGTGCATAATTACGTTGGTCAATTTGAGTGGATAATCAAAAAATTTTTTATTCATGTAAATTCTGCTTATCCGCTTCCTTTCAATAAAATTTTCTTTCCCAACAAGATCGTTCAGAAAATCGAAAATTTCTCTTGATTTTGTGTATAGCCGGTGGCCCCCTATATCAAAAAGAAACCCGTTTTTTTCATAGGTGTAACAAAGTCCTCCCATATAATCACGCTCCTCTATAATTGTTACTTCAAAATCTGACTTTGTCAGCTCATACGCTGCACTTAGTCCGGCAAAGCCACCACCGAGTATGATAACACTCTTTTTCATAACTTTCTTTTCAAAAAAAAATATTTTCCTATTGAATTTTTTCCAGCTGTTCACTAATTTGTGTGGCAGAAGGATTTATTCTGAGAGCCTTTTTGTAAATCCGGATTGCGTTTTCTTTTTGTTTCAGTCGCTCATATGCCAGCCCTAAAAAAAGATACGCATCAATGTTTTGCTCATCCCGGGATATTACATACTCAAAATCGGCAACCGATTTTTGTATATTTCCGTAAGGGGGGGGGGCGAACAGCAGCCCCTGTCCCCTTCCCAAATGTGCCAACAAATTTGTTGAATCAATTTTAAGGGCCGTTTTGTAATACAGGCCGGAATTGGATCCGTAATTAATTGCATCCCAGATATCCTTGCTTTCTCCGGCAATTTTTCCGCAACACATCCCCATATAAGCATTCAGATCTGCATTCCACTTATTGATTGCCAAAGCCCTGCCCAAAAGGTCATAAGCCTTCCATACATTGGCCTTTTTAAATTCCAGCACGCCTTCGGTCATTAATGAATCAAACTTTTTCTGCTCAGAAGGCTTCAGTACTATATTTAGCCCGCTCTTGTCAATTTTATTGATTACGATTGTATCAATTTTGAAGTCCCCCCTTTCAAGTACAAATTGTACAAAACCATTAGCAGATTCTCCATTTTCAATATGGGTATATGTAAAGGGTAGGGAACTGATCTTATCGCCGCCGGAGTTTTTTACAATGCTTTTCTTAGAACAATCGAGCATCACATTCCACCAGTCATTGCCCCAGGGGCTTACAGGCCTGAAGCAATTCTTATTTTCATACTTTTTTTTAGCTGCTGAAGATAAAAAACCATACGCTCTTGGAGATTCCCATAACTTGACATAATTAAAGTAAGTAACAAAAACTGTTCTTTCTTCAGCAGGAGCGGCAAAACGACTGAAAATTTTTAAAAAAGCAAACAGGCTGCCCAAAATGGCCAGGGATATTGCCAGTTGCTTGGCCTCAAACAGCAATCCGTCATTTTTTTTCTGAATAGTTTGTGCGTCCATTTACTTTTCTGGAACTTAAGTAAAAAAAAAGCGCCGGTAGCAACAGTAATAATGAATATTCGAATATAATATCAGGAAACATGATGGATATAAAGTAAAGAGGGTGCGGGCCCATTTTAAGAATAACCCCAAACATTATTATATCCAAAACGAATTTCACCAGCATAAAAGTCAACCCGGCAATGAAAGCAGTTTTTAAACAAAATTTGACACGCTTTGGGAAAACTGCCCATGACCCGATAATAACCAATACAGGTACAAACACATAAGAAGTAAGGCTCAGTAGAACCCCGCTGTTGGGCAAATTAAATGCCAAAAAGCCCATCACGGTCAGAATCACCCAGATTATAAACCCTCCAATCAATGATTTAAAAAAAATACTCCTTTTCATTAGTACTAATTTGCTAAACGGGTATATGTTCCAAAACAGGCTTTTCAAACTCTTCCCCCATTCTGCATTTTACATTATACCTGCTATCTTTCATTTCTACCATGTATTCATTAATAATCTCTGTTACCAGAACGGGATCAAGCTGCGTCATAAAATCTCCGTCGGGATTGTATATTTTATTGATATCCGCCAGCAATACATAACGCACGCCCCTGCTGGTTTTCTTATTGTCAGTAAAAATAGTATCCATCAAAATTTTACTGGTAATATGAGAAGGAATGGTTAGGTCGAGGAAAATTTTGTCACGCAGAAAATCATAGTGTGTTTGAAGCCCGGCATCATTCAGCAAGCCCAATCGGTGACTTATTTTTGCTGAAATAATCATGCCTATTGCAACGCATTCGCCATGCGGTTTGGCTCCGTTGGATAATCTTTCAATTGCATGGCCAAATGTATGGCCATACTCAAGAATGACGCCATAATTTTTTTCTCCCGGGTCTTTCTTTAAGATTTCAATTTTTGAAAGAACTGATAGCAAAATTATTTTTTGCAGTTTTTCCCTGTCCTTTATATCGCCTTTCAGGTATTCATCAATTTGCACCAGAAATTTTCTGTTCTCTATTAGGGCGTTTTTGATACTTTCTACAAGACCGCACTTAATTCTTTTGCTGCTTTCAAAAAAAACAAACTTTGTATCTACCCAGATAAAGAGGGGCGCATAGTAACAACCGAAAAGATTTTTATTTTTCTTTCCGTTTACTGCCTGTTTATTACTGAGGGTGCCGTCTGTTTGATGCATGAATGTTGTGGGCATTTCAATAAACCTCACTCCTCTGAATATGAGCGCTGCGGCCAAGCCTGATATGTTTCCAATAACCCCGCCCCCAAAAGCTACTATTATCGACTCTTTGGTAATGCCCTCATCAATGAGCGTTTCGCACAGGCTTTCTAATGTAGTTACACTTTTTTCTGACTCTGCCCCAGAAATAGTTATCATTTTATAGGGCAAGCCTTCAAATGTTTCCTGTATGTCTTTACCGAACAGATTTAACAAATTGTTATCTGTAACAACAAATAGTCTATCATAAAAAAAATCCTTTACCGCCGAACTGAATTTTTTTCCAATATTATGTCCCAGGTAATATGGCGGATTCTCTTTCAGACTAATGTCCAGTTTGGTAATATCGTCTTTCATAATTGATTTTTTTACTGAGAATTTATAAATTTTTTAAAACTTTTTGATAACCGGATAAATCAAGCAAACCCGAGCCACTGAAACACATCACGATATTGCATTTTCTTTGCTGTTTTTTACAGTCGAGCGCCAAATCTATTACAGCTTTTATTGCATGATTGGTTTCGGGAGCGGGTATTGCCCGTTCATATTGGGCAAACAATCTGCCCGCTTCGAATGCGTCTTCCTGGCTAAAGGCTTTTGCCTCAAGTAATCCTTCGTTCTTCCAGCTTCCAATTACCGGAGAGCCATTATGCTGGCGTAATCCGCCAGAATGAACAGGCGGTGGCACATAATCCATTCCCAATGTGTAGGATAATACTTTTGGCGTTAAGCCCAAAGGGTCGGAATGATCGTATTTGTATTCGCCTTTTGTTAACCGCGGAGCCGCTTCCGATTCTGCTCCAAATAACCTAAGCCCCTTTTTTCTGCTGTCTTCAATAAATGGAGACATAAAACCGCCTAAATTGCTACCTCCGCCAACACAAGCAACCAAAACATCTGGGGTCTCACCCAAAGCAAGCAGTTGTTCCTTTGTTTCCAGTCCTATAACAGATTGGTGCAGCAGCACATGGGGAAGATTGCTTCCAGATACATATTTATAGCTATCATTATGCAGCGCAAAATCTATGGCTTCGCTGATTCCTGTGCCAATAGACCCGGGACTCTGGGGATCTTTCTTCAAAATTTCCCTTCCGGCAGATGTCATTTCGCTGGGAGAGGGGACGACTTCTGCTCCCAGTAATTTTGCCTGCAAAACACGATATGGCTTTTGTTCATAAGATACTTTCACCCAAAATATCCTGGAATCCAGGCCAAACTGGTTAGCAGCAAAAGCCAAACTGGTTCCCCATTGGCCAGCTCCGGTTTCAGATACCAGGCCTTTTATACCTTCCTTTTTTGCAAAATATGCCTGGGCAATGGATGTATTAAGTTTAAAACTACCTGTAGGGAGGACATCTTCACGCTTCAAAAAAATTTTAGCCGGAGTGCCTAGATATTTTTCCAGTTGTATGGCTCTTACTAATGGCGTTGGTCTTCCTATTTGCTCGTAAGCCTCTAAGACCTCATCTGGTATCCCAATCCATTCCTCATCCGATTCATCCTGCAATTGCAATGCTCTCGGTCTAATTTTTTTTATTATCTCAATTCTTGATCCATTTTCATCAACAACATCTATCGGTGGTGCCAGTGGTGCGTTAAGGTGCGGCAACACATTATACCAAAATCTTGGAATTTCTACCTTTTTCAATTTTTCAGTTTTAAAGTGATGAATATTAAATACCCGCTTGTTGCACTGAAGGTGCTGTTACAGTTTTATGAGAACCACGGTTTAGTAAGTATGGAATAAAACAAAAAAATGAATAGAATAAATTACCCAACAAGGCATTAAAAAAAAGTTCGGTGCTTACCCTGCTGTAAAATGGCAACGCAATCAGGTACGTTGCAAGCAAGCTGCTGTTTGCATCGTTTATTCCGTTTACTGCAGATCCAACCCAAACTCCGAAATTTGATATCATCCAAAAAAAGAAAGATGAAATAAGTGAAAAAATAAAAACCCTGCCGAAAGTAATTTTCCTGAGCCTGGTGCCTGCAAATGTTACAATACACATTGAGAGGTAAACAAAAACCTGCGTAATACCATAAAATCCAACTTTACCCAGCATAACAAATACTATATCTGAAACCAGGTAAGATAAAACAGGTATGAGATATGCTTCGTATCTGTGTCTGAACCTGAATCCTGCAAACAAGGATATTCCCGCCAAGGCTGTAAAATTTGCAGGATGAGGCACCACTCTGCTGAAAACAGCCAGTAGAACCAAAATAAATAGTGTCCTTTTGTTTGAAAAAAAAATTTTCATGATGTTAAATAGTTGATTGTATAAAAAATTGCGTCAGTACGTTTCCGGCTGTATAAAACTATAACAGGGCCAAAGCCTAAGATTTAATGAAGAAAAAATGAAGCGAATATTTTTCAATTAACAATACGCTTAAACACAGTTGTTTCTGATATATCGACCAAAACAACACGGTTCAGTGAGTCGATTTGGATTGCAAAACGTTTCTTCCCGATTTTGGATATTAAACGTCCTTCCAGCCCAGATAAAGGACCCGAAAGTATTATTACAAGATCACCGCCATTAAACTGTTCCTTTACTTCAATGTCTTCTTGTGTGGCAATTACAGAGCGAATAGCCGCTATTTTTTCTTCGGGAATTGTAGATGCCTTTCCACTGGTCTTCAGGAAAGTAACTACTTTGGGAACAGCCGCTATTCTGAATAAATGTGCTTCCGTGGTTTTAACGAAAATATACGAAGGAAAAAGCGCCTTTTCTATGATTCGCCGCTGTCGGTTTTTCCAGTAACTCACATTTTTGCAGGTGGGTAAATACACATTGTATCCCCGCCGTAACAAATCGGTTTCTATAATTTTCTCTGCCCGGGGATAGGTATAGAATATATACCAATCTTCATTGGCATTATGTGCCGGGCGAGTGTAAGGAAAATTTCCATTGTACAGGCTGTTCATAAACATGTGTTTTATGTAGAGCTTCGCTTGGTCAATTAGCAGATGACTTTAAATGGAATGGGCAAATATTTTTGCCTGATGAAGGGGGGGGTCAGTATATAGCCACAACCTGGGTTACGACTTAAGGGCGGTGATTTTATAGGCGATAAATCTTTGGCAAACCTAGTAAAACATATTTTTAATTGAAATGATTTTTATCATATTCATAAAAATTTAATGTAGTAAAATCCCTACAGAGATCTTTCACGCATAATGAAACGGCTTAACTCAAAAAGATTACAGTTCATTATCATCGGCCGCTTTTTTTAAAATACTTTTTTCTTCTTCGGTCAAACTCTGGTAGCCTTTTTGGTTGATCTTATCCAGTATTTCATCTACCCGCCGCTGGGTTATATTCGGCGATTTGCTGAATGGTTTTCTGCTGCCGGTTTCATAAAATACATGCTCTTTTAATGATGTGTCGTGGCCCCGGCTGTTGGGATTAAACAGGTTCATAAACCAGTGGTAAAACTTATGCATCCAGGCACCAGCGTCTGTTCCCCTGCGCAGCAGGTACACAAAGCCTATCCCGGAACCAACCGCCGATAAATGAGCCAGCACGTGGGCGGCGTTATAGGTGGGCAACCCGGCAATGTCTATTAAAATAAAAATGGCCAGCAGCACCCATATTGGTATACCGCCCCATAATTGTTCAAAAAAACGATGCTGAGGGGCTAATGCAGTTGCGGCGCCGGCCACCGCCATTACGGCAGCGTTAGCTCCCAGCAAAGAACAGCCCGGTATACCTGGTCTTAAATAAGGAACAGCATAATTGGTAATAATAAAAACAATTCCGGCCACCACGGCTCCGTATATATAAACAGGTATAATTTTATCGTTAGCCGAAACAGATTGCATAATGGAGCCAAAACCCCAGAGCCAGATCATATTCACCAGCAGGCGCATAATACTTATGTCGCTGAACATATAAGACAGGATCGTCCATGGCCTTTCACTTAAGCTGCGCAGCGATGCTGGTAAAGAAAACCATTGCAGCACTTGTTCATAAAAATTTGTAAGTGGTTTGTCGGAAACCGCATACCCCATCTGGATAAAAGTGAGTATGAGAAAAAAAACAATATTGATGATCAGCAGGTTCATGAGAGCATTGCCCGTATCGTTTAATAAAAAACGACGGCCGGGTTCTTTCTGCTGTTTGTATTCTCCGTATCTGTCTGATTCGCCCACTGGTTCTGTTATTTTTTTAAAGTTACAAAAGCCCCCAACAAGTTTTTGTTAAGGCTTAATAGAAGGTTTTTTTATTGGTTTTATTCCAGTAAATGACCAGGATAAAGCCCATTACGAGGCCACCCAGGTGGGCAAAATGCGCAATATTGCTTTCGGCGGGTTGTACCCCGCCAAACAGGTCAATGGCCGCCATTACAGCTACCGCCCATTTGGCCTTAACAGGAAAAGGAATAGGAAACATGAGCAATTCTGCATTGGGAAACAAATAGGCAAATGCAGCAAACAACCCCATGATGGCACCCGATGCACCTACCGCAGCCCCGTTGGAAAGAAACAATTGCGCCACCCCGGCAGCCAGGCCACAGGCCAGGTAAAAAATTAAAAAGCGTTTAGGGCCCCAGGCCCGCTCTAACCAACTGCCAAAACTCCAGAGCGCAAACATATTGAACAGGATATGTGCAATTGTAAAAGGAGAATGCGCAAACATATGCGTTACCAATTGGTAGGGCTTAAAACCTGCATTTAGGGGCAATAAGGCCAAAAGATTAGTTACTTTAAACGTTTCAGTATCAAACATACGCTGAATCAAATATACCAGCGCATTAAGAATGATCAGGTTTAAAACCACCGGTGTGGTGCGCTGAAACCTGTTTCCGTATTCGTTATATGCCATGCTGAAAATTAATTAAACATTTTAACTATAAAGCAATTTAACCCTTTAAAAGCAGCAGTGCCACACTTTCTATATGGTGGGTATGCGGAAACATATCTACCGGCTGTATTTTTTCGAGCCTGTATTTTTCCGAAAGCAGGGCTATGTCGCGGGCCTGTGTGGCCGTATTGCAGCTTACGTAAACAATTTTGGGTGCAGCAATTTCGAGTAATTTGTTTACCAGCTTTTCATGCATGCCTGCACGGGGCGGATCTGTTATTACCACATCGGGCCGGCCCTGCGTTTCAAAAAAAGCATCATCGCAGATCTTTATTACATCGCCAGCAAAAAAATAAGCATGATTTATGTTGTTGAGGGCAGCGTTTTTCTTTGCATCTTCAATGGCCTGTTCTATAAGCTCCACACCTATGATCTTTTTTGCCTTTTTGCTCAGAAAAATACCAATACTGCCCGTACCGCAATAAAGATCATACAACACTTCGTTTCCGCTAAGCCCGGCAAATTCTCCGGTAATATTGTATAATTTTTCGGCCTGTTTTGTATTGGTTTGAAAAAATGATTTTGGGCTGATGATAAATTCAAGCTCCCCCAGCCTTTCGGTAACATACCCTTTTCCAAAATAAGTCACGGGCTCCAGGTCAAAAATACTATCGTTCCATTTTGGATTGATGGTGTACAGCAGGGTACTTATCTGCGGCACTTCTTTCATCAAATGATCGAGCAGCATTTTAATAGATGCCGGTTCATCATAGTTTACCACCACATTCACCATCAGTTGCCCGGTGCTGCAATTGCGGATAATGATATTGCGCAGCCAGCCTGTATGCTGCCTGATATCGTAAAAATCAAACTGGTTTTCATGTGCAAATGTTCTCACGGTATTCCGGATCAGGTTATTTACATCATCCATCAGGTGGCATTCATAAATATCTATTACCTTATCAAAAATGCGTGGAACATGAAAACCCAATGCCCGCCTGGCCTCCACAGGAGCGATTGGGGAGGTTTCCTCCGCAACAAAATCCACATTCTCGCCAGCTAATATGGCTTCATTAAAATTTTCGTTATCCAAAAAATTGTTTTCTGCAGCATTGCCTCCGTCTTTATTTTCCCCCGGAGAATGGAGGGGCTTTGTCATATACTCTTTATTGCTCGCAGTAAATTCGAGCTTGTTCCTGTAATGCTTAATTTCAACGGCCCCGGCAATTTGGAGTATCATTACGTCTTCCTGTTTTCCAATGCGCCGTATATTTTGTTCAGCCTCCTGCTGCTTGTACTCCAGTTGTTTATAGTAGGGAAGCATTTGCCATTTGCAGCCGCCACAAACGCCAAAATGCTTACAAAATGGTTCCACTCTTTCTGCAGAAAATTTTACTACTTCAAGGGCACGACCTTCGGCCCAGTCTTTTTTGTTTTTAGTTACCAGGATGTTTACCGTATCGCCCGGCACCGCACCCTCTATGAAAATGACCTTTCCGTCAATCTTTGCCAGGGCCTTCCCTTCGGCTGCATAGCCGGTTACCAAAATATCGTTCAGGATTGTTTTCTTATTTCTTTTTCCCACGGGGCAAAATTAAGCATCCCGGACTTAAACACATGGCTTTGGACAGGCTAATTGATTTGTTAATGATATGTAATATTTCAGTCATGCATGGCACTCATTTCTTTTAAAAACGGGGTATTTTAAATACATTTGTCCCTACCATTTTACCCAACCGCATGCATAAAAAAATACATTTTCTCTTTTTGCTGGCGCTTCTTAACCTGGCTGCTTTTTCTCAGTACAAAATAACCGTGCAGAGCAATTACAATGCTGGGCTGGCATACCTCACTTATCATTTTGGCAAAAACCTCAATGTGCAGGATTCTGCCATGGTAAACAGCAAGGGCCAGGTCGTTTTCCAGGGAAGCAAAAGCCTGCCGCAGGGCATTTATGCCATTGTTTTTCCGGGAAAAAGATATTCTGTTGATTTTTTATTAAGCAATCAGCAGTTGATTGTTATAAAGACCGATACAACCAAACTCCTTCAAACACAGATAACCGGCTCAAAAGACAATGATCTTTTTTTAGCCTACCAGAAATTCGTAGATGCCAAGGGCCGGCAACTAATGGCTGAAAGAGATGCTTACCTGCAGTCTAAAAACGCTGCAGATTCTGCGCTGCACGAAGCCAATTACATGAAACTAAATAGGGAGCTGAACGAATACCGTGAAACCGTGGTTAGCAGTAACCCCTCCTCTTTAATGGCTGCACTCTTTAACGCCATGAAGGAGCCGCCTTACCCTACCAAAGCTCCCCTTACCAAACAGGATACCGTTGATAATTATAATTTTTATAAATCACATTATTGGGATGGCATTACATTTATGGACGACCGCATCATACGCACCCCATTCTTTCTGCCGAAACTCGAACGTTACTACAGGGAGATCATGCACCAGTCGCCCGATTCTTTAATAAAAGATATTGATTACAAGTTACTGTTGGCCCGCAATGCACCGGAACTCAACAAGTTTTTACTCAACTGGCTTACCGATGAATACATCAATCCAAAATATATGGGCCAGGATGCCGTGTTTGTTCATCTCTTTGAAAAATACCACAGCAAAGGTTTAACGCCATGGCTCAATGAAAAACAAATGGAAACCATTACCCGCCGTGCATACATGCAAATGGCGAATCTTGTTGGTGAAAAAGCTGCCAACCTCGAAATGCTGGACACAAGCGGTCATTCAAAACCATTGTATGGGATGAGTGCAGATTTTACTGTGGTGGTTTTTTGGGATCCCAACTGCGGTCACTGCAAGGAAGAACTCCCCCGCATCGACAGTATTTACCGGGCATCCTGGAAAGAGAAAGGCGTAAAAATTTATGCGGTACTTGCAGAAAAAGAAGAAGCTAAAAAAGATTGGTTAAAATACATCCATGAGCAAAATATTACCGGCTGGACCCATGTTTATCAAAGCAAAGAACTGGCCGATGCAGAAACAGCCTCTAACAGGCCAGGCTTCCGGCAACTGTATGATGTTATTATGACGCCAACCATGTACCTGCTCGACAAAGACAAAAGAATTGTTGGTAAAAAACTTACCTTGCTGCAAATGAACGACCTCATGGAAGTAAAACGCAAAACAGCGCTTAAATAATAAACCAAGTTTCACCTGTTTTGCAGAACGACCAATATTATGAAGACGCCCTTAAAATAAAATTACTGTTCAAAATGAAAAAAATGTACGTGCTGCTGGCCATGCTTACTGCCACAGCAAATCTAAATGCACAAACCATCATCAGTTATGGTAAGAATACGGTAAGCCGGGATGAGTTCCTGAAAGCATACAACAAGAACAAGCCCACGGTTACAAATAAAGAACAATCCATCCGCGATTATATAACGCTTTACAGCAATTTTAAGCTTAAAGTAAAAGCCGCACAGGATCTGCGTTTAGACACATTGTCTCAGATAAAATACGACGTGGAAAATTTCCGTAACCAGGTGGCCGAAAACTACCTGAGCGATGAAAAAGGAATGGAAAGGCTGCAGGATGAAGCGTTTGAGCGCAGCAGCAAAGACCTCCACGTGGTACATATTTTTGCGCCGGTAAATCCGGCCAATGACAGCAGCAAGGCCCGCGCCGGCATCAATGAAGCATATGCCCAGCTTAAGGGCGGCAACACAGACTATGCAGCAATGGCAAAAGAGCTCAGCGGCAAATACAGCACGCTGCGCAGTTCTGATCTTGGCTTCATTACTGCGTTCAGTGTTCCGTACGAATATGAAAATATTATTTATGCCTTAAAACCCGGACAATTCAGCGCTCCTTACCGTTCAAAAAACGGCTGGCATATTTTTAAAGCAACCGAAGAAAGGTCCAACCCCGGAAAATGGCGTGTGGCACAAATTCTTTTTTCTTTTCCGCCTGCGGCAGATGCAGCTACCAAAGAATTGATCAGCAAAAAAGCAGATTCTGTATATGGATTATTGAATGGTGGCCTCAGTTTTGGCGCCGCAGCTAAATTGTTCAGCGATGATAAGCTCACCTATTTATCGGATGGCGAAATGGCCGAGTTCAGCACCGGAAAATATTCTGATGCATTTTTTAATGAAGTGCTCAAACTCAAAAAAGACGACGAAACCGGGCGTCCTTTTGAAACAGCTTATGGTTTTCACATCATTAAACGGCTCGGCGTTACAGCTGCTGTTACCGATAAAACAGATGCCAATTACCAGGCTGAGTTAAAACAAAAAGTGCTGCAGGATGCCAGGGTAAATGCACCCAAAGAAAAATTTGCACAGGATATACTGGTAAAAACCGGCTTAAAAAGAACTGCGCTTGTAAGTGATGCCGACCTGGGCCGTTTTGCCGATTCGCTGATGGTATTCCCTTCCGATGAAAAAACCCTGGCCTTTCCCATCAGCAAAAAAACAGTGGCCTCTTTTAAAGACGGCACAAAAGTGCCGGGCAGCGACTGGCTCAAATTTGTAAAAGATTACAAAACAAATTTTCAGCAATACAAGGGTGAAAGCAATACCGAACTCTGGAAAAAATTCATGAGTTACACGGCCGTTAATTATTACAAAAAGAATCTTGAAAGATATAATGAAGATTTTGCCTTCCAGGTAAAAGAATTCAAAGAAGGCAATATGCTTTTTGAGATCATGGAACGAAATGTATGGGGAAAAGCAGCGAACGATAATGCAGGATTAAAAAAGCATTACGAAGCCAATAAACAAAAGTATAAATGGGAAGAGAGCGCCAATATCCTCATCTTTAATGCAGCTTCTGTTAAAGATGCGCAGGATGCCATGGATGCATTAAAAGCAGGTAAAGATTGGCGCAGGGTGGCTGAAGAAATGAGCGAAAAAGTACAGGCCGACAGCGGCCGCTATGAAATAGCGCAGATCGGCGAAACCAATGTAAAAGCCACACCCAATACTTTTGGAAACATCAATGCCAATAAAGACGGATCGGCTGTGTTTGTAAAATACCTCGAACTCTTCCCTGCCGGGCAACAGCGCAGTTTTGACGATGCCCGTGGCCTCGTTATAAACGATTACCAGGGCGTGCTGGAAGAAAAATGGCTGGAAGAGTTAAAGAAGAAATACCCGGTGAAAATAAATGAGGTTGTGGTGAAGGAAATAATAAAATAATTGTTTTAAACGCCTTGTCCCAGCGGAGTTTTCAACATACAAATCAACTGTTTGTTGAAGTCATTGATGAAACCCTGCGTCAATTCATCCTTCTATAACCTTCCTACCACATCCGATACAATACCCGGCTTACCCAGTGTGTAATAATGCAGCACCGGCACACCGGCAGCCTTTAGTTCTTTCGATTGCTCGTAAAGCCAGTCGGTTCCCAGCATGGCCACATCATCATCATTTTTACATTTCATCATTTCATTAGATAGGGCCGTGGGTAGGTCAATATGAAATATTTTTGGCAGCACCGTGAGCTGCTTTTTGTTGTACACCGGTTTCAACCCCGGAATAATGGGAACGGTGATGCCAATTTTCCTGCAGGCCTTTACAAAAGAAAAATACTTTGCATTGTCAAAGAACATCTGCGTTACAATATAATCGGCGCCGGCATCCACTTTTTGCTTTAAGTATTGCAAATCGGTATCCATATTGGGCGCTTCAAAATGCTTTTCGGGATAACCGGCCACACCAATACAGAATTTTGTTTTAAATGTGTTTTTCAGGTCTTCTTCCAGGTAAACGCCGGCATTCAGGTTGGTAACCTGTTTCAGCAGGTCAATGGCATATTTATGGCCGCCCGGCTCCGGCTCAAAGCTCGCTTCATTTTTTGCGGCATCGCCCCGCAACACCAGTACATTGTCGATACCAAGATAATTCAGGTTAATGAGTGCATCTTCGGTTTCGTTGATACCAAAACCGCCGCAAATAAGGTGGGGAACCGTATCTACATTGTATTTATTCATAATGGCAGCACAAATACTTTCGGTGCCGGGCCGCTTTCGCACCACCACTTTTTGAAAAGTGCCACCTGCCGTTTTTTTAAAAACATGTTCGCTGCGGTGATAAGTTACATTTATGAAAGAAGGTTTATGCTCCATCAAAGCATCAAGGTGCTGGTAAAGGCTCTGGATCCCCTTGCCTTTGAGAGGCGGAAGAATTTCAAAAGAGATAAGAGTGCCTTTTGCCTGGTTGATATGTTCGGTTACTTTCATGCGTATAAAATAGTTTGCAAATTTACTATATCGTTCACACAAAGGCAAACCAGATGTTAAATATTGGCGGTTAACGACCTATTGCACTAAATTTGCAGGCAAACACAGATTCCTTGAGTTTAGTCATACAAACCAAAAATTTAGTAAAAAGATACGGCAGCCGCACGGTTGTGAACAATGTTTCGTTCAATGTAAAGCAGGG
This sequence comes from Ferruginibacter sp., assembly GCA_049291115.1. Classification (GTDB taxonomy): domain Bacteria; phylum Bacteroidota; class Bacteroidia; order Chitinophagales; family Chitinophagaceae; genus Ferruginibacter. The sequence continues at coordinate 57,770 of JBATOU010000031.1, forward strand.
AGAAATAGTAGGGCTGCTGGGGCCCAACGGTGCCGGAAAGACCACTTCTTTTTACCAGGTGGTGGGGCTTGTAAAGCCTGATGAAGGCGAGGTTTTTTTGAGCGATACCGACATCACCAAAGAACCCATGTACAAACGGGCACAGATGGGAATCGGTTACCTTCCCCAGGAAGCCAGTGTATTCCGCAAACTGAGTGTGGAAGATAATATCAGCGCCGTGCTGGAAATGACAAAACTGAAAAAAACAGAACAAAAAGCAAAACTCGAGGAGTTACTTAACGAATTCCGCCTGCAGCATGTACGTAAAAACAACGGCGATACACTCAGTGGTGGAGAAAGAAGGCGTACAGAAATAGCCCGGGCACTGGCAGTAAGTCCTAAATTTATTTTGCTCGATGAACCTTTTGCCGGTGTGGATCCTATAGCCGTGGAAGATATACAAAGTATTGTGGCCAAATTAAAATATAAAAATATCGGCATTCTTATTACCGACCACAATGTAAATGAAACCCTTTCTATCTGCGACCGGGCCTACCTGCTCATCGACGGAAAAATATTTAAGCACGGTACCGCCGAAGAACTGGCCGACGACGAACAGGTGCGCCGCCTTTACCTGGGTAGAAACTTTGAACTCAAGCGTAAAGATTACCTGCACGATGAAGCCAGCCTTTCTCTTGGCCCCACTGCCATGGAAGAAAGGGATGCCGCATCAAACATTTAATTCCTTCATCAAATGCAAGTGCTTAAAACACTCATCTAAAGATAAATCTGCACATTTCTTCATTGGCTCATCATCACATTGCCAATTGGTACATTCTCTTCATTGGCACATCTGCATATTTCCTCATTGGCACATTATCACATCATCGAATTGTTACATTGGCGTATTTGCACATTTTCCCTATCTTGCTCCTGCATGAAACTGCTTTCGCCGGTCATATCAAAATTTGCACGCCTGCGTTTGTGGCAGATCGAAAACTGGACTAACCACCCGGTGGCCGCACAGCGAGATGTATTGCAGCACCTGGTTACCTGCGCACAGTACACCGAATTTGGAAAAAAATACGGTTTTTCTTCTCTCTTCAACCTGAAGGAATATAAAAAAAAGATTCCCATCTACGATTACGACAGCCTGAAGCCCTATATCGAACGCATGATGCAGGGTGAAGAAAACCTGCTGTGGAATGAGCCCGTTTACTGGTTTGCCAAATCGAGCGGCACCACCAGCGATAAAAGCAAGTTCATTCCGGTAAGCAATGAAAGCCTGCAAGACAATCATTACAAGGCAAACAAAGATGTGCTTACGAATTATTACAAAAATTTTCCTTCGAGCGACCTCCTTACCGGCAAGGGCCTGGTGGTTGGCGGATCGCACCAGATAAGCAAACTTAATGACGAAATTCAGTATGGCGATCTGAGTGCGGTGCTTATGCAAAACACGCCATTTTGGGGACAGTGGCTCCGTACGCCCGAGCTCAGCATTGCCCTGTTGGATGAATGGGAAGAAAAAATTGAAAAACTGGCCCAGGCCACTGCCAATGAAAATGTAACTTCCCTTGCCGGCGTTCCCACCTGGACCCTTCTTTTACTCAAACGGATCTTAGCCATCAAGGGTAAAGAAAAAATTGCCGAGGTTTGGCCAAACCTGGAATTATATATTCACGGAGGTGTTTCCTTTGTGCCCTACAGGGAACAGTTTGAAAAAATAATCGGTAAAAAAATAAACTACCTCGAAGTATATAATGCGAGTGAAGGTTTTTTTGCAGCACAGGAAAAACCGGCTGATGATGGCATGACCCTGTTTACCGAGCATGGCATTTTTTATGAATTTATGCCGGTAGATGAATATGGAAAAGAAAACCCAAAAACGGTTGGATTGAATGAAGTGCAATTGAATAAAAATTATGCACCCGTCATCAGTACTACCGGCGGGCTCTGGCGTTATCTTATTGGCGATACGGTTCAGTTTACCTCGCTCAATCCTTACCGCATTAAGGTAAGCGGCAGGCTAAAACATTACATGAATGCATTTGGCGAAGAAGTGATCGTAAACAACAGCGATCATGCGATTGCCATTGCCTGCGAAAAAACCAATGCCATTGTGAACGATTATACAGCAGCCCCTGTTTATTTCAGCGAAGGGAGTAACGGGGCGCATGAATGGCTGATAGAATTTGAAAAAAAACCCGCAGACCTGCAACATTTCATCACAGAACTTGATAATGCCTTAAAAAGCATCAACAGCGATTATGAGGCCAAACGCCACAAAAGCATTGCACTCCGCATGCCAATAGTACAGTCGTTATCCAAGGGCGTTTTCAACAAATGGCTGCAAAGCAGGGGAAAAATGGGCGGCCAGCATAAAGTACCCAGGTTGAGCAATGAAAGAGTTTTTATTGAGGAGATAAAAAAGTTTAGGTAAGCTTTCGCTACCTGAATGCATCGAGGGCCACCGTTGGCCTGCCGCTATTGTTAAATGCCCCCAGTGTATAACCCTTCCAGCCATTATAACTCTGCGGCTCCCAGTAAAATACACCCAATCCCTTGTTATTTGGAAGAGATTTTACTTTGTTCAGTATATCTTTAATGAAAAGCCTGCTGGCTGCAGAATCGGTCCAGGGCATACCAACCTCTGTGATCATGATCTCTGAGCCGTAAAGACCGGTCATATCATTCATGTTTGTAAAACATTGATCATTCTTTTCTGCCCAGTTGGCCGAAGATGGATACAGCGACATGCCGATGACATCCCATACAGCGCCATTTGCCCGCAAGCCGCCAAGGTTCCAGCGGAATAAATTATTATCAAACCCATTCGACAGGTGTACCATCACTTTTGAAGAAGGGCTTACTGCTTTTACGGCACTGTACCCCGCTTTGAAAAGTGCTGCATAATTGGCCATATTAACAGATGCTTTTCCTCCGGGCCATAAAAATCCATCGTTTGTTTCGTTGCCAACCTGTACCCAATCGGCATAAATGTTGTTTTGTTTCAGCAGGTTTAAAACTTCAGCCGTGTGGTCGTAAACAGCTGTTTGCAGCCCGCTCATATCATAAGCTTGCCAGGCTGCGGGCTTGTTTTGCTGGCCGGGGTCGGCCCAGGAATCACTGTAATGAAAATCTATCATCAGGCGCATTCCAAGGTTTTTTGCGCGGATCGCTTTTGTGAGTACGTCGTTTTTATTGTTCCAGCCGTTTGCGGGATCTACCCAAACCCGCAGGCGTATGCTGTTGAAACCAATTCCTTTCAGCAACTGCATACACTCCTGCCTGCTGCCCTGCTGGTCATAAAATTTTATGCCCGCAGCTTCCATTTCTGTAAGCCAGCTAACATCGGCACCATTTGCAAAAAAAGAGCTGGGTTGGTCCTGGGTTACCGGCTTTTTTGCACAGGAATATAGCAATATCAATGCAATGAAACCATTTTTCAAATTGAGCATAAACTTATTTTTAATGAAGCACTATCGTTTCCACTTCGGGCACCTGTTTTAGTACAAACTGTATATGTTTATTATGCGCCTTGGGTTTATATTGTTGAAAAATTTCGAGTATGTCCTGGTCAATATACACACTGTGCGTGCCATCGATCTCCACTACAGAATATTCCGGGATCTTATCCAGCATCTCCATCATGTTCTTCTTATTAACAAAACTCACATTCATAGCAAGCTCAATTAAATAATGCGTGGTATGGCCTTCTTGTTTTTTTGTTAAGGTATACCCCGCCCGGTAAGTGTGTTTCACCAAAAAATAAATGGCATACACAAAGCCAATTAATACACCTATTAAAAGGTCGGTAAACAATATGGAAACAACCGTAATAATAAATGGCAAAAACTGTTCCCGGCCCTGCTTGTAAACGGCATAGATCATTCTTGGTTTGGCCAGGTTGTAACCCGTACGTATCAGGATCACAGCCAAAACGCAAAGCGGAACAAGACTTAACAGTGCCGTAAGAAACAATACAGAGAGCAGCAACCAGATACCGTGTGTAACTGAAGAAAGTTTGGTATGTGCCCCGGCTTCGGCATTCGCACTGCTGCGTACGATAACGGCAGTAATGGGAAGACCGCCCAGTAAACCACTCAAAAAATTACCGGTGCCCTGCGCCAGCAGCTCCCGGTTTTGCGGGGTAATCCGGTTATAGGGATCAATTTTATCTATTGCCTCAACGCTGAGCAGGGTCTCCAGTGTGGCCACAAAACAAATCACAACCGCATTTCTCCATATTTCTGCATTACCGAACAATGCTTTGTAATCGGGCAGGCTTATTTTAGAAAAAATATCACCTGGTATTTGAACAAAATGGGTTGGCCTGAGCGGGTGACCCGGTAAAATATTTTCCAGGAAAAACGCCATCAACACGCCAAACAATACAATAATGAAGGATGCGGGAACGGCCGGCAGTTTTTTTGCAAAATATTTTTTCCAAAAATACAGCACTAAAAAAGAAAAAGATACAATGATGATAACAGCCATAGAACTGCTCATGTACAGGTTCTTTATATGCTGAAAGCTATGGTTGAGCGTAAAAATATTGAACAGCTCGCCGGTATAAAAATCGGGTTCGTCATAACCGATCAAAAAAGGAATTTGCTTGGCAATAAGCAAAATACCAATGGCACTCAGCATTCCTTTTATTACAGCCGAAGGAATAAAATGTGTAAACCCTCCCAGCTTCAGTATGCCCAGCAGCATTTGTAATAATCCCGCAACAGCCACAGAAAGAAAAAATATTTCGATGCTGCCCAGTTTTGTAATGGCTGCTGCACAAATGGCCGTAAGCCCGGCAGCAGGGCCGCTCACACTTAATGGAGATTTACTGATAACAGAAACAACAATGCCGCCAATGATACCGGCAATAAGCCCGCTGTAAACCGGTGCGCCGGAAGCAAGCGAAATACCAAGACAAAGCGGCAGTGCAACAAAAAAAACCGTTACACTGGCCCGCAAATCGTGCTTGAGAAAAGAAAGTAAATAAAAACGGCTGTGCCGGTTGATCGTAGTCATATAAAAAATAACGCCAAAATTATTGGTCTTAACCCGCTAAAAAAATGATAAATGTCTTAAATTGGTTGCCGCCATCATTTATCAAAAACAAAAGCTATCCTCCGCTTTAAAATAAATATTAGTCGATACCTGGCAGTTTAAGGGTGATTTTTAAATAAAACCGGTATTAACCAGTTAAAAATACATCTGTTTACCGTCGTTTTGCGTTTATATCTTAACGGCTAAATCTTAAATTATGAAAAAACATTTTTTTGCCTTTATTTCCCTGCTGGCCATTGTAATAGCTGCCAAAGCCCAGGCACCGGCCGACAGTTCGTTGGGCATCAGGCTCAGCAGCTTCAATGCCGGAAAGCAAACAAACCGGGTTATGCTTTACTGGAAAGTGGCCTGCTTTGTAAGTTATGCAAACTTTGATGTACAGCGATCAGCAGACGGGGTTCATTTTACCAGCATTCATCAATTCCAGGCCGATTACCTGCGCTGCCAGCAACCTTTCGAATATGCAGACGCAAATGCTGCCGGGCAGGTTTTTTACCGGCTTAAAGTGGGAAATATTGATGGGCGCTTTTCTTCAGAAAAGATCATACGCATCTCCGCAGATGAAATAACCCGAACCACCATTGAAGTAATTGCTCCCGTACGGGGGAATTTTCTTCAACTTTTTGTATCCACAAACAGTGATGAAAAAATAGATCTGCAGCTCATCAATATGCAGGGAAGCCTCCTGCAAACCCTCAGCATAAGACCTGGTAAAGGAAACAGTATTGTTGAGGTACCGGTAAGCCTGCCTCAAAACGGCCTGTATATACTGAGGCCCAAAAACAGCACCCAAACAAAATCAATACAATTTTTTAAAACCAGTTAATTTTGCGGAAATAATAATCATGAAACGACTTTTTTATACCCCGGCAATTTTAGCCATATTGGCCCTGGCTGCCTGTACTTCTGGAAATGCTGGTGAAAAAACTACCAGTACCGTTACTGAAACACCTGTACAACCAACGCCAGAACCGGCGCCACCACAGGTTCCAGCTGTACAAAACGGTCCATCAGTGAGCACCGCTGCGGTTAATGAAAAGGAAATTGAATTTTTTAATGGCAAATGGGCCGATGTGCTTAATAAATCAAAAAAAGAAAACAAACCCGTGTTCCTTGATATTTATGCTACCTGGTGCGGGCCCTGCAAGCTGCTTAAAAAAGAAACCTTTGTAAACAAAGAAGTAGCCAAATATTATAACAGCAACTTCATAAATGTTTCGCTTGACGGGGAACAGGGAGAAGGCCTGGTGCTTGCAGAAAAATACCAGATAACAGGATACCCTACCTTACTGATTCTGGACGGAAATGGAAATAAAAAATTTGAGACCGCCGGTTTTTTAGAGCCTGCCACATTCATTGAATTTGGTAAACAGGGATTGGTTGAAGCAAAAAAATGATCCGTCTTTTTAAATATTTTAACCCTGCATTGCTGCAGGGTTTTTTTATTGTAAGAACCAATAAGTTTTTATTAACAATTGTCTTTAACAAAACCTTACCGAAGCGGCATTAATCTTTTCTCATAAATTTCTTTCTACTATTTGAACGGCTTAAAAAATCCGGTTTCAACAACATTTATGAAAAAGCAAATTTTACTCTTCGCACTAAGTTGCATGGCCAGTTTTGGTTTTGCACAAACAACAGATTCAAAAATTAGTTTTGGCGCACAGGCTGGTTTGGCCAGCTACAGCCTCAAAGGTGATGCTGTAAAAAGCCTCAACAGTTTAATTGATTATGCCGATGGTATGATCACCACCAAAAGCCGTACAGGTTTTTATGCAGGTGGTTTTGCAAACATCCCCATAGGTGGCCAGTTTTCTGTGGAGCCTGGTGTTTATTATACACAAAAAGGCTATGAACTCAACGGAGACCTGAACCTGAAGGGCCTCGAGTTTTTAGGAGCTAATGCAAGCGCAAAACTACAGTCCGAATATATTGATATACCTGTGCTGCTCAAGGCCGACATGGGTGGCCTCAACATCTTTGCCGGTCCGCAGGTTTCTTACCTTGTGAAATCCGACCTGCGTATTACAGCTGGTGTGCTTGGCATAAACATTTTAAATCAAAAAATTGATGCTACTTCTCAATTCAACAGGTGGGATGCATCGGTTACAGGTGGTGTGGGCTACAAATTCGATAATATTAACCTCGGCGCTTCTTATGATTATGGTCTTGGTAAAGTAGATGCAAATAAAAGTTTCAAATCATACAACCGTGGTTTCAAAATAGGCGTGGGAATAAGTTTTTAAACCGGCACTTAAAGCAATCGTTCAAAAAAAAGAGGCTGTTACCCCAGCCTCTTTTCTTTATTATCCTGCTTTTACCAGTACCGCTTCATAAGCCGGGTAACCTCTTTGTCCGTTTTGCGTAAGTGCGGTAAAGCGTAATTTGTAAAAATTATTATCGCCGTCTTTAATGATATAGTAACGGTCTGTACGAACAGCGGGTGCGCTTGTGGGTCCACCGCCGCTCCGCCAGCCCGATCCAATAACTGTTTGAGCCGTACTCAATGTAAGCCCCGTAAGGTCGGCTTCCGAAAAATCTGTAAAAGCCTTCGCAGCAACCATCACCTGGGCGGCCTGTACATTTCGGTTAATGAGGATCATGTCCTGGAAAAGATAAGGAACTTCGCCGCTGCCAAAATTGGTAACATGAGAAAAATAGGTCCAGGCAATATCCCATTTTGTTTTGACCGGTTCCACCGGTACGATCCCGTTTTCAAATGATACATATTTAAAGAAACGGTTATCTTCCTTTGAAATATTAATTTCTTCGAAGCTGCCTGCATTAATATCGGCATGCTGCAACGTATATCCACCCGTTGCATTTCTAATGATCCGTACTTTCTTCCAGCCGCGGGCTGGTGCAGGGCTTCCCACGCCATAGCCACGGTTAACGATATACACTTTGTTTGCTGAAGCCGCCGCAGAAATTTGTGCAATCGCTGTACGGGTTAAATCACCATTAGGATAGTCAATATAGGGTAAAGAGCTGGTGGTGGGCGCAAACTGGCTGAAGGCAATATCTCCGGAAATACCAACCGTATCTGCTGCGCTCACCGTATTAAGGTCATTCTTGTCAATTTGCTTTGCCATCATGGCGCTTGAAGAGTTGAGTATTACCCTGAAATCGCCGGCATCGTTATAAAAACCCAGGTCCCAGTTTGTGCGCAATACGGCCGTATGCCTGTTTGCACTCAGGTCTATAAAAACCTTATTGGGAAATGTTGGCCCTCCTCCATCAATAGTGGCTGTAGCCGAATTCGACAGCAGTTCAGAAAAACTGATCGTATTCTGTTTTCTTACACCTATAAGCACCGGTGCTTCAGAACTGTAAATATCCAGTACAATTTTTTCATCGCCATCATAAAATCGGCCGGCAATTTTTTTAATAGTAAAATCGGCTTCCTTGCTCCCCGATGTTATGGTTACTGTTACGCCATTGCCACTGGCTTCCGGAACAGTGGTAAAATCTGTACCATATATTACACCCTGCCCTGTAAACTTCACAAGCACATCTGTATTCCTGTCTGCAGCATAGGTTAACGTGAGTTTAACCAAAATACTGTCTTCGGTGGGAGCAATTCCTTCTGCTTCGTTTTCGAATATGACCAATCTTTCGGGTGGCAGAATATTATCGGCTTTACGGCAGGCAGTTAAAACACCGGCCATTGTTAAAATAATTAGAGCAGATTTTATTAATATAGATTTCATTTTTTTTCTTTTAAGCTATGATTAGTTTTTTTCCCAGTTGAACAGCAGGCCCAAAAAATAAGACCGGCCGGTGCCTGCATTAATAGCTGCATTGCTGGCATGTATCACCCCGTTGGTGGCAGTACTGTACACAGTTTCCACATCAAACAGGTTACGGATGCCTGCATTGAGTGAAAGGGTATTGAGTATTTTTTTATTAAAGGTCAGATCGGCCAGCTGAAAAGATTCCGTTTCTGCAGGCAGCAGGTCGGCTCCCTGCACCACATAAGACCGGCGCTTACCGGTAAATTTATAAAAGAGGTTGGCATCCAGCCCGATCTTTGCAAAACCATACCCGATGGTTGAGTTTATTTCGGGCGACCATTGCAACTGCGGCAGATTTTTTTCTGTTTCTGAATAAACATTATAAAACCCGGTATAAGAGCCGCCTGCAGAAAAATTCCATGTTTTGTATTTGGCAAAAGAACTCACACTAACACCCGCTGTTTTGCTGTTGCTGATATTCTGCATCAGGTAAACCGAAGGGTTGCCGGCCATGGGGGCAAAATCTATCAGGTTCTTTACGTTATTATAAAAGCTGCTGAAGCTGGCAGAATATGCCAATTGTTTTGGAGAGATCCTTTTATAGTTCAGCGAAAGGTTAAAGCTATGCGATGTTTCGGCTTTAAGATCGGGGTTGCCAATGATATCGTGATTTACATCTACAAAATTGAAATAAAGTTCCCGCAGCGACGGGGAGCGGAAACCTCTTGCATAAGCCAGCCGGAGGTCCAGGTTTTTACTGAGCGCTAATTTTGCATTTAAAGATGGTATTAGCGGGGGCGCATTGTAAACAGAATTTTTAATGAACCGCAGGCCTGGCCTGATATTTACTTTTTTTCCGGGAGTAATTTCAGAAGTGATGAAAAAAGCATAATCACTTACACTGCTCCTTCCTGTTTTAAGCCTTTCACCTGCCCCGCTTTCAGTATTGATATCAATACCCGGCTGAAAAGAGAACATATTGTTCAACCTGTAAAATGCCGTGGTACGGTAAGTTAGCCCTTTAATATTGATATTGCTTTGGGCGCCATCACTCATATCGAGCCGTATATCGCCGGTTTGCTTGCTGAGTGTGCTGGAGAATACCTGGCGGTTGTAATTGGTAAAAGATGCCTGGGACTGGATATTAAAATCTGCATTTTTATTGTAACCGGCCTGCAGCTGGTGCATCACCCGGTTGCTGAAATATTGCTGATCTATTGCCAGTGTATCGCCGGATGCGCTTTGGGGAAAAACAAAATTGCCGGGATTGCTGATCACTTCATCCAAACCATCAATACGGTACCGGATATTAAAATTCCTGTTATGAAAAGCAACAAACCCGTTGCCTGTATACTGGTTGCGTTTGTTCCAGGCAAGGTCACGACCGGTACGCTCTCCCCGGAAGCCTCCAAAATAATTATAAGAAACAGATCCACCCGTTTCCCAGTTTTTATGACGAAGGCTCAAAGATGCCGACGGGTTATGGATACCTTTATTTGATCCATACTCTTTTCCCAAAGTTTCTTCGTGCAGTTTTACAGATGCAGCCAGTTTTGCCGCTTTTGCTTTTTTTGTAATGATATTGATAACGCCTGCAAGTGCATCTGCACCATAAATAACACTCATGGGGCCCTCAATGATCTCTATACGCTCAATACTGTTAATGTCGACCTGGTTGATGCTGATCTCGTTATTTACCCCCTGCCTGCCTATCAATGGCATCCCATCGAGCAATATTTTCACATTCTGGCCACGCATGCCCATCAGCGTTATGTCTGATCCTCCCGTTGCCGGGTCCTGCGAAAAACGCACATTCAGGTTATTGGCAAGCACATCCTGCAGTTTGGAAGCACCCTGTTTTTGTATTCTTTCCTTGCTGATGACCTGCACCTGGTACACAGAGTTTTTTACACTCTGCGGGCGGTACTGTCCTGTTACCACCACTTCATCGAGGTTTTTTTTATCGAAGCTGCTGTCTGGTTGCTGTGCAATTGCTGCAAGCGGAAAAAACAGCAGTAATAAGTAATATTTGTGTTTCATATCAATGATTGAAGACACAAAGGTTACGTACCATCAGTGTTTAAACAACTAATTGATAAAATCTGACAGAGCTTTTACAAAAAAAGCTGATCAATGACATTGATCAGCTTTTTAAATGAGGAGTATCTTTTTTTATTCTGTAACTACAGTAATACCCGATGCGGTAAAGCGGATCTCTTTCTCCGGCTGGGTAATGGCATCTATTTCTGCCTGCGGTTTTTTTGCATCTTCTGCATAATGTTTTAACTCATCTACAGAGGTTATTTTCATTTTTGCCTCGCCTGTAAGCACCACTGTTTTTCCGGTGGCAGCTACCGGTACAAAAAAGCCATAGTCTTTCATCTTTACAAACACTTTTGTTTTATCGGGTGTTTCAAGTGTAACCCAGCATCCTTTTTTACTGCACACTTCTGTTATTTTTCCTTTAATGGTAACAGTGGCTTTTTCCTGCTTGTCCAAAACAGCAGGCAGTTCGGCCACGGGCATAACATTTTCTGTACTTACCTTATCGCCATAGGTATCGCCGGGGTTAGCGTCGCCCTTTGGGGGTTGTGCATTGCCCATGAATGAAGTGGCCAGGAGAGAAAGGGCAAAAAATATTTTTTTCATACTCGTTTTTTTAATGAAGTAAAGATAGGTTTTTGGCAGGTACCGGGCAAAAAAATACAGGATACCGGATGAACCAATATCCTGCAGATAAAAGATTTTAAGCGGGGCTGCTATTTTTTGGCCGGACAAGTATTGAGGCCCACGATTTTATACAGCGGGCAAAAGCTTACGATACTTGTAAGTACAAAAACTGCTGCAAGTACTACCAGCACAATACCCAGTGTGCCTGTAACTCTATCGGAAAAATAAAGATACGCCATAACGGCGGCCAGCAGTATCCTGATGATCCTGTCGGCATTACCCATGTTCTTTGTCATAATAAGGAGTTTTAGTTTTTAAGAAATTTAAAGCTGAACACTATCAAAGAAATTATTGCAATACACATTAAACAAACTAATATGAGCTTATATACTTTCTTCAATGTACGCTTTATTGTGCAAAAATAGCATGTGTTGTGCAGGCGCAATGGTGACCAAGGTCACCAGCCGTTTAAAGAATTTCAATGCCATCGGCCTGCTGCTTTACCAGTTGCTGTGCTTCCATTTTTTTAACAAGGCGGCTTATTACCTCACGGGCCGTGCCCATTTCTGCAGCAATTTCCCTGTGCGATAGTTTTACAGGGTTATTTCCTGTGATGGCCGCCTTTTCCAAAAGATAATCAAGCAGGCGCTTATCGAGCCTGTTGTACATCAGGTCATTGATGGTGTCTATGAGGTCGGTGTACCTGAGTTCATACTGGCGGTAAAAAAGCATATTGATCAGCGGGTATTCCGATATCCAGGCAAGTATTTTTTCTGAGGGCAGCAGCAAGATGGTGCTTTCTTTCTCTGACACGGCGTGTATCTTGCTTTTTTCATGATTGATACAAGCTGAAAAAGACATGATACAGCTTTCGTTTGGCTGAATATAATAAAGAAGCAGCTCCCTGTCTGCAGCGCCTGTAAAAACTTTTACCGCTCCTGTTATAATGAGGGGAACCACCCGCACATATTGGCCGGGTTTAATGATTTCTGTATTGGCCGGGATATCCATTATTTCACCGGCTGCTTCCATTTGAAGAGCGAGTTCCCTCCCGAAATTTTTTGTGAGTTTTTCTTCAATGTTGGCCTGCATGATCTTATCCCTGGTAATTGATTCGTTCTTAAAGGTACAAAATATGATCCTTATGAAGCATTGGCTATTTGCCTGCCGCTGTAATATTTCTTGAGCGTTTTAAAGAGTAGTTCGGGACTGAAGGGTTTGGTTACAAAATCGTTGAAGCCGCCTGCCAGTAATGTCTTTTGAGATTCCAGCATAGCGTCTGCCGTTAATGCAATAATGGGTATTTCTCTTTTTGAGATATCATTCATTTCCCTGATGGCATAGGCTGCTTCACGCCCGTCCATCACGGGCATCTGCAGGTCCATCAGCACGGCATCGTAATTATTATTCCTGAGCATTTCCAGCGCTTTGCTTCCGTCTTCGGCCAGTGTAACCTGTACCGACCATTTCTGAAGAAATTTGGTGATCACCATCCCGTTGATCCGGTTGTCTTCTGCCACCAGTACTCTCATTCCCGGAAATGCATTTGTTTCGGGATGCTCGGCTTTTCTGTAATCAACAGGAACGCCGGTATAGCTATGCTTATCAAAATCCAGTTCCACCATGAACTCAGACCCCTTTCCCTCTGTGCTTTCTACATACACTTTTCCACCCTGCATTTCCACCAGCTTTTTAGAAATCGTTAACCCAAGACCAGTTCCGCCAAAATTCCTGGTTACGGTTCCATCCACCTGCGAAAAACTTTCAAATATCTTTTCGGTCTTTGATGCCGGGATACCGATGCCTGTATCTTTTACATAAAACCGCACCGTTACTGTGTCCCGCTGATCTTTTAAAATATCATACCCAAATTCCACACGGCCGCTTTCGGTAAACTTTATTGCATTGCTTACCAGGTTTGAAAGTACCTGGCTCAGCCTCACATAATCGCCATAGAGCGAATACTCAGAAACCTTTACAGGCTTAAAAATATATTCCAGCTTCTTTTCATCTGCCCTCGCCTGGAAAAGTTTAAAAATATTAAGGCAAACCTGTTCCAGGTTGAAAGATGATTTTTCAAGGGTAATATGGCCCGATTCAATTTTTGAAAAATCGAGAATATCGGAAACAATCGTAAGCAGGTGCTGTGCCGAAAAGTTAAGGGTGCTAACGTATTCTTTTTGTACAGCAGTAAGGTTTTCATCGAGCAGGAGATTGGCAATACCAATAACGCCATTGATGGGCGTGCGTATCTCGTGGCTCATGGTACTAAGGAAATCTGACTTTGCCAGCATGGCCATCTTCTGAGTGGTAATATCCTGTACGGTTCCTTTAAGGCTGATATTGTTTTTATGACCGGGCACTTTAACCAGTTCGCAAATGATCTGCAGGTATTTCAGCTTGCCGGCCCGGGTATGGATCCTCATTTCAAAACTATTCACTTCTTCCTTCTCCAAAGATCTTTTAATGGCCTGGTCAAGAATAGCCTGGTCTTTTTTATGAATGCGCAGCTTCACTTCACTAAACAGGTTTCTTTTTTCAGCTGCATCGTCCAACTCAAAAATACGATTCACTTCTTTTGAGCCATCAAGGGTTTGTGTGGCAAAGTTGTATTCCCAGTTCCCGATATGTGCCAGCCTTTGTGCTTCTTTAAGATTAGACTGTGTTTTCAGCAGCTCTTCCTCTGCCAGCTTCTTTGTGGTAATGTTGCGGAAAAGCCCTCTCGATGAATCGGGTTGGCCATCTTTAAGAATAACGCCGGCCTGCCCTTCCAGGTAAACTTTTTCTCCTTTCTTATTATTGAAAATTATTTCCACGTTTTCAATGGCATTGCCTGCCGATACTTTTTTGAACATCTCTGCACAGGCCTCATGAGAAGCGGGATCCACCAGGTCTTTAAAATTGAGCGCCGCCACCTCCTGCTCTGTATATCCAAATGTTTTTAACCATGCCGGGTTTACATAATTGAATTTTCCGGAGGCAAGGTCTATGCTTTGTATCAGTTCATCGGTATTTTCAAAAATATCTCGGAACTTATATTCGCTTTTTCTCAGGCTCTCTTCTGCTTCTTTTCGTTCGGTTATGTCTGTAATACTTCCCGATAGTTTGAACACCTCACTTTCTTTACCATAAACCGGGTACGATTTTTTATTGAGCCACCTGGTTTCACCATTTATTACAACCCGGTAATCCAGTTCATAAGAAATACCCAGCGATGCATTATGCAAACACGCTTCAAGCATATGCCTGTCTTCGGGATGAACAAACTGTTCTGTGTAATTTTTACCCCCGTAAAAAAATTCGGGATCTGCACCTAATACTTTTCTGCAATTAGGACTGATGAAAAGGTATTTTTTACTTTTGTTATCATACACAAAAAACACATCGCTGATAGTATTTACGATCTGGCTGAAGGTTTCTTCTTTTTGAAGCAGGTCTTCATTCACTTTCTTTTCTTCTGTAAAATCATACGCATAACCGTACCATTGCACCACGCCCGCTTCATTTTTTTCGGGTTGTGCCGTTCCTCTTACCCAACGCAGGCTTCCGTCATAATGCCTGAGTTCCATTTCAAAATTCACTACCGACATCTCTTTTTCTGCAACATCGAGCTTTCCAAATATCAGCCCCGGATCGGCCGGGTTTTTTATTTTTTTAGTAATTAATTCCGGAAACTGCAGGATCGTTTGCGGATCTTCGCCCAAAAGCAGCCGGCAGCCCTGGCTTACATACGTGAAAACCAATTTTGACGGAGCCGTACGGTAAAACTGGAAGATCATGCCCGGAAGTTGCTCAGAATATTTTGCCAATAACCGCTGTTCCCTCCCGGCTCTTTTTAATGCCCTGTTGATCTGGCTTTCAAATATCCGGGTAAGACTGAGCGTGATAAAAAGCAGTATAATATTGCTCAGCATGAACCTCAGGCCAGGATCTCCCTGTTCTGGATATTTTGTATCCAGTGAAAATTGAAAGAATCCTGCAAAACCAAAAATAAAGAAGAAAATAAGGGCCAGTGCCACAAACGAATTGGTGGTTTTTCCCCGGCCGAATATCAGCATACTGGCCACCGGAACCGCAACATACCATGGTGCTATGGAAGAACGGATGCCGTTACTGAAATAAAGCGCAGCGGGCAATACCAGTAAGGCAGTAGTATATAAAATTAGCTTTGCAGTTAATATATAATCCAGCTTCCTTTTAATAAAAAGCCAGTAGCAGCAAAAAAAGAAAAGAATATACAAACCGGCAATTGTGGCGATTATGTAGTTTTTAAGCAACAGCAACATCCCGGTAAAAAGCAGGAGGCAGATCAGTACGGCCTGTATAAACCCCTTAACGAGGGTCTCTTTGGGTAAAAAATCAGCTTTGTGAATATGATCGTTTTCCAGCAGGGACATTCATTCGTTTTCGTTGTACCGTGTAAAAACGTATAAATCACCAGATTATTATGATTTAATTGCAATAAATATAACAGAAAAACGGTTCGGGCGTGGCTGAACGACGTACCAGCTTTGTCGTATTTATCACAAATGCCTATACGCATAACTACGTATTTGATAATAAATGGTTTATAGTAATTTTATGAACAATTAGGAGAGAGCAATGACAGCAAAGAAAACGATATGTATTGTTGAAGACAAGACCGATCTGCGTGATGGCATGGGTATGATGATAGAGATGAGCGATCTCTATACACTGGGGGGAAGTTATGCCAATGCAGAAGAGGCACTCCGCAAAATACCGGTGATAGAACCCGATGCCGTTCTTATGGATATTAACCTGCCGGGGCAAAGCGGCATAGCATGCGTAAATGCCCTAAAGGCCATGTTTCCGGAAATGCTGTTTTTAATGTGTACGGCTTACGAAGACAACGACAAAATATTCGATTCTCTTAAGGCCGGGGCAAGTGGATATATCCTCAAAACAGAAGGCCCTCAAAAAATTCTCGAATCGCTTGATGATATGCTTGCCGGTGGCAGCCCCATGAGCAGTAATATTGCAAGAAAAGTGGTGGCTAGTTTTACCAGGCTGGGAAACGAAAACAGCATCATTGAATCTTTGAGCGACCGCGAAAAAGAAGTGCTCGACAACCTGGCAAAAGGCCTCATTGGCAAGGAAGTGGCCGATGTGCTCCACATCAGCAGCGGCACCGTGCGCAAGCACGTACAGAACATTTATAAGAAACTCCATGTAAACACAAGAGTGGAAGCGGTGAATCTTTATTTAAAACGCTGATAAATTTCTATACCTTTCACAGCTCCAATGGTTGAATTCAACAAATATTTCCTGTATTTTTTTGAAGGCGCCTGCGTATTTATGACGCTGTTTTTTTTTGTACAGTTTATCGTGCTGAAAAAATCAGAATATTTTTTTTACGGGCTCTACCTCCTGGTGCTTTCTTTATACTACTTAACTGCCCTGCCCGACTTTTTTTTTAAAGTGGCCCAAAATGATCCTGCCGAAGTCTACCGGTACGATATGCTAAAGCGCCCCCTTCAGTTCATGAGCAGTATTTTTTATTCGCTGTTTGTTATGTATTACCTGAGGCTTCAGAAAAATTCTCCCCGGCTCAACCGGTTTTTAATGATCCTGCTGTTTTTTTATGTGCTCATGGCCCTGCTCTGCCTTGCCGGTAACATTAGCCGGATAAACTACGACAATGCCTATTACCTGGTAAGCATGCTCTTTTTTCCCATACAGCTTATCATGGTTATTTCTTTGTTCAAAACGAAAGTACCTTATTCAAGATATGTAATCTGGGGAACCCTGTTGCTGCTTATTGGCAGTACTTTTACTTTATGGCTGTCTTTTTACCTCGAAAAAAAGGGGTATGGCAAATATACTCAAACTGATTTTTCTTATATACCGGTGCAAATCGCCATACTCGCCGATATCCTTCTTTTCAGTATTGCCCTGCAGCGTAAAGTGGCCGACAATGAAAAGTTTTTATTGCAGGCAGCCATCCAGCGCCAGCAGGCCATTAACCTCGAGAGGGAGCGCATTATCACCGATCTTCATGATGATGTGGGCGGCGGGCTCAGCAGCATACGTATGATGAGCGACCTGATGGCCCAGGAAAATGCAGCCGACAAAAACCGTTCGGTTGCTTTTGCACAAAAAATTTCTGCCACCGCAAAAGATATTGCACAGCGCATGCACACCATCATCTGGAGCCTGAATGCCGAGAACGACAGCGTGGAAAATTTTGCAGAATATGTACGGCAGTACGGCGTGTCATACTTTGAAGATGCAGCTATTCACTTTGCTTGCGAAATATCTACAGAAATACCGGCCAATGCGCTTCTCAGTGGTATACAACGGAAGAATCTTTTTTTGGTGTCAAAAGAAGCTTTTCACAATATTCTTAAACATGCCGGGGCAAGCCGGGTGCAGGTTAGTATAAAAATAGATGAGGGCAGGCTTTGTTTAAGCATCCACGACAATGGAAAGGGTATTCAAAACAGCAACCAGTTTGGAAACGGACTTAAAAATATGCAAAAACGCATCGACGAAATAAAGGGCACTATACAGTTCAGCTCAGAGAACGGAACCCTGGTTTCTGTTTGTGCTCCGCTGATGACCCAAAAAATTTCTTCGCTCCCCTGAATCGTATGAATTAATTTTATGCCATAAAAAATTTTTATGGCAAATCTTGTAAATGAGTTCAACGATTACCGCAGCCGTATGAACGAACTCATTCTCTCAAAAGACAATCTTGTAATAAAGCGCCTCTGGAACCTAGATACCAACACTTATGCCGCCGGGGCACTTGATGTTAAAACCAAGGAGTTGCTGGGACTGGTGGCCAGCATGGTGCTGCGCTGCGATGACTGCATTAAATACCACCTGGGCAAAAGCCACGAACTCGGCGTATCTACCGAAGAAATGTACGAGTTATTTGCCGTGGCCAATATTGTGGGCGGCACTATTGTTATACCGCATACAAGGAGGGCGGCTGAGTATTGGGAAGAATTGCAGCAGGTTTGATCACCGCTGCCAAAAAAGATTTTTAATACCAGGCAATGGGCTTTTAACGTTTTAAAGTTTTTACTACCTTTGAACCAACACTTTATTTTATGTCAAACTCTATTTCAACCGCCCCGGTAGCGCTAACCGCAAAAGATTTTGTAACCGACCAGGAAGTTCGCTGGTGCCCCGGCTGCGGCGATTATTCCATTTTGGCACAGGTTCAAAAAGTAATGCCCACCCTGGGTATACCAAGAGAAAATATTGTAATTGTATCGGGTATCGGATGCAGCAGCCGTTTTCCGTATTATATGAACACCTATGGCATGCACAGCATCCATGGCCGTGCCACTGCCGTTGCCAGCGGGCTAAAAGCAGCCAGGCCCGAACTGAGCGTATGGGTGGTTTCGGGCGATGGCGACAGCCTGAGTATTGGCGGCAATCATACCATTCACCTGCTGCGCCGAAATTTCAATATCAATGTCCTTTTATTCAATAACCAGATCTACGGGCTTACCAAGGGGCAGTATTCCCCAACTTCTGAAGAACATAAAATAACCAAAAGTACGCCCGTTGGCAGTATTGACCACCCTTTTAACCCAATGGCACTTGCACTTGGTGCCGATGCCAGTTTTGTGGCCCGAAGTATGGACCGCGACCCCAAGCATTTACAGGCAATGCTCATCCGTGCTAACGAACACAAGGGTGCATCTTTCCTGGAGATTTACCAGAACTGCAACATTTTTAATGATGGCGCATTTGAAGTGTTTACAGAAAAATCGAGCAAGGCAGATGAAACACTTTTCCTGGAACAGGGTAAACCGCTCATTTTTGGCGCAAATAATAATAAGGGCATCAAGCTCGATGGTTTTAAACCCGTGGTGGTGGAGCTGGGCGAAGGAGCTTCAACCGATGACCTTTGGGTGCACGATGAAAAAGATTTTTATAAAGCCCAGATCCTTGTGCGCATGTTTGATAACCCTAAAAACGAAGGGCATCTCCCCAGGCCTTTTGGCGTATTCTTTCAAAGCAACCGCACCTGCTACGAAGATGCATTAACACAACAAATTGATGAGGCCATTGCCCAGAAAGGCGAAGGAGACCTGGATAAATTATTAAGAGGAAGAGAAACCTGGACCATACAATAGTAACTCCGGGAAATATTATTTTAATAAAAAATCACCAGAAATATGGTGATTTTTTATTTATCGGTTTTCTTATAAGACAGGTCGGCAATAATTGGAAAATGGTCGCTCAGGGTCCTCCGCAGCCTTATAAATTGTTCTACGTTGAAATGACCATCAGCAAAAATATGGTCGATCCGCAATGTGGGTGATATACTGAAAAAAGTACGGCCAATGCCGCTTCCTTTTTCTGCAAATGCATTTTTTAACCCCTTCCCAATTGTATTATATGCATAGCTGTTTGGTACATCATTAAAGTCGCCGCATACAATTACAGGGTAAGGAGAACTTTCAATTGACTTACGTATCCTGTTGCTCTGCACATAGCGTTTTAAAAATCCTTTTTTTAATTTGGATATGACATTTTTCGACTTGCGAAGATCTTCTTTTGATTCCAGTACCGGGTTTTCGATATAATACCTGTTGGTATCAGAAAATTTTAAAGACTGCAGGTGCAGGTTAAACAACCGGATGGTATCCTGTCCCTTGATCACGTCTGCATATTGAAAAATAGAATTATAGTCGTATGGTTCGTAACTAAGTGTATGCCTGCTTGCCAGGGGATATTTAGAAAGCAGGAGTATGCCAAACCGGTGTTTGCTGTCGAAATCAATTTTTTTATTATAAGAATAATGATAATAGCCCATTCCTAATTTCGTCATAATATCGGGGAGATAGTTAATGGCACCAGAAATGCTGTCACTTACCACCGCTTCCTGCATACAAATAACATCTGGTTGATACTGCCTGATGAGGTTGAGCATTTGTTCCTTTTTTTCGGGATGTGTTTTGTTTTCAAGAATGGCAAAATGCTCCACATTCCAGTTCATCACCCGGAGGCTCCCTTCTTTTTTTTGGATAGCAAAATTTCCGGGAAACCGGATTTTTATCAAATGCTTTAAAGGCACCCAGGCTAACAAAAAGGCAATAAGGCCGATCAATGAAAATTTTGTTTTTACAAAAAGCCAGAAAAAAATGAAAAAGACAAGGGCCAGCAGAAGATAGAAAGACCCAAGATTCAGGAAACCCAAAAACCAGAAATACCGGGGATCAAACCAGGATACATAACAACCCAGCAGGAAAAGAACCGCCAGCAGCAGGTTTACCAGCACCAATGTTCTTTTGGTAAATCGTCTGAACCACGAAAATTCCATATTATATAAAGTTAAGCCTTAATTTTTTTAGTACCTTACCAAAAGGTAACCTGGAAGTATTTTGTAGTGAAAAGTTTTAGCACTTATCAACTCTCCGTCTAATTGTGCATACAACTCTTTCTCACAATCTATGATCACTTCTGTATGTTGGGTTGTTTCAAAAAATGGCAGTCCTATATGATCCCCCTTTTCCAAAAGCGGCAGGTATTTCAAACGCTTCCAAACCGGCAGCGGTTTGCAAAGCATCAGGTCTAGTTTTCCGTCTGTAAGGGATGCCTGGGGCGTTATTAAAAATCCACCCCCGGTACGGCTCGAATTATTGACAGAGGCCAGGAGAAATTTATCATGAATTTCATTTTTACCCGTTGTTATTTTAAGGAATGGTTCCTTATAACTGAATACATTTTTAATTACAAGCAGCAAATAGCCAATATGGCCACCCAGCCAGCGGATAGAATCGATGGAGCGTAATACCTCTCCGTCGAAACCAACACCTGAACTGTTTGTATAGATCTTATTATTGCAGGTGGCAGCATCTATCGGTTGGGGGGCAGCATTCAAAACATGTTCCAGGTGTTGTTCTGCGGGCATATCGCCGTATAATTTCCAAAAAAGATCATTCCCGGTTCCTGCTTTAAAAAAAGCAAGCGGTATTTTAATTTCACGGTATTTGTTCAGAAAATAATTAATGGTTCCATCGCCGCCAACGATCCATGCCTCCCCGCAATTATCGAGTGCAGCGGGCCAATCTTTTTCAAAAATTTGAAATGATATTTTTCTATTCTCAAGTTCAGATGCGATCCATTTCCCAAACTTTACTGCAGCACCAGGTTTTCCTGAAGCCGGGTTTACAAAAATGCTTATTGCGGCCGGGTGCAAGTTTGATTAATTTTTTGAGCTGTCGGAAGCCTGCTTAACCGGTTCTTTTACCTGTGGGCGTGCACCGGTTGGATCTGCAACAACCGGCGTTACGTTTGCTGCCGGAGCAGATTTATTTGTGGCCGGTGAATTTAAAGGCGCTCCTACGGAAATATCGCAGCGATGGCCCGGTTGGCCATGTGGAGGGTTCATACCAGGTGCGGTTTTAACAGGTGTTTGCGTGGTAGTGGTAACCGTTGGGGGATTGGCACTTGTAACCGCCGGGGTGCTGGCTGCAGGTGCAGAATTCAGCGGTGCCCCTACAGAAATATCGCAGCGATGGCCTGGTTGGCCATGTGGAGGGTTCATACCAGGTGCGGTTTTGGCCTGTTGGGGAGATGCTGTTACATTTGGCGCCGTTGTTGTTACAGGCGCTGTATTTGAAGTGGTAACTGCTGCCGGTTGCGGAACCTGGTTTAATTGTGCCGGCTTACCGCTGTCGGGCGTATTAAAACTATTTTGCGCACTTGGCGGTACAATAGTATTATCACGTTCTGGTGTAGAATCGTTATTGCATGCTATCAATGTAAAATTGAAAATTGCCAATATGAAGAAGATGATTTTTTTCATTTGAATTTAGTTGAAATATAAATATACCCGCAAAAATTTAAAATGAAAAAATTTATTAGCGTCCAAAATCGTCCTGCAGCCTTACGATATCATCTTCATCGCTTGGTTTTTCTGCATCGGTATGCCTCCATATTTCTGCAATTACACCCCAGTTATTTAAACCAATGAGGCGATGGCGTTCGCCCTGTTTTAATTCAACATTTTCTCCAATGGATAAATCCCGGGTATCTTTTTCATCATCGTCATCACTGGTAACCACTCCGGCCTCGCCGGCGATGAGTTTCCATATTTCGGCCCTGCGAAAATGAAATTGCCAGCTAAGGCGCTTTTGGGGTGCCACCAACAATATTTTAGGACTTAGTTTGCCGGAAATAACCAATTCTTCTTTTTTTAGCTCAGGAAAGAATTTTGAAATGAACTTTTCGGCATCATTTTCATCAATTACAAAAAAACCGCCCCACGGCCTTTTTTCGTCTTTTTTATCGATTTTAAGGTCGTTTTTAATCAAAAATGCATCAATTTGATCGAAAATTTCCGATTTTTCTGCTTCCTGTTTTACCAATAATTCCATTCTTTTTTAAATTTTATATTTGATTTATCTTCCCATGTAAACCATTAAAATTTGCACATCGCTGGGATTTACCCCGCTTATACGGCTTGCCTGGCCCAGGGTTTGAGGCTGAATTTTTTTGAATTTTTGTTTTGCTTCAGCACTAAGAGAAACTAATTTTTCATAGTCGAAATTGTGTGGTATCGAAAGATTTTCTAACTGGCTCATTTTACTCACCAGTTCCCTTTCTTTTTCAAGGTATGTTTCATACTTGATTTGAATTTCTGCCTGTTCAAGCGCCTCCAGGCTATAGCCATTTAGCTTTTCCGACAATGATGGTATTTTATTCATCATACCCTTAATAGTAACCGATGGCCGCAAGATCAATTGAGAAAGCCTTTGTTTTTCGTTCATGGGCGACGATCCAACAGCAAGCAGATATTCTTCCGCCTCATTTGGGTGAATATTTGTTATATTAAATATATTAATAATATTTTCAATTTGCGCCTGCTTTTCTTTCAATTTATCCATTCTTTGCTGGCTTGCAAGACCCAGCCTGTAGCTTATCTCCGTAAGGCGCAGGTCGGCATTATCCTGCCTTAGCAGTGTGCGAAATTCTGCCCGGCTGGTAAACATGCGGTAGGGTTCATCGGTTCCCTTGTTAATAAGATCATCGATAAGCACCCCAATATATGCTTCGCTTCTTTTAAGTACCAGCGCATCTGCCTCTATTACACTTTGATGTGCATTAATACCGGCCATCAATCCTTGGCAGGCCGCTTCTTCGTACCCGGTGGTGCCATTAATTTGCCCGGCAAAAAACAGGTTTTTGATGAGCTTTGTTTCCAGGCTGGCGGTCAATTGTGTTGGTGGAAAATAATCGTATTCGATTGCATACCCCGGCCTGAACATTTTACAGTTTTCGAAACCGGGCACCATCCTTAATGCCTTCAATTGAACATCTTCGGGCAATGAGGTGGAAAAGCCATTCACATATATTTCTACAGTATTCCAGCCTTCGGGTTCAACAAAAAGCTGGTGACGGTCGCGTTCTGCAAAACGGTTGATTTTGTCTTCTATACTTGGGCAATACCTTGGGCCGGTTCCCTGTATGCGTCCCTGGAACATGGGGCTTGATTCGAAACCTGTTTTTAAAATATCATGCACAGCAGGGCTTGTATAGGTGATCCAGCAGCTTCGTTGCCCAGTAGCTTTTAGTTTATGTGTTTCGAGGTAGCTAAAGCCTGTAATTTCGTCATCACCTTTTTGCTCCTCCATTTTACTGTAATCAAGGCTACGCCCATCAATCCTGGGTGGTGTGCCGGTTTTAAGCCGGGCGCTTTCAAAACCCAATGAAACCAATTGCTCTGTAATACCGGTTGCGGCCTTTTCTGCCACCCTTCCTCCTCCAAAATGCTTTTCCCCTATATGGATCACCCCATTTAAAAATGTTCCATTCGTCAGCACCACCGCCTTTGATTCAATTTTATGACCAAGCCCCGTAATAACGCCTTTTACTATCCCGTTTTCCACAAGCAGGCTGTTTACCATATCCTGGTAGAAATCGACATTTGCTGTACTTTCCAGCATTTCTCTCCAGGTAGAAGCAAACAACATCCGGTCGCTTTGAACCCTGGGACTCCACATGGCGGGCCCCTTACTCCTGTTTAGCATGCGAAACTGGATCATGCTGCGGTCGCTCACGATGCCACTATATCCGCCCATGGCATCTATCTCTCTCACAATTTGTCCTTTAGCAATACCACCCATGGCCGGGTTACAGCTCATTTGGGCAATGGTTTGCATGTTCATAGTTATGAGCAGCACTTTGCTGCCCATATTGGCGGCTGCAGCTGCGGCTTCGCATCCGGCATGACCGGCACCTACTACTATTACATCATAGTTTTGAAACATGGGGAGCAAAATTAAGAAAGCCGGGGCAGGAATCTATGGTACTATTGTCCATACTTACGGAGGATGTCTCTTTCTAGCATAATATCTTCAATTGTAAGCCCCGCATTTAACCTGTTAAATTCATCCTTTGTGAATGAGTTAATTTTTTCAAACCTCTCTCTATTTGAAATAAGGAATTTATACATTGGCTGACTGCTATCAATACTGGAGATTTCTACCGACTCTATTTTATCTAACATTTTTTTGCATAAATAAAAGCCTGTTTCCTTATAAAGCTGCTCAAAATAAGTTCTAACACCAAGAACGTCCACTCTATTTCCCCTTATTCTATTCAAATCGCTTTTCTCTACTCTTATATTTATAAAATTCCAACACAAAAGGAGGTCTTCCTCAACTGAAAAGTCAAAATACGCTACAGGAACAATGTGATCAAATTGCCATTTTTTTCCAAAATTATCCCAATTAAGCCCTTCGGTGAATTGCATTTCAATCCAATTTCTAATATCATGAACTCCCAATCCAAAGTAACTGGCGTAAAATGAACTTGGTTTTTTTTCCAAAATATATCGCCTCAAAGCAAGTTGCCATTTTTTTTTCTCCCTGTATTTTTCAACACTTTTTGTAACTAATTCTTCTTGTCTTCTCTTTCCCATGGGCTAAAATTAAAAACGTTCCCTTAAGAAACCGTGATTCGGGGAACATTTATTTTTATGTTCCCCTAAGAAACCGTGATTCGGGGAACATTCAGGAAAAATACAGGGCCAGGTACTTAGCTTCCTTCGCCCTCATAAGCTTTTCGGCCTTGGGGCCCTTGTCTTTGTACCCACATAGATGCAATACGCCATGAAAGATCACCCGGTGCAATTCTTCCTTAAGACTACTCTTGAATTGTTGTGCATTGTCTTTTACACGGTCAACGCTGATATAGATCTCTGCTTCAATTTCCTTTGAACCCGGAGGACTAAGATCGAAAGTGATGATATCAGTGTAGTAATCGTGCTGCAAAAAATCGCTGTTAATTTTAAGTAAGGATTCGTCGCTGCAGAAAATATAGTTGAGGGAATGGAGGCGCCTTCCCTCCCGCTTAAAAATTTTACTAATAAAATCCTTCAGCTGGCTCCTGTGGGTAAGACTAGCAGGTTCTTCAAAATGAAATTTAATTTCCATTGCAATTTTCTGTATATCGAAATTAGCGAGATTCTCAAAGAACTACCTTTGCATTCATATTGAATTTTGCCATGAGCGATAAAAAACTCTCACAAATAAAAGTTGGTAAGCAGGTGGTTATCAAATCTTTTGAAAACGATGATATCTTTTTAAAATTAATGGAAATGGGTTGTGTACCCGGAGAAACAATTACAGTTGAACAAATTGCTCCTTTTAAAGATCCTATCTCCATTACGGTGGCCGGATACAGGCTCAGCCTAAGGCTCGATGAAGCTGAACATATCTTGGTAGAAGAGATTTAAAGTATTATTATTCAACATATTATAATATGAATATTGGCTTGTATTTTGGGTCTTTTAATCCCGTTCATGTAGGTCATCTCATTATAGCAAAACATATTATTCAAAATTCAAATATAAATGAGATCTGGTTTGTGGTTTCCCCTCAAAACCCATTTAAAAATTCAAATTCACTTTTAAATGAAAATCACCGCCTCTCCATGCTCAAAGCGGCTCTCGAGGGCGAAACCAGGTTAAAGGCCAGTAATATTGAATTTAAATTACCCAAACCCTCTTACACCGTTAACACCCTGGCCTACCTGTCAGAAAAATATCCAAAGCACGGGTTTTCTATTGTTATGGGCAGCGACGGATTTCAGAATATAAACAAGTGGAAGAACTATAAGAGTATCACAGAAAACTATCCCATCTATATTTACAAACGGCCCGGCTTCGAAATAGAAAATGATTTTGGCGCAACTATTAACTTATTAGATGCACCCTTACTGGAAATATCTTCCACGCACATAAGAAATATGATCAGGCAGGGAAAATCTGTGAGGTACCTTGTAACAGATGCGGTGCTGGAAGAAATAGAAAAACATCATTATTACCGTTCGGCATCAGAGAACCCAGCCCAGTAAAATACAGGCCAGTACAATGAAGGGAGCAGGTAATTTTGTAAAGCGGAGCAGGAAAAAAGTGCCGGCAATGATGATATAACTCATCATGTTTATAAAACTAAAACTATCGAGCTGCATTGTTCTGAAAAGGTAAAGCGAAGCCGCCCACATTACGCCCACCACCACGGCATTGATGCCCTCGAGCGAACGGTAAACCAGCACATATTTTTTCAGGTATTGCCAAACCGGGAAAAAAAATAAAACAAGGAGTGCACTGGGCAAAAAAATGGCCACTGTACCAATGATACAACCAAGCAGTTGCATTTGCTTTCCCTCCTCCTTAAGCGTAAGCCCGCCTGTATAGCTGGCCACCGAAAATACTGGTCCGGGAATTGCCCGTACCAATCCAAAACCTGTGAGCAGGTCGTTTCGCTCCAGCTTAATTGCATTGGGATTTTTTACAGAAATTTTTGGTGCCACCGGCCGTTCCACGTATTGATCGAGCATCATAGGAAGCAATACATCTCCCCCACCAAAAACAAAACTTCCAAAACGGTAATAATTTTCAAACAAATTAAAAGCTTTGCGGTTTTGCCATTCCTGTTTACGGGCCACTTCGCTCAAAATACCTGCAATAGCAAAGATCAAAACGAAGAGCCAGATATTTGTCCACTTGATCTGTCTTGGCCTTATTTTTTCTGTTTCAGGTATACGCTTACTGCTGAGATTGGTGGCAAAGCTTCCGGCAACGATCAATGCCGGAAATATCCAGGGAGTACGAAAAAAGAAAAAAGTTGCCAGCATACTCACCAGCATGATGATCTGCGTAATAAGACTTTTAACAGAAATACCAAAAGAGCGCACTGCAGCATATACCAAAAAACCAATGGCCATTGGCCCAATGAATTTTAAGGGCCCGTTTACCAGTGTTGTTTCTGTATTCTTTGAAATTAAAAAAGAAAGCCCACCCATAATGAAAGCAGCAGGTAATATCCAGATAACAAGCGTAATCGTTGCAAGAATAACACCGCCACGTTTATACCCGATAAGTGTAAGAATTTGTGTACTGCTGGCACCGGGCAAAAGCTGGCAAAAAGAATTATATTCTATCAATTCCTCCTCCGTAACATCGTGCCGCCTGTTTACAAATATCTTAAGCATCATACCCAGGTGGCCCTGCGGGCCGCCAAAAGCAGTAAGGCTGTACAGCAGCACAGTTTTTAAAAATGGTATATGCCTGAATAATTTCAAAGAAAAAAGATAAGTCATTTTATCCTGAATGCTTATCAAAAAATATAATAAATAACTATAATCCGTATTGTGCGCTAATTTCCAGCATGCGGTCTATTGGCTTTTTTGCAGCTAAACGTAATGGCTCATCCATTAAAATTTCGGGCTTTTCATATTTCATGCAGAGATATAGCTTCTCAAGCGTATTAAGCTTCATGTAGGGGCAATCGTTGCATGCGCAGGCATTGTTGGGCGGGGCAGGTATAAAGGTCTTTGTTGGGCAGCTTTTCTGCATCTGGTGAAGAATACCGGATTCTGTGGCAACGATAAACTCGTTATAAGGGCTTGTTTGGGCATATTTAAGCAAGCCGGTGGTACTTCCGATATAATCTGCAATTCTGAGGATGGGTTCTTCGCACTCAGGATGCGCAATCAATTTTGCATTTGGGTGGCGTATTTTTAATTTGCTGATCTTTTCGAGGCTGAATATTTCATGCACCATACAGGCACCGTTCCATAATACCATATTCCTGCCGGTTTGCTTGTTGATATAGGCCCCCAGGTTTTTATCGGGAGCAAATATTATTTTTTGATCTGCGGGAAGGCTTTCCACTATTTTTTGAGCATTACTGCTGGTGCAGATGATATCGCTGAGGGCTTTCATGCCGGCACTGCAGTTGATATAGGTGATCACAATATGATCGGGGTATTTATCCTTAAAAGCCCTGAATAATGCGGGGGGAGCAGAATCGCTGAGGGAGCAGCCAGCGTTAAGATCGGGTAAAACCACTTTTTTTGAAGGGTTGAGTATTTTAGCCGTTTCGGCCATAAAATGTACACCAGCAAAAACAATCATGTCGGCATTGGTACTTTGCGCCTTTTGGGCAAGGCCCAGGCTATCGCCAATATAATCGGCTACGTCCTGTATATCGGGCTCCTGGTAGTAATGCGCCAGCACGATGGCATTCTTTTCTTTTTTAAGTTTTTCAATTTCGGCAAACAGATCCAGCGAAGGGTCCACTTCAATATCTAAAAAACCTTTTTCAATAATTTCACTTTTTGCGGTGTTAATATCTGCCATAATATGTATTAATACTATTTATTTATATAATCCCCTATTACTATTAGGGCTGTTAATATGTTGAAACTTTATTGTACAGCCGGTTGTAAAATTAGAAATTTTAATTTATTCACCCTTATATACAGGTAATTCACATTTAATATTTAAATTATACTATTGTATTGGTGCATAATAGACCAGGATGCCTACGCTTTAATTAACAGTTGTTGAAAACTGGGGTTGAGGAAAATATTTTACGACCATGCTGATATAAAACCTGTGGATTCAATTCTAATAAATTTTATAAAACCCCGGGAAGTGTTTTTTAAACTATTTTCCAATATTTATTCTGACCATTTTACCAACCCTTTGAAAATAAAAAAGGGGGCTTATTAACATAAAAATGGGCTTTTCAACAGCCAATTGTTAATTAAAAAACAGGCCCTTTTTAAAACGTCATTTCAAAAGTTTTTATAAAACCCGGAAACGCCTGCCCTATTGAATTTTAAGGGTTATCCACATAAAAAATTAAAAATGTGCGTAAGCTTTTTTACACTATTTTTGCCGTCCAAAAAACTAATATACCAGTACAATGCAGATTATTCAGAGTATTCGTGACAAAGGTGCGGCCATCGTTATTGCCGTTATTGCCCTTAGCTTAATAGGCTTTATATTAATGGATGCCCAGCAGGGAGGATCTAAGCTTTTTGCCGGAATGAACAATAATATTGGAAGTGTTAACGGTAAAAGTATTTCGAACAACGAATTTGCTGCCCGTGTAAAGCAACTGGAAGACCAGGAGGAGCAACGCAGCCAGCAACGCCCCACCGGAACACGTATTTATCAAATGCGTGACCAGATGTGGAACCAGATGGTGGCTGAAAAGATATTTTATGCTGAGGCAGATAAACTCGGTATAACATTTACCGGTAAAGAACTCACATCTTTGTTATTCAGCAGCGACCAGGCAAATCCATTTATGCAGCAGGGGCTGGCCGATCAAACCACCGGAAAACTGGATATTGCAAGGGCGCAGGAAGTTTGGGCCAATATTAAAAAACTGAAGGGAGCCCAAAGAGAAGCAGCCAATGCACAAATAGTGGAGCCCGCAAAACTCGGAAGCATTGTAAATAAATACAGCAGCCTTTTAAGCGCCAGCGCTTATTACCCTGGCTGGATGCAGGAAAAAGAAACTGCAGAAGCAAATAATTTTGCCAGCATTAATTATGTAGCCATTCCCTATTCAGAAATATCAGACAGCAGTATACAGGTGAGCGATGCAGATGTAACTGCCTATGTTGCTAAAAACAAAGAATTATTTAAACAGGAAGCCGGGCGTAAAATATCGTATATATCTTTCAGCCAGCTGCCAAATGCAGCCGACAGCCTGCATGCAAAGAAGCAGGCCGAAGATCTGAAAGCCTCCTTCCAGGCTGATAGTAATGCCAAAGCCTTTGTGGCCCGCAACTTAAGCAGCATACAGTTCCAGGATGAGTTTTTACCCAAGGCAAAACTGCAAACAAGGCAGATCGATACCATATTAAAATACCCTGCAGGTACAGTGGTGGGCCCATTTTTTGAAAACGGCGGGTATGTAATTGCAAAAGTACTTGGCAGTAAAGAATTGCCCGATAGTGCAAAAGCAAGGCATATCCTGATAGCTATGGCAAATGAGAAAGGCGAACAAATAATGGCCGACAGTACAGCAAAAAAACTGGCCGACAGTATATTGGCTGCCGTTAAAGGCGGTGCCGATTTTGCTGCACTAGCTGCAAAGTATTCTACCGATCCCGGAAGTGCTTCAAAAGGTGGTAACTATGATTATTTTGAGTATGGAAGAATGGTACCCGAGTTTAATGAATTTGTTTTTACAAAACCTGTTGGAAGTAAGGATGTGGTAAAAACACAGTTTGGATACCATATAATAGAAGTAACAGGTCAAAAAGATTTTAAACCTGCTTATAAAATAGCTTACCTGGCCAAAGATGTAATTGCCAGCACCGAAACGATCAATAATGCAAGTAATGCGGCTACAAAAGCTTCGGCCGAAAAAAATGCAAAAGCACTGGCTTCATACGCTGCTAAAAACGGGCTTCAAATAACACAGGTACCCAACATCGTAAAAGAAAACGACTTTAGTGCAGGCGCATTACAGGATGCAAGAAACCTGGTAAGATGGGCTTTTGAACATAAAGTAGGCGATGTAAGCGAACCTTTAGGAGTGGGTGATGCATTTATAGTGGCAACTGTTGATGCCGATGTAAAAGAAGGAACCCAGGATGCAGCCACCGCACGCAGCGGGGCAGAGGCCATCATCCGCAACCAGAAAAAAGCAGCCATCATCAAAACAAAACTGGGTGCCAATGCTACACTTGAATCAGCTGCAGCAGCTTATAACAGGCAGGTAACACTTGCCGGAGCCGATTCGAGCATTACCCTGGCATCTCAAATGGTAAACGGTATTGGTATTGAACCCAAATTGTTTGGTGCAGCTTTCAATAAAGATTTTCAAACAAAGGTATCGCCAGCCATTGCCGGCGCTTCTGCTGTTTATTTATTGAAAACGGTGAGCATACAACCTAAGAATACTGTTAGCCCCGAAGCAGCAAAGGCCCAGGCATCCACACGCATTGCAACCCTTCGCCAACAGGTGGGAAACTGGTACGAAAGTCTCAGGAAACAGGCAAGCATCAAAGACCAGCGGAGCAAGATCTATTAATTTCCGTTTAGCGAAACTTATACAGACCGGCTTTTTTACAGGCCGGTTTTTTATTTTGTAATTTTGTAACACGAATTACACGAATTAAATATTTTTATGAGTGATGCATTTGTAAATAAGGTGGCAGAAAGCGGGATCATTACGCTGGACCTTGAAAAATATTTTCCGGTGGAGGAGATCGTGGTCTTTGATATGAAAGATTATCTTTTTATGGGCCTTATCTTAAAGGAAAAGGATTTCAGGGAAGCATTGAAGGTATTTGATATAAAGCCGTTCGATAATAAGGTGGTGGCGCTTACCTGTACCGCAGATGCAGTGATCCCTATGTGGGCATATATGCTGGTGGCGAGCCTGCTGAAACCGGTTGCCAAAGAAATTGTATTTGGAAATGCCGAAGAAGCCATGCAAAAAATACTGTTGCAGAATATTGCAGCCATCCGTGCAGAAGATTATACCGATCAGCGGGTGGTTATTAAAGGCTGCGGCGAAAAGCCGGTACCGGTTGCTGCTTATGTGGAAATAACACAAAAATTAAGACCTGTTGTAAAAAGCATCATGTATGGCGAACCCTGCAGTACCGTTCCGGTTTATAAAAAGCCGCTGCAAAAACCCGCTTAAAACCAACCCCTGCGCCTGAACATAAAGACCATCCACAACGGGATGAACAGCATTAATCCTACCGATATAAAAAAGCCCCATTTATTATGCAGCAGGGGGATAATGTCGAAGTTCATACCAAAAATACCGCCAATAACTGTTGCGGGGGCGAGTAAACAGGTTACCACAGCCATTACCTTCATCACTTCATTCATCTTTAGGTTTACATTGTTGATATAAAGGTCGTGCAGGTTCATCATCATATCACGATAGTTATCAGAAAGGTCGGCAGCCTGAACAATATGGTCGTACACATCCTTAAAATATTTCTCTGTTCGTGTTTCAATCAAATCTGTGTCGCTGCGGAGTATACCGCTAACCATTTCACGAACGGGAGTTACATTTCTTTTAAGCACGATCATTTCTTTGCGCAGCATATTTATTTTTGCCAGGCTTTTGGTGTTGGGGCTTCTCACGATCTGTTCTTCCAGCAACTCAATTTTATTTCCTAATTTTTCCATGATCACAAAGTAATTGTCAACTATAAGGTCGATGAGGCTGTAAAAAAGAAAATCGCTTCCATTTTGTCTTACTTTGCTGGCGTTTACTTTAAGGCGCTCACGCAATGGGTTAAACACATCCCGCCGGGCATCTTCCTGGAAACTGATCACATAATCTTTTCCAAGTATAATGCTTACCTGTTCGGTTTCCAGTGATGAATCGTCCTCATTAAAATAAAGCATATTGAGCAGGCAGAAAACCAACCCATTGATCTCATCTGTTTTGGCCCGCTGGCCAATGCTTAAAATGTCTTCTACAATGAGCGGGTGAATATTAAAATGAAGGCAAAGCTCTTCCACTTCCACTTTTTTAAGACCATCTACATTGATCCAGGTATTTGATTTTGAGTGCAGGTAAGGAAAACATTCTTTTACATCTTTGAGTATATGGGCCTCCACCTTTTCTTTGTCGTATTCATACACATTGATAGCGCTTACCACTTCTGAGTCTTTACGTTCGGGAATAATAGTGGGGTTCACCTGAACCACCTTTCTTGTGCCCAGCAAAAAATCGATAGGGGTAAATACATAATCGAGCAGGTTTTTCCTTGTCATGTAATCAATGTTTTGACAAATATATTTCAAAATAGGCATGGAGATACGTTCTTATAATTAACGGAGGGGCCAACAACCACTTATCAATAACCCTAAAAAGAATTATCCAATAAAAAGTAAATTGCCTTTTCATAACAATGATGTTTAATACAATTATTAAGAAGCTGGTGC
Organism: Ferruginibacter sp.; assembly: GCA_049291115.1. GTDB lineage: Bacteria > Bacteroidota > Bacteroidia > Chitinophagales > Chitinophagaceae > Ferruginibacter. The sequence continues at coordinate 91,439 of JBATOU010000031.1, forward strand.
TTGCCCTGGCATTTCTGCTGCCTGCCGCCTGTCATGCCCAGCCGGGCGTGAACCAGATCTTACTGGAGGAAACACAAACCAGTATTCCTTTTGAACTCCAAGATAACCGGATTTTTATTACAATATTTATTTCCGGAAAGCCTTTTCATTTTGTGCTCGATACAGGTGGGGGCATTGTACTTGAAAAGGAAACTGCCCAAACACTTGATTTAAACCCAGTGCCTGCCGGCGATATTACCGGCGCCGGGAAAGATCCCGTTCCTTCCTGGCGGGCAAAAGTTGACACTATAGCTATGGGGGCAATCAGGATTATAAATAAAGAGGCCATCGTGTTGTCTTTAAGGGAAATTAAAGAGGCGCTTCATTTAAAGTATTTGGATGGCATTATAGGCTATGAAATTTTTCAGCGCTTTATTACGGAGATCAATTATGCCGATTCTACGGTAACATTTTATGAAAAAGATCATTTTAACCCAGGGTCAGGATTTGAAGCCATACCATTTTGGATTCACAATGGCCGAATACCGGTGCTAAAACTGCTGGTAGATGGCCGCGAGGCCGAAATGATAGTGGATACCGGCGACAGGAGCAGCCTCAGTTTATTTGGCCCATTTGCAGAGCAGGAAAAATTGAGAGAAAAATATGTTTTAGGTGATACACTTGTAACAGGATACGGTTTAGGCGGGCCCATATATGCTCAACTATTGACCATTGGCGAACTTGAAATAAACGGCAATCTTAAACTTCAGGATATCATAACAAGGATACCAACGATCCGTTCTGGGGCATTTTACAGGAACGACCGTATAAAGGGTAGTATAGGAAACGGCCTGCTCAAAAGATTTAAACGGGTGGTGTTTAATTATTTTGACAAAGAAATCCTGATCTGGAAATAATTAAAAGCATAAATGCCTCTTTACGGCTTTAAAACGTTTAAAATCAGGTTTAGCCCGGCCTAATTTTAATAACCTATCACTTCACACTAATAATTCAAAATATATACTTTCCCGTTAAACCTTTTCGTTTTAAATATATCAGACAGTTAAACAACATTTATGAGAAACCTGCTATTGGTACCCCTGCTTTTTCTTTTATTTTCCTGTAAAAAAGAGGATGCTGCCGATCCCGTAAATCCCCCGGTAACCCCGGCCATGTATTTTCCGCCCACCGGCAGTACCGGGTGGCAAACCACCGACCCCGCATCGCTGGGCTGGAGCAGTACAGCTGTTAATGACCTGTACAGTTACCTGCAAACCAAAAACAGCAAGGCCTTTATCGTGCTTAAAGACGGAAAGATTGTGCTGGAAAAATATTTCGGAACTTTTACTGCCGACAGCAACTGGTACTGGGCCTCAGCTGGTAAAACCATTACGGGTTTACTGGTGGGTATTGCCCAGCAGGAGGGCCACCTGAACATAAACGACAAATCATCGCAATACCTTGGCACAGGCTGGACCAGCATGCCGCTTGCAAAGGAAAACCTGATCACGGTTCGCCACCAATTGACCATGACAACAGGAGTAGAAAGCGATATTCCCAATGTTGACTGTACGCTTCCTTCCTGCCTGCAATACCGTGTGGATGCCGGAACCCGCTGGTATTATCATAATGCCACGTATACCCTGCTCGACAAGCTGATAACAAATGCCACCGGCAGCACGTTCAACAATTATTTTCAGCAAAAGATCCGGAATCCAATTGGTATGGACGGTACCTGGCTGCAGGTGGATTATAACAATGTTTATTTCAGCAAAGCCCGCAGTATGGCACGCTTTGGTTTACTGATGCTCAATAAAGGAAAATGGAACGGAGCTGCCATACTGAACGATAGCACCTATTTTAATGCACAAACAAATACCTCGCAAAACCTGAATCTTTCCTACGGATACCTTACCTGGCTTAATGGAAAAGCAACCCATATGCTGCCCACCGTTTCGGCCGTGTTTAACGGAAGCATTGCCCCCAATGCGCCGGCCGACATGTATGCAGCCCTCGGGAAAAATGATCAAAAAGTTTATGTTATCCCATCGCTTCGGATGGTGGTGATAAGGATGGGCGAAAGTGCCGATAATCCAAACCTGGCAGTTTCGAGTTTTGATAATGAGTTATGGGGAAAACTGAGACCGATCTTTGGTTATTGAGATTGTTGGTTTCACACAACGGAATACCAATGCCGGGCTAGTGAAGCCAGGGAGTTAAAATACATTTCAAAGAAGTCAAGTTTTTAAAACTTGACTTCTTTGAAATGTATATATATTTGAAATATATCTTATGCCCATCAACGAGAAATTCATTGAAAACTTTGAAGAAGAAAAATTTCTTCATGTAATCTGCAAAGCTTCGGGCGATTCTGTGCTTTTTAAAAGCGATGAAAATAAATCATATTTTCTTAAAAAATTTTCCCAGTATTCTGAGGGTTATTTTGACACGTATGCATATTGTTTGCTCAGCAATCATGTACACTGGCTGATAAAATGCAAAAAAGAACAGGAGCTTATTGATCATTTATCAGTATTGGATGAAAGAAAGCTCAAAAGTCACCAGCAAAATTTCCTGGAAGGAATTGTAAGTTTTGAACAGGAGGTGGAGTTTCTCTGGAAAGATTTTTTCATTTCTTACGCCATGGCATATAATAAAATGTATCAGCGGAAGGGCGCATTGTTTATCAATCCATTCAGAAGAATAAAGGTAGAAAATGAGGAACATCTTACGCAGCTGGTTGTGTACATACATGCGAATGCTGTAAAACACGGAATTGTGACCAATCTTGAACTATACAAAGACTCATCTTATCAGTCTATTCTTTCCGATAAACCTACGCAGTTAAAAAGAAAAGAGGTGCTTGATTGGTTTGGTGGTAGGGAGAGATTTGTTTCCATTCACAGGGCAAATGCAAAATTTTATTATAACAACGATTATGCTATGGAATTATAAAGAAGTCAAGTTTTAAAAACTTGACTTCTTTATAATTCCGACCCTTTAAAACGCAGCACTCTTCGGGTATCTTGGAAATGCAATAACATCCCTGATATTTGTCATACCGGTTACAAACTGAACCATGCGCTCAAACCCGAGGCCAAAGCCGGCATGCGGGCAGGCACCAAAGCGACGGGTATCGAGGTACCAGTCGAGTTCTTCGGTTGGTATATGCATTTCATTCATGCGCTGTACCAGCTTGTCTAACCTTTCTTCCCGCTGGCTGCCGCCTACAATTTCGCCGATACCGGGCGCCAGTATATCCATGGCAGAAACCGTTTGCCTGCCGGGTTCGCAGTTTTCATCGAGCCGCATATAAAATGCTTTGATGGCTGCGGGGTAATTGGTAAGTATCACCGGTTTTTTAAAATGCTTTTCAACCAGGTAGCGTTCATGCTCGCTCTGCAGATCAACACCCCATTCGTTTATGAGGTACTGGAATTTCTTTTTCTTATTATGATTGCTTTCCTTTAATATTTCAATGGCCTCTGTATAGGTAAGGCGCTGAAAATCGTTGTTCACCACAAAATCCAGTTTTTGCAGCAGGTTCATTTCGCTGCGTTCGTTTTGAGGTTTTTGTTTTTCCTCTTCTTCCAGGCGCTGGCTTAAGAACTGCAGGTCTTCGGCATTGTGTTCCATAGCATGGCGGATGATGTACTTGATAAATTCTTCAGCAAGTTTTGCGTTGTCTTCCAGGTCGTAAAAAGCCATTTCGGGTTCTATCATCCAGAACTCTGCCAGGTGGCGGGTAGTATTGCTGTTTTCGGCCCTAAAAGTGGGCCCAAAAGTGTAGATATCACTAAAAGCCATGGCGGCCAATTCGCCTTCGAGCTGACCGCTTACGGTAAGATTGGTGCTGCGGCCAAAAAAATCTTCCTTGAAATTAATACTGCCATCATCGTTTTTGGGAGCCGTTCCGTCGAGTGGGAGTGTGGTTACCTTAAACATTTCGCCGGCGCCCTCTGCATCGCTGGCGGTAATAATTGGCGTGTGCATATACACAAAGCCTTTGTCGTTAAAAAATTTATGTACGGCAAAAGCCAGGCTATGCCTTACACGGAATACAGCACCAAAAGTATTGGTACGAAAACGGAGATGGGCAATTTCCCTTAAAAATTCGAGGCTGTGTTTTTTAGGCTGCAGGGGAAATTTTTCTGCATCACTGTCGCCCAGAATTTCAACGGCTGTTGCTTTTAGCTCCACTTTCTGTCCTTTTCCCAATGATGCGATCACCTGCCCGGTAGCTTTGATGCAGGCGCCGGTGGTAATGCGTTTAAGGGTGGCATCATCCAACAGGCCCAGTTCGGCCATCACCTGCAGGTTATTATTGGTGCTGCCATCATTAAGGGCAATAAACTGGTTATTGCGGAAACTGCGTACCCAGCCCATAACGGTGGTTTGGTAGTTTACCTGGTCTGAAGCTAAAAGTTCTTTTATCCTGGTGCGTCTGTTGAACATGATGAAAAATTAAGGCTGCAAAGATAAGGAAGCCCGCATGTAATTTATAATTGAAATGGCCGGTAATATATATGTACAAAGGGTTTTATGCTATTATACTAAGCAACCGGTTATATATATTTTCACTTTTTGATCTATTGATAATTGTTAACTTCACCTACTAAAAAATTTAACTGATGTTCACAAAACCAGCCATCGCCTTTAGCCTGTTATTCATGAGCGCCATTTCTTTTGCCCAGGATAAAGAAAAAAAATGGGATGTAAACAATCCCCCGGGCACAGTATATAAAGAGGTTTCTTTTACCGTAAGTGAAGGCACCTGGATGAACCTGGATGTATCGCCGGATGGAAAAGAAATTGCCTTTGATCTACTGGGCGATATTTATACCATACCTGTTAGCGGCGGCACCGCAAAGGTTTTAAGGCAGGGCCTTGCCTACGAAGTGCAGCCACGCTACAGCCCCGATGGAAAAAAAATACTTTTTACCAGTGATGCGGGAGCAGGCGATAATATCTGGATGATGGATAAAGACGGCAGTAATGCCAAACAGATAACCAAAGAAAATTTCCGGTTGCTGAACAATGCGGTATGGAGCCCCGATGGTAATTACATTATTGCCAGGAAGCATTTTACCAGTGGCCGTTCGCTTGGAGCAGGTGAACTCTGGATCTATCATATCAGCGGGGGCGATGGCCTGCAGCTTACCGAAAAGAAAAACAGCCAGCAGGACCTGAACGAACCATCTGCTTCTGCCGACGGAAAATATATTTATTACAGCGAAGACATGTACCCGGGCGGATTTTTCCAGTACAATAAAGATCCCAATAACCAGGTGTATATTATCAAACGTTTCAATCGCACGAAGGGAACCATTGAAAATATTACCGGCGGCGGTGGCAGCGCATTTCGTCCGCAGGTGTCGCCCGATGGAAAACTGCTGGCATTTGTGCGCCGTGTACGAACCAAAACCGTTTTGTATATACGCAATATGGAAAGCGGCGAAGAATGGCCCGTGTACGATAAGCTCAGCAAAGACCAGCAGGAAGCCTGGTGCATTTTTGGTGTGTACACCGGTTTTGGCTGGCTTCCCGGCAATAAGGAAATTGTAATATGGAGTGGCGGAAAAATTTTACGCATCAATACCCTGGGAGCCAACGATGCGAGGGAAATACCTTTTACCTGTAATGTAAAACAAAAAATAACAGAGGCGGTTCGTTTTAAACAAAACATCAATCCCGATCAATTTAATGTAAACGTGATCCGCAATGCCGTTACCTCAGCAGATGGGAAAACATTACTGTTTAATGCTCTTGGATATTTATGGAAGAAATCGTTGCCCGATGGCAAACCGGTTCGCTTAACCAATGGAGCCGACCAGGAAGCAGAACCATCTTTTAGCGCCGACGGAAAAAACCTGGTATATGTAAGCTGGAACGATACGGCCATGGGCGGCATCCATATTCTGAACCTGGCCACCGGAAAATCGAAAAAAATAAGTTCAGAAAAAGCGATCTACCGCACACCGTCTTTTAGTGCCGATGGCAAATGGATAGCATACGAAAAAGATGGCGGAGATAATACCATGGGCAACAGCTTTAATGTAAACCCCGGCATCTATATTATTGCTGCCGATGGCGGAAAAGCAAACTTTGTAACAGGTAAAGGCAGTGGTCCAAGGTTCGACAAAACCGGGGAAAGAATTTTTTACCAGCAGGGCCGGAGCAGTTTCGGCAGTTGTAAAAAAGACGGTACCGATGAAAAAACAATTTTCAAAAGCCAGTACGGAAGCCAGTTTGTGGTTTCGCCCGATGGTAACTGGGTGGCATTTGTAGACCTGCACAAAGTTTATGTGGCCGCTTTTCCGCAAACAGGAAAAACCATTGATCTTTCTGCAGAAACAAAAGCCGTACCCGTTAAAGTAATAGCAAAGGATGCCGGTATTAACCTGCACTGGAGCGGCGATGGCAAAACGGTTCATTATACACTGGGCGATCAGTATTATTCCATAAACCTCGACGACCGGTTTGAATTTATTGCCAGCAAACCCGATAGTTTATTTAAGGTTCCCGAAAAAGGCATCAGCGTGGGCCTTATGGCAAAAACCGATAAACCAACCGGTATGATCGCATTTACCAATGCCCGCATCATTACCATGAACAATAATAATGATGTGATAGAGAATGGCACCGTACTGGTGGAAGGGAATATGATAAAAGCAGCAGGGGCCAATGTGGCCATACCGGCCAATGCAAAACAAATTGACTGCAGCGGAAAAACAATTATGCCGGGCTTTATAGATGCACATGCGCATGTAAACCATTTCCGAAGCGGGCTTACGCCGCAGAAGCACTGGGCCTATTATGCCAATCTTGCCTATGGAGTAACTACTACGCACGATCCATCGGCCAACAGCGAAATGGTTTTTGCGCAAAGCGAAATGATAAAATCGGGAGAAATGACCGGCCCCAGGATTTTTAGTACCGGCACAATTTTATACGGCGCCGATGGCGATTTTAAAGCCGTGATCAATTCTTTGGATGACGCAAAAAGCGCTATACGGCGTACGAAGGCCTTTGGTGCCTTTAGCGTAAAAAGTTATAACCAGCCAAGGCGGGAGCAAAACCAGCAGGTGATACAGGCAGCCCGTGAACTGGGCGTAATGGTGGTACCCGAGGGTGGATCTTTCTTTTATCATAACATGGCCATGATCAACGATGGCCATACCACTATTGAACACAATATACCCGTGGCACCCCTGTACGATGATGTAATAAAATTGTGGAAAGAATCTAAAACAGCCAATACACCCACACTCATTGTGAGCTATGGTTCATTGAACGGCGAATATTACTGGTACCAGCATACAAATGTTTGGGAAAAAGAAAAACTGTTGAGGTTTACACCAAGGGCCGTGATTGACCAGCGCAGCCGCCACCGTACCATGGCGCCCGAAGAAGAATATGAGAACGGGCATATACTGGTATCTAAAAGCCTGAAAAAACTGAATGATGCCGGCGTAAAAATAAATATGGGCGCACATGGCCAGATACAGGGCATTGGTGTTCATTGGGAAATATGGATGATGCAGCAGGGCGGCATGACGAATATGGAAGCATTAAAAACCGCCACTATTAACCCGGCTCAAAGCCTGGGCTTAGATGATTGGATCGGCACGCTGCAACCTGGTAAGCTTGCCGATATCATTGTAATGGACAAAAACCCCCTCGAAGATATACGCAATACAGAAACTATCCGCTATACCATGGTAAACGGCCGCCTTTACGATGCCGAAACCATGAACGAGGTAGGCAACTATAACAAACCCCGCGGAAAATTTTACTGGGAAAGCGGGCGAAGCAATGTGTTTGGCTGGCAGGATGGTGGCGGAAGTATGCAAGTGGATGAGGATTAATTAATGGAGAATGGATAATTGAAAATGTAGAATTGAGAATATTTAACAGAAGCATCTAGCTATTGCTAAAACGATGTTTTTTTACCTTTTTTTGCTTTCTATTCTTGCTCTTGTCATTCGTTCCCGCAGGCCGCCCTGCGCCAAAAATTCTTTTTCTAATGCTTCTATTTGGCGGCTTAGCAGGTAGCTAACGATTTTAATGAGGCAAATCATACTGTTGGCGCAAATTTCGGGGTCTTCGTGTTCAATGGCTTTTTTGTAGGTTTTGTATGTGGCATCGGGAGTGCGGTTCAGTTCCCGAAAACGAAGTGTAAGCCGATGCTCTTTTGGCCAAATTTGCAATTTGTTTGTTCTTAAAAAGTCCTGGTAGTCTATTAAGAGTTCTTCCAAAGAAGCACGGGCTACGTTGGTTAGTTTTATTTCAGTTTCCTTAGATGTAGCCGATGCCATGCTTGCTTCGGCAATATTTTGTTTACCGCTGCGGGCAGCCTGCACCATTTGGTCGATGGTACGGTCGTATTTTTTATAAAAGCGTTTGGTGAAATAAACGGTACCGTCGTAAATGATTTCGGCTTTTTGGTAGGTAATTAATTTTTTATACCCGCTGTGTTTTGGTATAAAGCCATTGGTATTGTTTGGCATGGGCAGGAGTTTGGGTACTAAAAATGGTTTAATGCAATTTACTATTTATTTTTTAAAACTTGTGGTCAGAGTTTTTGGGACAGCGGCGACAAGGAGCGACCTGGCCAGGTCGCACAGGGTCGCAAAAGTCCCACAAAACATTATTGGTGAAGAATTAAGAAAATGTTTTAAGAATGATTTGTAAAACAAATCATCAAACAAATCGTCGTCAATTTTTTTTACGGTATAGGTTTGTTTTTGCTGAACACCGATATTATGTTCTATTGCAAACTCTGTAAATTGCTCACCATTTATTAATAGAATGTCTGGTTAATTGTTCATTACTTTATTTTGATATTTTTTGATGAGCCCTTCTTCAAAAGTCGACCACTAAATTCAATTACATTTTCTATATTATTCATTGGTGAATTTTTTTTCCTTTCAGTTTCGCACATTAAATAAATATAGATCCAAACATCTTCCGGAATGATTGGTTTTTCTATCATAATCTTAAAATCAAAATATTTTTCGATTGTTTTAATATATACACTATCAGAAAGCTGATTTTTTGTTGACAATTCAGTTTCCTCAAGGTATTTGGAAACCGCAAAAAGAAATATATGTCTTGGTTAATAAGTCATCTTTTACTTTTCTTCTTTTTCCCTTCCCCCGCAAACAACCCCGCCGTGTATTTATCGTAGAGCTCAAATAAAAATTCTATGCGTTTGGTTTCGCTGGTAAAGGGTTGGGGGCGGGAGCAAAGGTCTACAGCTTTGTTTAATGCCTGGTGGGCTTTTACCAATGGCGGCGGCATCAATATTGGCGGGGTACTGTTCTTTTAACTGGGTTTTTCGGTAACCAATCAACTGGCCAAAAAGCTGTACATTTTTTACGAGGTCTTTCAGCACAAACTGGTGGGTGCTTTGCTCTTCGGTATCGTAAAGCCTGAAAATATTAAAGTCGCATAGCAAAATATATTTGGGCAGTTCGTGCTGGGGCAGGTTTTGCGCATAGTCTTTTGCCTGTGTAAAAGCCTTGTCGAGGTCTTTGCCGCGGCTTTTTATTTCTACAAGGGTGTTTCCTTTCCAGAGCAGGTCTATATAGCCGTCGGCATCGTTGAGTTTTTTTACGCGGTGTTCAAAGTTGCCAATTTTTCGGCGGCTGATGCCGAATACATCAAAAAATGCATCAAAAAAGGTTTGGCATCGGCTTCTTCCCATTCTTTGGCAAAGGAGGCGGCACGGTTTTTTATTTCGTTCCAGCTTAAGGGCATGTGTAGTTTGGTATGGGTTGTAAATATAAATCATAATGGAGAATGAATAACGGCTCTGTTCCACCGGCAGGCTGCCGAACAAAACCGCCATACCCACGTCTCCATAAATTCATCATCATTCCGCTTTCATCTTCCACCATGCAACCAGCTCAAATAAAAAAATCAATCCCAGGCAAATAATGGGAGGCAAAAAGCTGAGAAAAAGATTTACGATGAAAGAGATGCCAAAAATAATTGCAAAAATTCCCTGTATGCCCTTTATGGTGCGGGCTTGGGCACGGCTCCTCAGGAGAAAAAGATTGATGAGCCCGGCACCCAGGCAGAGCAGGGTGAGCGAACTGCTAACTGTGTTAAAGAGATCAAGAAAACTTGGATGAAAACCAGCACCTGCATCCATTTTGTAATTGCTGATGAGGTCGTAAAGTTGTTTTTCCGTATCGTTTTTCGGCTCATTTTTAACAAAAAAACTCAGGCTGTGGGCGGCTGCAGTGATGAACTGCATGATCATAGCGAGTTTTAACCATTTATTTTTCATTATAAATAATTTTTCTATTGGCTAACGATTGTTTTTATGTGCGCAATCGGCACAATTAACTTCAGCATATAGGAAGACCACATCGTTTACTTGTAAATATACACTTCCACCTTCCCCTCAGCCGTAATAGCGCCCCGGTACATGCCGGCAGTATTGAAAGGCATGGTCATATTCCTATTTTTATCTAAGGCGATCAAACCACCATTGCCGCCGAGTTTTTCCACTTTTTTAATTACTGCTTCGCCGGCCTGTTGCACGGTAAGGCCCTTGTATTCCATCATGGCCGATAGATCGTGGGCCACTACCGAACGTATAAAATATTCGCCCCAGCCTGTGCAGCTTACAGCCACTGTATTATTGTTGGCATAAGTGCCGGCACCAATAATGGGCGCATCGCCTACGCGGCCAAAACGTTTGTTGGTCATACCACCGGTGGATGTGCCCGCAGCAAGATTCCCCGCACTGTCGATAGCCACGCAGCCAACTGTGCCAAATTTTTCATCGTGGTTTTTGAACGGTGTATGGAAGGACGTCTTTTTATTTTCGTCTTTCTTTGCTTTTTGCAAACTATCCCATCTTACTTGAGTAAAGAAATATTTGGGAGGCACTATTTCAAGACCTGCTTTTTTTGCAAATTTTTCGGCACCCGCTCCCACCATCATTACATGCTCCGATTTTTCCATAACAGCGCGGGCGGCGCTAATGGGATTTTTAATGATGGTAACACCCGCCACCGATCCGGCCTTGAGCGTTTTGCCATCCATGATGGCGGCATCCAGTTCATTTTTACCTTCGTTGGTAAACACGGCACCTTTTCCAGCATTGAAAAGCGGGCTGTTTTCCAGGATATTTATGGCGGCTTCCACCGCATCAAGACTTGTTTTGCCCTGTTTTATTTTTGCATATCCCGCCTGCAGGGCGGTTTCCAGCGCAGCTTTATAGGCGGCTTCTTTTCCGGCAGTCATATTTTCTTTGAGAATGGTACCGGCACCCCCATGAATTACCAATACATATTTTTCTTTTGCTGCATCTGTTTGACATTGGGCATTAAAACAAAGGAAAATAATGAACGAAAGCAGGAGTATTTTATACATGGCAATAAATTGATGAATGAAATTTACAAAATTTTCTTCGGTGAGATTTATTTAAATTTGCCGTATGAAAAAAAGCGCACTTGTTATACTGTTGTTGCTGCTTGCATTTATATGGCAGGATGCTGCTGCACAGTGCGCTATGTGCACTAAAACAGCCCAGCAACTCGGCGAAGGCCCGGCCAAGGGAATGAACTCCGGGATACTGTACCTGATGTTTACGCCTTTTGCCATCATGGGTTATATAGTGTACAGGTGGTGGAAGAGCAGGGATGCGGCTTAATACCATTTTACATTTTTGCCACAATACGGTGGTTGCTGAAAGAAAAAAGCCGTTTGCCCGTAAGTTTTTCTATTGCAAAAAGAACCCGGTCTTTTAATGAAAAATTTTTGCGGCTGGTATCCAGCTCCAGTTTCCAGTTTTTTTCTTCAATACGTTTTTGCATAATGGCGGGATGCGTACCACTGAATTTTGCCAGGGCCTCAAAATCATCAAATTCAAAATCGCCCTCCGAAGCCAGTACTTTTGCCAGGGCCTCATCATTTTCTTCCCAAAATCTGCTTACATTCTTTTGTTTTTGTTTCATTTCGCCGGGGCTTTTTACCCAACCGTAATGATAAACCCAGGCATCTATTAATGCCACATTGAGCTTTTTTTCTCCCCTGCGGAAACCCTGCGCATCTTTGTATGAACCAATACCCCTTTTGTTGCGGATGATGCGTGTTTCGTAATTATAAAACCTGCGGCTTTCTATTACATAATCATAAGTGCCGTAAAAATGTACATACCTGAACAGCAGGCCTTCCACTTTTTTATTATGTAAAAACAATTCAGCAGCCCTGCGGATGTTTTGATGGTATTTTTCATGTACCACTTCATCGGCCTGTATATAAAAGATCCAGTCGGTATCGGCGGGGATATGTTCAAGCGCCTTATTGGTTTCCACTGCGAGCACGCTGCCTCCTTTGCGGATATTGCTATCCCAGGTACTGTGCACAATTTTTATTTTAGGGGAGCCAATGCTGTTGATAAGCGCTTCGGTTTCATCTTCGCTGTCGCCAATGGAAACGATCATTTCATCTACAACCGGTAAAATGGAACCAATGGATTCCAGCACGGGATAAAAATTCTTTACCGCATTTTTAATAATCGTAACACCGGTTATTTTCATGGCTTTTGATACTTGTTTACAAAGCTGTACAAATTGAAAGCATGCTCCTGGTTGATGGTATCTTCTATTTCTGATGCGATGGCTGCCAACTGCAGATCTTTCATCCTTCTTTTTTGAATAAGGTACCAGGCTTTTTGCGCCAGGAGTACAAAATGCAGTTTTTTATTTTTAGCTGTTTGCAATTGTTCCATTATAGCAGCATGCAGTGCTTCTGTGCCTTCACGCTGCGTGGCGATCGTTTTAATGATGGGCAGGTTGTGGAGCTTGTCTTTAAACGCTGGCGCAAGCAGGGTTCTGAGATTTTTTACAAAGAGGTCGGCATCGGGCCGGTCGGCTTTGTTGATCACAAAAATATCGGCAATTTCCATGAGCCCGGCTTTCATGGTTTGTATTTCGTCGCCGGCCTCGGGTACCAGTACCACAATGGTAACATCGGCCAGGCCGGCAATTTCAACCTCGCTTTGTCCAACACCAACCGTTTCAACCAATATATAATCAAACACAGAAGATCTTAAAATATCAGTGATCTCAATAATGGAGGGATGCAGTCCGCCCAGCGAGCCCCTGGATGCAAGAGAACGGATGTACACATTGGAATTGTTGTACCATTGCGACATACGTATACGGTCGCCCAGTAAGGAACCCAAATTGAAAGGAGAAGAAGGATCAACACAGAGAATGGCCAGCTTTTTTCCGTCTTGTATTAATTCACTGATAAGTGAATCGGTGAGGGTGCTTTTACCGGCACCTGGCGGACCGGTTATACCAATAACAGGTACCCGGCCAGGTGCGAGCGACTGCAGGAAGGAATCGTAACCGGCCGCTTCATTTTCAACCAGTGAAATACTGCGTGCCAGCGCTTTAAAATCGCCTTCCCCGATTTTTTTCTTCAGCTGATCCCACATAACTGCAAAATACGTTCAATAATGCATAATACCGGCAGCGCTTTTAAAAATTTACTGCTGCAACACAAGATGTGTTATTTTTACCCCCGTAAAAATCAATACATGCCCGTAAAAGGTAAGCGCAGGTATATAAAACTGCTGCAAAACATACAAAATCCCGGAGAGTATTTATTCAATAAAGGAAAAAGAACGGAGCGGGAATTGAACTTTGTTACAAAGCCCAATGCCATTTCATTTCCTGTGCCCGAAAGCCTGTACCAGGTTTTCAAAGAAATATTCATGGAGGATGTATATGATATCGGTCATTTGCTGAAGAGGCTTCCACCCAACCCGGTGGTGATCGATATTGGCGCCAATGCCGGGTTCTTTGATATCCTGCTTTTGTCAAAAATAAGATCGGCCCGCATTTTTGCCTACGAACCCCTGCCATCCAACACGGCTTATATAGAAAAGGTGATGGAAAAGAACCCGTTTATGAAACAGCAGGTATCACTTCATCAAAAAGCGGTAACAGGTACAGAAAAAGACGAGCTGGTGCTTTACATGGAAGACACCGAGGATAACCAGGTGGTGGCATCTGTATTTGACGGATTTAATAAAGAGAACCTGAAGAAAACGGTGCTGCCGGCCATATCGCTTACAAAGATCATAACAGAAAATGATCTGCAGAAAATAGACCTGCTCAAAATGGATTGCGAGGGCAGCGAATACGATATTCTCCGGAACAGCGCTCCCGAAATTTTGAACCGGGCAAGGTTTATGTCGATTGAAGTGCATGATGTGGATGATAAGGAAAACAATTTTGCCTCGCTTAAAAAATACCTCGAAGGACTGCATTATTCCCTTAGCTATGCCCCTATCAACAATTTTTGTTACGCTGTGGAAGCGGTAAAACAAGACTGATATGCCCAAACAGATCGTGCTAGATTGTGAAAGAATGAAATATCCCAATACGGGGCTGTATCATTATTGCCTTCAGCTGGCACAGGCATTGAGGCGCAATGTAGATGAAAGCAAAGAACAGGTGAGGTTATATGTGCGGGAGGCAACCATGCCCGATTTTGGGAGTGGTTTTTCATTTATACCCCAGCATTCGCTGCATAAGTTTTGGCTGCCCGTAAAAAAAGAATACAGTGTATGGCACGCCACTTACCAGGCCACCCAATATTTTCCTTTCCGCAAAAAACTGCCCGTGGTGCTTACAGTACACGATCTTAATTTTTTGTACGATGAAAGTAAAAACACAGAAAAAAGAGATAAATATTTAAGGCAGCATGCAAAAAAGATAAAATACGCCGATCATGTGGTGGCTATTTCTGATTATGTACTGCAGGATATAAAGAAGCATTTTGATGTGGAAAAAAAGCCCTGCAGCGTGATCTATAATGGATGTAATATTTCGCCTGCCGTGGAACCGGCAATGGACAGCACCAAAATCCCTGTAGCGCCTTTTTTATATACCATCGGCACCATTGTTGATAAAAAAAATTTTCATGTGCTGCCGCCATTACTGGAGAAAAATAATATGCTGCTCGTCATTTCGGGCATTGTACAGAGCGAAGCATATAAGAACAGGATCATTGAAACAGCCAGGCAATACGGTGTGCAAAACAGGCTGGTATTTACGGGCGCCATACCCGAAGCCGAAAAATACTGGTACATGAAAAACTGCCGGGCATTTTTATTTCCTTCTGTAGCAGAAGGCTTTGGCCTGCCGGTGATTGAAGCCATGTATTTTGGCCTGCCGGTAATTTTATCAACGCATACCAGCCTGCCCGAAATAGGCGGCCCGGCTGCTTATTACTTTCCTGATTTTGAACCGGCAAATATGCAGCAGGTGCTGGAAGAAAGTTTAGCGCATTACGACAGTATGAACCCCGCTGAAAAAATAAAACAAAGGGCAAAGGTGTTCAACTGGAACGATGCCGCAAAAAAATACCTGGATGTTTACAGGAGCCTGTATTAAACAATGACTAACTTTATTCCCATATTTCCACTTGGCATCGTGGTATATCCCGGTGAGCAGTTGAACCTCCATATTTTTGAACCGAGGTACAAGCAACTGATCAGCGAGTGTTTTGTAAATAAAAAACCATTTGGCCTGCCACCTGTTATCAATAACCGCATTGCCGAAATGGGTACCATGATGCAGGTAACAGAAATTACCAAAACCTATGACGATGGCAAAATGGATATAAAAACCGTGGGCCTGCAGATCTTTAAAATACTGGAACTGCTGGAGCATATCCCGGGAAAACTTTATAACGGGGCCATTGTAACCTACCCGGCCATTACGATAGACGGAAGCGCTTCGCTGATGAAAAAAGTGCTCGAAGGTATCCGCGATATTCATAAAACACTGAGCATTACAAAAGATTTTAAAAAGCCAGATGAGGAGCTCAACAGTTATGATGTGGCACACCATGCCGGCCTTAGTATGGAAGACGAATACCACCTGCTTGAGCTTGAACACGAACTTCACCGGCAGGAATTTTTAAAAAGGCATCTTGCCAAAGTACAGCCTATCATGGCCGAAATGGATATTCTCAAAGGAAAAATAAAAATGAACGGGCATTTTAAAAACCTTACCGGCTTAAAATAATTTATATGATCACCATCTGCTTCGATTTTGGAAACACACGCAAAAAACTGGCGGTATTTAAAAATAAAAAGATCACAGAAGAACTGTACCTGCCCGATGACAGTGTTGAAAATATATACCCGCTGCTGGATCAATATAAACCGCAGCGCACCATTCTTTCCTCTGTGATTAATCATAACCCGGCGATTGAGAAAGTACTTGCTGAAAAAACCGTTTTTCACAAACTTTCTGCAGCCACTAAAATAAATTTTACCACACCCGTGGGCAAACCAGAAACCATTGGGGCCGACAGGCTGGCGCTGGTGTGTGCGGCCGTGCATTTTTATCCTCAAAAAAACAACTTGGTCATTGGCCTGGGAAGCTGCATTACGTACAATTTTGTAAACCAGTACGGGCAGTTTTTAGGCGGGGGCATTTCGCCGGGCATGGATATGCGCTTCAGGTCTATGCATGAGTTTACCGCTAAACTACCGTTGGTGGAAGCCGACTGGAATTTTCCGCTTATTGGCTACGATACCAAAACAAACCTGCAAAGCGGTGTAATAAACGGCATGGCTGCTGAAATAGATGGTATTATTGATATGTATAAGTCTAAGTACAGGAACTTTAACGTGGTTTTAACCGGGGGCAACAGCGCCTATTTTGCCAGTCAGTTGAAAAACAGGATATTTGCCGACCAAAATTTTTTATTTAAAGGATTGTATGCACTCAGTGAACTCAACAATAACGTGGCTTAAGAGAATTGGTGGTTTATTTTTTACCGTACTCGTTCCCTTTTTATCAACCGCACAGGATAACTCCCCGTATTCACGCTACGGAATAGGAGATGTGGTTCCCAATCATAATATAAGCAACAGGGCCATGGGCGGCATTACTGCGGGTTATTCTGTAGATTCTGCCATGGACCAGGTTCCTGTAAGCAGCCTGAATTTATCTAACCCCGCTTCATTGGGTTCTTTCAGCAAGCGTTCTTATATCAATGTTCTTTTTGACGTGGCAGGGGAAGTAGACAGGCGTAACCTTAAAAGTAATATTTCGCCACAGAAATATACCAGCACGAATACAAATATTTCTTATATACAACTTGGTTTTCCCATTGCAGGAAAAAAAATGGAGGAAAAGGGTGTGCAGTGGGGTGTAAGTTTTGGACTAAGACCCGTAACACGCATCAATTATAAAATAAGCGAAAACAAAAGGCTTACCAATATAGATACCGTACAATATATTTACGAAGGAAATGGTGGTGTATCGCAGGCAAATATCAGTACGGGAGTAAGGATCAAAAACTTCAGTTTCGGTATCAGTACCGGTTATTCTTTTGGCTCAAAAGATTACAGCACCAAACTGCAGTTTTTGAATGATACGGTTCAGTATTACAGTTCAAACAGTGCCAGCTTAACAAGATTTGGCGGTATGTTCTTAACACTGGGTACCCAGTATCATATTAAAACAAAAAAAGGATACCTGCAGCTGGGCGCTTATGCCAACCTGGGCCAAAACCTTACGGCAAAACGCGATAGTATTGATGAAACCTTTGGATACGATTTCAGTGGGGGTACTTATACTATTGATACGGTTGCTTACGCAAGCGATATCGCAGGAAAAATTAAATTACCGGCCAGTTACACTTTTGGATTTGTTTACACCGATAATCACTGGTTGCTTGGTGCCGATTTTAATATTGCCAACTGGAGCACCTACCGTTATTACAACCAGAAAGACCCTTCGGTAAAAAACAACTGGACGTTCCGGGTTGGAGGTCAATATTACCCTTATACAAAAAATACCATCATCAAAAATTACTGGCAGCTTGTTAAGTACAGGGCCGGTTTATATCTTGGCCCGGATTATATAAATCTCGGCAGCAAAAGAAATGAATACGGACTTACGCTGGGCGGCGGTTTTCCGCTTACCAATGTTCAAAGAATGGGTTTTGGCGAATTTGTAACGCTGAACACTTCTGTGGAATTTGGCATCAGGGGAAATAAAGACAGCCGCAGTTTCAGGGAAAGCACCAACAGGTTCAGCATCGGGATCTCTATGGGGCAGCGCTGGTTCCAGAAGAGGAAATACGATTAGGGATACAGGATAAGGTTCCTGGTTAAGATAAATATATGCTGGATACCGCATCTTGAATCAGTGATCATTTTTATATACTTTGAACTTCAAAAAACCATACAAACTTTTTATTGCAGCACTCACCGGCTGCTTTTTTTTGTATGCCTGCGAAAATGATGAAAAGCTGGTGGCCAACCTTAATAAAAAGGCCATTGGTGTGGAAGAGGCAAAAAATGTACGGGTGGTTTATACAACTGGTGGAAAAACAAAGGCCATACTTACCGCTCCCCTCATGCTGCGGGTACAGGATACCATGCCGTACTATGAATTTCCCAAAACCCTGCATACCGATTTTTACGATGAAAACGGTGTTATAGAAAGCAAGCTCAGCGCAAAATATGCCCGTTATAAAGAAACACAAAGCATTGTATTTTTAAAAGACAGTGTAAAAGTGGTGAACATACTTAAGGGCGATACGCTTTATTGTGAAGAACTGTACTGGAACCGCAGCCGCATAGGATCAGAATTTTATACCGATAAGCCGGTAAAGATCCGCACCCGCACCCAAACCCTTGATGGAGTGGGAATGGAAGCCCGACAGGATTTTAAAAAATGGCTTATACTGAAACCCCGTGGCCCCATACAGGTACCGGCCTCCAAATTTCCCATGTAACAGCTGCGCTGATGATTTCTCAGCGCAATCTCTTTTTACTCCCTTCTTTGCGACAAAAAAAATCACGCAAAAAATTCCGTTTTATAAAAACGCAATTAAAACCGGGGATGTAACTTTCGGCTTCATTGTGCAAAACAGGAATATGATCATCATTTACGGCATACCCAATTGCGATACCACTAAAAAAGCATTGCTGTGGCTAAAGAAAAATAAGATAAGCCATGAATTTCACGATTATAAACTAAAAGGAATCAGTGCCAAAAAACTGGAAGAATGGATCGGTATTGCCGGGATGGATAAGATCTTTAATAAGAACAGTACCACCTGGAAGGAAATGGCGGCAAATTTTTCCTCAGTGCCTACGGCGGCAACTGCTGTTAAACTGATGCAGCAGCACACAAGTATCATTAAGCGGCCAATAGCAGAAAAGAACGGAGCGATCCTTACAGGCTTTAAAGAAAAGGAATACGAAACCCAATTTTTATCATCATAAAAAAATCATCATGAAAAGATTTGCAACTGCCAACTGGAAGGGAACCGGCAAAGAAGGAACCGGCACCATGAGCACGCAAAGCACGGTTTTAACCGGCGCACAATATTCTTACCACACCCGTTTTGAAGACGGCGTGGGTACCAACCCCGAAGAGCTGGTGGCGGCCGCTCATGCAGGATGCTTCAGCATGAAGCTGAGTTTTGTACTGAATGCAGCCGGTTTTACAGCCGATAATATAGATACCCGCTGCGATATTACCCTTGATGCAGGCGCTATCACAGAGTCGCACCTTACGGTAAAGGCTGCCATACCCGGTATCAGCCAGGAGCAGTTTGATGCAGCTGTGGCCGATGCAAAAGCCAATTGTCCCATATCTAAACTGTACAACACCAATATTACCGCCGAAGCCAGTCTTGCCTGATGGAATTGGTAAAAATTGCAGAAAGCCCGGCCGAACTGGATTTTTCGGCCGAAGGGTTGGCCCTTGTGGAGGTAAAAGGTAGACAGATATGTATTGCCCGGCAGGGAGATGCCCTTTATGCCTGCAATGCCCGTTGCCCGCATGCATCGGGCAATATGGCACATGGATATATAGATGTTTTGGGTAATATCGTGTGCCCGGTACACCGCTATAAGTTCAGCCTGCAAACCGGTAGAAACAGCAGCGGGGAGGGATATTTCCTGAAAACCTACCCGCTGCGTGTAGAGGAAGGGGGCGTTTTTATTTTTATCTGAATAAAATGTTTTAAAAAAAATTAAAAAACCTTATTTTTGCCCTCCCAAAATCAAAAGATAGGGTGTATTCCTCCTTAGCTCAGTTGGTTAGAGCATCCCGGCCGTTGGTCGGGAGGGTCGCTGGAGAAACGAGATAGAAATATATTCCACCTTAGCTCAGTTGGTTAGAGCATCCCGACCGCTGGTCGGGAGGGTCGCTGGAGAAACGAGATAGAAACATATTCCTCCTTAGCTCAGTTGGTTAGAGCATCTGACTGTTAATCAGAGGGTCGCTGGTTCAAGTCCAGCAGGGGGAGCGGAAGCCGCAGCAGAAATGTTGCGGCTTTTCTTATTTGCATAATTACTCTCTTAGCTCAGTTGGTTAGAGCATCCCGGCCGCTGGTCGGGAGGGTCGTCCCAACCACAGGTCGGGACAGGGGGAGCGGGAGCCGCAGCAGAAATGTTGCGGCTTTTTTGTGCTGCAAAAAGCCCGATTGTTCACAAGATGATTTTTATCTATGCCCCTGCAAAATCTATTAATGGTTGAATATCTCCTTTATCTGCTTCTTTTAGGGCCTTTAAATAAGCCTCTCTGGCTTCGCCTTTTTTTACCAGGCTGGTGGCACCCCAACTAAAGGGCTGGTCTTCTTTATACACCCGGTATATCAACAAATCGGCCATTAGGCGGCTGTGCCTGCCGTTGCCATTAGGAAAGCAATGAATGCTTGCGAGCCGATGCTTAAAACGGATGACAATTTCCTCCGGACCGTACAGCTCATTTTTAACCCAATAATACGCATCATCCAGCAGATTTTTTAATGCCGTTGGAATGCTCCATTTATCCACGCCAATGTTTTTGTCTGTTTTGCGGAACTCGCCTGCCCACTTCCACACATCGCTATACATTTTGCGGTGTATCTCCTTTACAAACTCTTCTGTAAAGAACTTCTCAAATGTAATGCGGCGCCCCCAATAAAATGCCATTGCATTTTCAATATTCTGTTGTTCAAATTCGTCCAGCTCGCCTCGGGTAGCAATGGTAGCAATCTGCAGCCCTTCTTTCTCGTCATCGTCAAGCGGTGTTTGGCCATCCATATAATCAAGGTCTAATCCCATAGGGTTTTAGGCATTTCGTTTTTTATCATTATTGCTCTTTCTTCAATTGCTTTTTCAATGCGTTGTATGCTGTTTTCCTGGTCTTCGAGTTTCATGCTGTTGCTGGTTCGTATAACTATTTGCTTGGCCAGTTCTTTTGCTTTGCGGTCAATGAATGCCTCCAGACTTCCATCCATGGGTACAAAGCCGTATACCAACTGCATATCCAGCGCCTTTGCAGCTTCCCTTAATGCTTTAATGGTAATAGACCCGTCTTTTTCCCGGCGTTCAATATCCTGTACACTTTGTTTGGTAATGTTAAGGCGGTTTCCCATCTGCTGCATACTCATACCAATAGCGTTGCGGATGGCTTTAATCCACCCGGTAGGCGGGGGAGCCAGCTTTTGCAAACTGGCATAAGCCAGCATTTTGCTGTTGAGTTGCTGTATCTGTAAAGATTTTTTACTCATAATAGTAAAATTATACCATGACTAAATAATTGTAAATGTATGAATATAATATGACAAACAATAAGAAAAGTAATACTTTATTCTGACTTTATTAATAGATCATATGGTAATAGCACGGTGGTGAGTTGCAATGCTTGAAAAGCCTGTGTTGCGAGCGAGTTCCAAGCAGGAAAGTAATTTAAGAATAAAAGAAAGGAAACTAAAAGTTGCTATTCTTATTATTTGGAGGCATTGAAAAATATAGCCTGGTTACTAAAAATCACCTTTTAAAAATGACGCGGGGTTTCGCGGAAATTTTTAAGCTGGTTGTTTTTGCTGCGAAAACCCCGCTTGGGCATAAGGGATTGATCAGAAGGGTCGTCCCAAGAACAGGTCGGGACAGGGGGAACGGAAGCCGCAGCAGAAATGTTGCGGCTTTTTTGTTTTATGAGCCATCATAAAAAATACAGAACTTTGAATTTGAAAACATACACTGAACAAAAAGGCTGCAGGTAAACAAAGCCAATCATGAAATACTTATCAGAATACCGGGATGCGGCAGTGGTTGAAAAATACCTGGCAGAGCTGCACCAAATAACTACCAGGCCGTGGACGCTGATGGAGATCTGTGGCGGGCAAACACATAGCCTGGTTAAGAACGGCATCATTGGCTTATTGCCACAAAAAATCACTATGGTGCACGGGCCGGGCTGCCCTGTTTGTGTAACGCCCCTCCACCTCATCGATAAAGCGGTTTACCTGGCAGAAGAAAAAGGCGTGATCCTTTGCTCATACGGAGATATGCTAAGAGTGCCCGGCAGTAAAAAAAGTTTGCTTGAGGCAAAAGCAAACGGGGCCGATGTACGCATTTTATATTCTCCCCTTGAAGCGGTTACCCTGGCTAAACAAAACCCGGGAAATGAAGTGGTTTTTTTTGCAGTGGGATTTGAAACCACGGCCCCGGCAAATGCATTGAGTGTATTGCATGCCCAACGGGGAGGGATCAAAAATTACTCCATACTAACCTCCCATGTACTGGTGCCGCCGGCCATTGAGGCCCTGGTAAATGATGAAACAAATATTGTACAGGGATTTTTGGCTGCAGGCCATGTTTGTACCATTATGGGGGTAGACGAATATTTTCCACTGGTTGAAAAATACAAATTACCGGTAGTGATCACCGGTTTTGAACCGGTAGATTTGTTGCAGGGAATTACAATGCTGGTGAGGCAGCTCGAAAGCGGCACGTACAAGCTCGAAAACCAATACAGCCGTGTGGTAAAACCCGAAGGAAACCCGCATGCAAGAAAAGTGATAGAAGATGTTTTTGAAGTGAGCAGTCGTGAATGGCGTGGCATTGGTGAAATACCGCTGAGTGGTTATGAAGTGAATGAGAAACTGAAAGCGTATGATGCCAATAAAAAATTTAAAATAAATATTGAAAAGGCTGCCGAAAGTGAGGAATGTATTGCGGGTGAAATTCTCCGGGGTATTAAAAAACCAAACCAGTGCCCGCAGTTTGGAAAAAAATGTACAGCACTGAACCCACTGGGTGCACCTATGGTAAGCAGCGAGGGTGCCTGCGCAGCCTATTATCATTTTAATAATACCGATGTGCTGGCATAAAGGCCGCCGGCAAAGAAAATACCATCCAACGCCTTTATGAAATAGTGTACCGGCCATTGCTGTATAAAAAAGAATCTTGTTGGTAATTTATCAGAAACAGTGTATCAAAAATGAATTAAAAAATGAACCTATCTTGCCCAATTCCCAATTTTGATTTTGATACAATTAATTTAGGCCACGGAAGCGGAGGCGTTCTTACGCACCAGTTGCTTAACAGCGGTGTGTTCAGCATTCTGCAAAACGACCTGCTTAATGAAAAGCACGATGGCGCTGTTTTTAATCTGCAGGGGAAAACAGCATTCAGTACAGACAGTTATGTGGTAAACCCCATTTTTTTTCCGGGTGGAAATATTGGGGAGCTGGCTGTAAACGGCACCGTAAACGACCTCGCCATGTGCGGCGCCATGGCAAAATACCTTTCCCTTTCTTTTATCATAGAAGAAGGGTTGCCGGTAAAAGATTTTTTAGAAATACTGCTTAGTATAAAGGAAAGCTGTACAAGGGCCAATGTAATGGTGGTGACCGGCGACACAAAAGTGGTGGAAAAGGGTAAGGGCGACAAAATATTTATCAATACCTCCGGCATTGGCCTGGTTAACGAAAAAGCCGTCATCAGCATGAGCAGTATTAACACCGGAGATGTTATTATAGTTAGCGGAAATATAGCAGAACATGGTATTGCCATCATGAGCAAACGTACCGGGCTGGAGTTTGAAACCGATATCCTGAGCGATACTACCAACCTGAATTTTACTGTAGAAAAACTGCTGAACCAATTTGGCAATGGCATTCATTTTTTGAGAGATGCCACTCGGGGCGGGCTTGCGAGTGTTCTGAACGAAGTGGCTAAAGGCGGCATGAAGGGGATCGATATCTTACAAAAAAACATCCCCGTGCAGGAACAGGTGAACGGCGCCTGCGAAATGCTTGGACTTGACCCCTTGTATGTGGCAAATGAAGGAAGATTTATTACCATAGTTGACAGGCGCATTGCACCTGATGTTTTGTCGTTGCTGAGGGAAGATGAGAATGGCAGCAATGCATCGGTGATAGGAAATATTGTGGATGATCATGCCGGGCAGGTGATCATGCAAAGCACCATCGGGGGAAAAAGGGTGGTAAATATGTTGCCGGGCGAACAACTTCCTAGGATCTGTTAAACCAAATGTAACTATAATATTTCCCGCCTTTTTATAGCATGTACAAGATATGTGTCTTTAATTTTGGCTTTCGCTGCCATGCGTATTTGGCTTCCACTAAAAATTTTTATAAAAAAAGATAAATATTTATTGTTTATCAATAAATATTTATTATCTTTGTGCCTTAACAAAAACACGAGAATATGTCAAAAAGAACAGACTACTTCCTCATTGCACTCACTGTTATTGCATGGATAATATTCATTGGCCTCTGTATTGAAGCCGGAGGTTATATAACCAACACTGTTATTACATTGTTTCTTAACCCGGAAGGGGCAAAAAAGTTTTGGATGCAAATTGATCTCTCTAAACTTTATCACTTCAATAAAAGCCACTTTGTTATGCTGACAAGCCTCATGATAATTATAGCTATACTGAAAGCATTGATGTTTTATTTTATTGTTAAGATCTTTCACGATAAAAAAATCGATTTTTTGAAGCCATTCAATGAGGCTTTAAACCGTTTTATTTTTAATACGGCCTACCTGGCCCTGGGTATTGGATTTTTTTCTTCCTGGGCTGCAAAATTTTCGGGGCAACTCTCAAAACAAGGGGTTGAATTACCTGATGTACAGCAATTGAAAGTGGGCGGGGCCGATGTTTGGTTATTTATGGGCGTAACCTTACTTGTGATAGCTTTTATCTTCAAAAAAGGAGTGGAAATTCAAAATGAAAATGATTTAACTATATAAGCCATGCCAATAATAGTGAATTTAGATGTAATGATGGCGAGACGCAAAATGTCGCTGAATGAGCTTTCTCAAAAAGTAGACCTTACGCTTGCCAATCTTTCGATACTTAAAACGGGTAAGGCAAAAGCGGTGCGGTTCAGTACGCTGGAGGCAATTTGCAAAGCATTGAACTGCCAGCCGGGAGATATTTTGGAATACGTGGAGTAATGCAGGCTACTTAAGCATATCCAAAACCTGTTTTACCCTTTTTGTAATGCCGGAATAATCTTTATTATCCTGCCTTTCTTTACTGATCAGGTGGCCGCCCATACCCACGGCGCAAACGCCGGCAGCAAACCAGGCATTCAGGTTTTCACCTGTTGGCTCCACGCCGCCCGTGGGCATAAAATTGATGTTGGGAAAAATTTCTTTGATGCTTTTTACAAAGGAAGGCCCCAGCAGGCTGCCCGGAAATAATTTGATGAGTTTGCAGCCAGCCTGTTCGGCCACATGAATTTCGGTGGGTGTTGCGCAACCGGGTATCCAGAGTATTTTATTGCTGTATGCAGCATCGCAAACGCCGGCATCAAATACAGGACTGATCAAAAAATCGGCACCGGCATCCATAAAATCATTTGCCTGGCGGGAGTTGCGGATGGTACCTGTCGCCAGCAGCAGGTCCTTCATACCCTGGTTTCTTTCAGCCACAATTGTTTTAAAATTTTTCAGCGCAGCGTCACCCCGGTTAGTGAATTCTACCGAACGGATACCGGCTGCGTACAGGGCTTTAACCGTTTCTACGCAAACCCTTTCATCTGCATGATAGAATAACGGGAGCAGCTTTTGCTGTTTGATCTGTTCTATAATTTGTTCTTCTGTTGTCATGCAATTTTTTACCGCTTTTCTTTAAATGAAGGTAATAGCCGTATATGAATGAAGCAAAATTATTTTTACAATGGCAAAATACAGCTACAGTAATCTGCCCGTTTTAAAATACTGTATCAAAAATCTTTTCCATTGCTTTTTTGCCCGAAACAAGTTCGTCAATTTTTCCATAATTGCCATTTACCGCCCAAACAATTGTTGTTTGCCTGGCAGGGAAATAAGCCATGGCAGCATAATAGCCAATAGCATCCCCACTGTGTAGCCAGGCCTGGCCCCAGGGCGTTTCTACCTTAAAGATACCGAGTCCGTAGCCGATAGGAAAAAAATCCGTATCAATGCTAACCGGGCTTTTTATTGTAAGCATTTCTCTCATAGAAGCAGTTGACAGCAGTTGTTCGCTCATTAAACTTGTAAAAAAAGCATTGAGATCATAGGGTGTTGAAATCAGTCCGCCATCAGCAGTATAATAATCCCAGCCGCTGAAATAAGTGGCATCGGTGAGCTGCATCTTTCCACAAAAATCAACGTATCCCCTTATGATTCCCGCAGGCACAGGATCGGTTGCAGCAAAGCTTGTACTGTTGAGCTGCAGCGGCTCAAAAATCTTTTCTTTAAAAACCTGCCAGAATTTTTTTCCGGTAACTTTTTCTATGACCATTCCCAGTAAGATATAACCTGTATTTGAATAGCGTACATCATCGCCCGGATTAAAGTAAGCGGCTTTGCCTCTTGCATATTGCAATAATTCATCGGGCTGCCAAATCCTTTTTAAATTATTGAGCGACGCTGTTTGAAAAGAAGGGTTTTGAATATAATTATACAATCCCCCTGAATGCTGTAATAGCTGGCGTATGCTTACATTGCCTGCATTGGCAATACCATTCCATACTTCAGCGGGCAAATGATCGGCCAATTTATCATCGAGCGCAAGCAATCCTTCTTCTTTTAATTTAAGAATAGTAACAGCAGTGAATGTTTTAACCGTGCTGCCCATTCTTGTGATGTTGCATGGTTGCATATTAATGTTATGCCCCAGGTCTGCTTTTCCGGCCACGCCCAGCCACATACCCTGTTGTGCTGTAAACACTGCCATGGAAATACCCGGTACACCAGAGGCAACCATCTCATTGAGTAATTGCTGGTACAGGGCATTGTTTGGATTGGCAGAACTTGAATCTGTAAAAGAAAGGCTGCAGTTATAATTTTGCGGATTTTGTGTAAATTCTTTTTTGCACGATAAAATGCCCAGGGAAAAAAATGTGATGAGGATGATTGATTTCATAATGTTCATTTTTTAGGTAAATAAAATTTTGCGCCCGCCTGTATGTTCAGGTGCGGCATAATAGGTATAAACCCCGGCGAGTAGGGATATTCTACCCAGCCCTGGTACAATACAAAGGCTTCGGGGGAGTAAATATCTTTTTTGTGAAAACGGTAACCAAGGCCCAGCGCAAGGGAGCTGGTAAGCCGGCTGTTCCCCCTGTCGGCAGAAGCTTTGTACCGGCCAGCAGAAAACCTGTATTCTTTTTGAGTGCTGAAGTTGTGCATATAACCGATACCCAGTTGCGACTTAAGATTGATACCCCAGTTTAACTTATAATCGTAGCCCAGTTCTGTATTAATAAAAAATCCATGGTACAACCACCGGTGCCAGATATAACCCACATTAATTGACTGGTACAAACGAAAATGCTCCTTTTCTTTATACTTTAACTCGGTGCCAAACAAAATTCCGGGGTGTATTGGCTTGTTGAAGAATGAATTAAATGGAATAGCCGTGGCTTCATTTAATACAGCTATTTTAAGCGGGTATTTCGACTGGCCAAATACGTTTACCTGTACTAAGAATATACACAAGAAAAAGGCGGGGCGGGTGAATGATCGTTTCATTGCAACAATTTTTTTGCTGCAAGCTAAACACAGAGGCTTCATTTACAACGGCTCACCAGGGTTCATTCACCGAAGGGGGCAAATTTCCGGTTGGAGCGGACAGGTTTTTAGCCGGGACGGGCACAGCCATCTGCATCCATCTTGTAAAAATGCCGGAACGTGCTTTTGAAACATATACATCAAATCCTGCCGGAGGGAGCAGGTTAACGAGGAGCCGCCGGGTATCTGTTGCCTCAAAAGATTTTATAGCATAACGGTTGGCGGTAATTTGCCTGTTCAATTGAAAAAAAACAGCAGGGTCGGCATCGCTAAAAATTGCCTCAATGGGTTGATTGTATAAATATTTTTCACCTTGCCGGGTCACCAGGAAGGTGGTTTTAGATAATAGTACAAAATATGCTACTTCAACATTCTGAATGTTAATGGCCTGGCCACCTTTGTAAACCATATAACTGTTTCTGTAACTTTCGGCATGAGTTCCGGCGCTTAATTTGTTTTTTTCATCTTCGAGCATCTGGATAAGTTCCTGCTGGTATTGTTTGTAGTACAGGAAAGCATAAACGAGGTTGAGCCCGCCAAGTATGATTGCCATTACAGGCAGTTCGAGGTAAAAAACAGAGAGCTTTCGAAACGGGATATTAAGTATGAAAAGAACATAGATCAGTTCCAGTAGCACCAAAAGAAAAAGGGGAAGTAAAAAAGCGTATAACAACTGCCAATTGATACGTTCCCTGAGCTGCAGTTGCCAATCGAATTTTTTTTCGGCAGCCTGGTAATTGAGCTGCAGATATTTGCAGGTGATTAAGGAGCAGCCGAGTGCAAAAGCCAAATCGGTATAGTAGCTGGGCGTTTTCAGTAAAGTTGAAAAAGCGTTATCATTACCAATATGCACAACCAAAATAGCTGCCAGCGGGCAAATGATATAAAAGACCCAGTTATCATTGATCGTATTGCTTGCCGTCATTTTTCTGCTAAGTTTAAATTTAGCGCAAACAAAGATACGATTGAGGCCTGCTTCTTTGTTGTAGACCATACATATTAAAACAGGTTTAATGGAATAACCGGAAATATGCCTCTATTTTGCAGGTTTATAAACGTTAATAGATTTACCAAACCTGGTAATTTTATCCGGCCACCTGCACACCTATAAGTTTACCAATTCCAAAAGTAATAGCAGCGGCCAGCAAGCCAAAGATCACCTGGCGGAAACCGCTGTACCAAATGCTTTTACCGGTAAATAAAGTTATGGCAGCGCCAATTACAAATAACCCTACTGCAGCAAAAGCGGCACTCATAAAGATAGCGTTGTAACCTGTGCTGAAAAAGAATGGTATAACCGGGATGATGGCACCAATTGCAAACAGAATAAATGAGGTAATGGCGGCCTCCATGGCAGATCCTTTCATGTCTTCAGGATTAATGCCCAGCTCTTCTTTTACCAGTACCTCGTGGGCATGATCTTTATTGGACATTATTTCGGCAGCCATTTTTTTCGCCTGGTCCGGAGGGATGCCCTTGGTTTGATAAATAAGGGCCAGCTCTTTTTCTTCTCCTTCGGGATTGTGCTCCAGCTCATCCATTTCGAGTTGCATCTGGTTTTCGAAAAGTTCCTGGCTGCTTTTTACCGAGATCCATTCTCCCAATGCCATGCTTAATGCACCTGCCAGCAAACCTGCCAGCCCGGTAAGCAGCACTTCTTCTTGTCCGCCGGTGGCGCCTGCCATACCCATTACCAGGCTGAAATTAGAAACAAGTCCATCGTTTCCTCCGAGCACAGCAGCACGCAGTGCATTACCCCCTACAGACCGATGCCGTTTTTCGAAACGGGCAAGATTGGTTCCTGAAATATGTTTATTACTGTTGAGTATATTTTTTAAGATGGTGATATGCGCCGTGTCTGACAGGCTTGCAGCGGTTTTTGTTTGCTGCCTTGCTTTTACAATGGAAGAGGAGATGGATTTTTCTGTGTCGAGCAGCACGCCCAGTATATAATCGTATCCTAAAACCTTTCCGATGGTTTTAAGTACCCTTGCACGGCCCGACGGTGCGGGCATCTTACTAAGATCCATACCGTTTTTTTGCATAAAACTGACCGCATGGCTTTTTTCAATTTCGCTCATTTCCCAGAATACAAGGGCTACATTGGGGTCTTCTTCTTTTTCGGCCAGCAATCCATACAGGAAAGAGGCGTCAACTTCTGTTTGAATACTTTTTAAATTGATCATAAGCCCATAAAGGTAGGAAAGGCAGGGTCTCCAAAAAATGATTTAAAACATTTAAGCATCTGTTTTTTGGAGTAAAAATGACCAGAAGGCATCTCAAAACTAATTGGGCGAAGCATTTCACGCAGAGACGCTGAGAATTTAAGACGCAAAGAAGCGCTTTGCATATTTCCCTTTTTGCGTGAAAACTTCATTTTTGGGATAGGCTCTACCAAAGTTGTTTGCCCTGGTAATAATCTAAAATTTTTGTACGGAGTATATAATCATATTTGGCGGCAATAAGGTTATTGTTTGCCCGGTAAAGATTATTTTTTACGGTCAAGTAATCAATGCTGTTGCCAACACCGGCACTGAATTTTGCCTCGGCCGCTTCAAACGACTTCTGGTAGGCATTTACCTGGTCTATTAAAGATCTGTAACGTTCAAAAGCTGCGGTCATATTGATATGCGCCTCTTCCACATCCTGCTGCAATGTATTTTTTACAGCATTGTTCAGCTGCTCTGTATACCTGTAATTGGCTTTGGCCAGTTTAATATTGTTTCTGGCAGCAAAAGAATTAAAAATTGGAATGTTTAAAGACAGCGCAAAAGCAGATGAGTAATTATTCTTTAGCTGCGAACCGTATCCCTTTTGTGCGGCACTGGAATAATTGCTGTATAAACCGGTTCCAAAACCAAGGGTCGGAAACAGGCTGCCCCTGGCCACGTTGATAGCTGCTTTGGCCGACTGCAGGCGCATCTCTGCGGCCTTTATGCGGGAAAATTTTTTGATCGCTTCATTGAATGCTGCTGCAGGTTCTGTTTCGTAAATAGAGGCGATGGTATCAGCATTGATCCGTTCGAAGCTGAGGCCTTTTTGGTAAGGCATATTCATGAGCCGGCACAAGGAAATTTTAGCTGATTCCAGGTCGGCCAGGAGGTTTGTCACTGAAATATGATCGCCTGCAAGCTGCCCCTGTACATCAAAGCGTATTGCCGGGGCAATGGCGCCTTTTTCATCGAGTATTTTTAAACGGGCCTCCTGTTGTTTACTAAGTTCTTCCTGTGCCTGGGCAAGCGCCAGCATGTCTTGTGTGTTCATCAGCTGCAGGTAAGTAAGAATGGTATTGAGCGTGATATTATCCTTCTGTTGTTGCCACTCGTATTCTGATGCCTGCCTGCCATAATTTTTTTGGCGGATGAGCTGTTGCAGGGTAAGCCCCCGGAACAGTACCACATCGCCATTTAAACCATAATTGGCAGAACTGAATTTTTGCACCACATAGCTGTTCGAGGAGGGATCAATGCTGCGTCCCTGGTTGGCACTGTGGCCGATGGAGGCATTGAAGTTTGGCAGCAGGTTTTGTTTTGCCTGTTTTGCGTCTATGCCGGACACTTCTTTTTGGTAAGCAGCCTGTGCCACATCAAGGTTAGCGCCAATGGCGGTTTCAATACATTCTTTGAGTGTAAATGTTTTTTGCTGCGCAAAGGAATTACATGCGATCAAAGAGAGAAAAATGGTTACGATTAGTTTCATTTTATATTTAAATATTAGTCAGTAAGATTTTTTTCAGCCGCTGACGGTGATCATTCAATTTTTTCTATTCTTCCATCCAGTAAATGAATGATTTTGTTTGCATAGGCTGCATTTTTTTCGGAGTGGGTAACCTGTATGATGGTTACGCCTTCTTTGTTGAGTTGCGTGAACAGATCCATAATTTCTTCACCCTGTTTGCTGTTGAGATTGCCAGTGGGTTCATCGGCCAGTATGAGTTTGGGTTTTGCTATGAGTGCCCGTGCAATGCCCACGAGTTGCTGCTGGCCACCGCTGAGCTGTGTGGGAAACAGGTCTTTTTTTCCTACAATATTAAAACGGTCGAGTATATCGGCCACCATGGCTTTTCGTTCGCTGCCCTTTACATCCTGGTAGAGCAGGGGCGTTTCAATATTTTCATACACGGTAAGTTCATCAATAAGATGATAAGCCTGGAATACAAAACCGATATACTGTTTATACAATTGTGAGCGTTGTTTTTCCTTCATCTTATGTACGTTTTCGTGAAGAAACTGGTATTCGCCTTCATCAAAACCATCGAGCATGCCAATAACGTTCAGCAAGGTCGATTTACCGCTGCCGCTTGGGCCCATAATGGAAATAAAATCGCCTTCCAGTACTTCGAGGTTAATGTCTTTGAGTAAAAAGGCTCGGTTACCGCCTACGGTTACCCATTTAAAGATTTTTTTAAGATTGAGGAGCATATGTATTTGGTTTGTGTTATGAGATTTTTGTTGAGCAGTGTGTTATGAGCTTAGAGCTTTTTGTTTGACTGGTAAGTTCTTTTTTAAAAGCCAGCTTAAGGTTCAGGGCCCGAAGCTCATAAATCACCGTTATTCTGTTCTTAAACTTTTTACCGGATTTATAACAGCAGCATAAATTGATTTGTATGCAATGGTAGCCAATGCTACAGAAAATATACCGCAAAACAACAGGCCCAACAGCAACAGGTTTACTCCTTTATTATAGGCAAATATGCCTATGAATACATTACAAATAGCATATCCCACCGGCAATGCAATTGCAGCTGCTATTACAATGAGGTTTACAAAACTTTTTGATAATACCTTTACAATATCGGGCACCGACGCACCCATTACTTTACGTATACCGATTTCTTTTACCCTTCTTTCTGTATGATAAGTTACAATACCCAGTAAGCCCATTACTGCAATTACCAGCACCACTAAACAAAACATACCCATAAATTTCATATCCCGGCCGGGGAAATAACGGTCGTATAAATCTTTCTGATAATTGGCAACAGCAGGTTGTTCATACGGATAATATTTTTTCCAAACAGCTGCAATCTCTGATTTAAACAACGCATCATCTACCATATCTTTTGTTTTAATACTCAGCACATGAAACTGTGCAGGATTGTATTGCAGTATTAATGGCGCAGCTCTAAACTGATAAATATAATAGCAGAAGTTTTGCAGCACACCCTGGATCATCACTTCACGATCATCATTTAACAGGAATGTTTTACCAATGGCTTCTTTTGCTGTACCAAGTCCAAGTGTTGTAAGTAATTGCTCATTCACTACTACAAAGTTTGAAACAGAATCTTTTGCAGAAAAAGGGAGGTTACTTCCTGCAATCAATTGCAGCTTCATGTTAGAAATAAAATCAGCATCAGCAGCATAATAACTAGCTTCTGCGTTCTGCTCCTGTTTATTTTTCCTGATAGCCGCCTGTGCAGTAGTACCGCCAAATGGCGTTGATACAAGGCCAATGCGCTCAACATTTCTGTTAGCAGCAAGCTCCTGCTGCAATAAACGGTAATTCCCATTTACTGATACATTGTAAATATTTTTACGGTTAAAGTTTTCATTATCCGTTGCCATATAAGTAAACTGACTGTACATTGTGGCCATTGCAAAAATAAAACAGGAAGTTGCTACAAACTGAATCACCACAAGGCTGTTACGCAATCCCATTCTTCCAAAAGTTGATGGAGCAATTGTTCCTTTCAATACTTTAGCCGGTTGAAAGCGTGACAATATTCGTGCAGGAACAATACCTGCCACAAAACCAATAAAAATGCTAAAGAGGATAAATGCTGCCCAAATTGTAAATTGATTATCTACTTCCCATGTAAACCAGTTTACATAACTGAACTGTTCCAGCAATTTTAATACAATATAACCAACAGCTAAAGATAACAGGGCAACCAAAATTGCTTCGCAAATAAACTGACTGACCAATTGATAACGCAAAGCACCTGCAACTTTTCGTACGCCCACTTCTTTTGCACGGCTCAGTGAACGGGCCAATGTTAGATTTACATAATTAAACCCTGCCAGTAACAGTAACGCCAGAGCAAAGCCAAAGTTAAAGGAGAGGTCGAGAAGGGATTCCACATACGAATTTCCACGCAGGTATTCAAAATCGGGAGCAATTGATGTAACCAACTGTTTACGAAAACTCAATTGCTCTTTACCTGTTACGGCTGAAACTTGCTGATTCATCTTTGCAGCCACTGCTGTTAATGCAGCATCAAGGTTTCTTTTGTCTGAAGAAGGTTTCAGCAAAACATAAGTAAATCCACTGAGTGATGTAAGCACTGAATCTTTAGAATTCTTTTTGAATGTGGCCATAGATACCATTACATCACTCCGCAAATGGGTGTTTCGTTTATATGGCTTTATAACACCGGTTACTGTAAACTCGCCGTAATCGGGATGCGTAAGAATTTTTCCAACAACATCTGTGGAGCCGAAGAAGGCTGCTGCTTTTTCTTCAGTTAGTGCCAGCGTGTTGGGTGCTAATGGTTTTGTACCTGATGAAAAGTAAAAGCCGAACATATCAAAAAAAGTTGGCTCTACATAAATGCTGTTTACCCTGAGCGCTTTAATACGGTTGCTCAATTCCCATCCAAAATCACGCACAACAAAAGTTGATTTTTCAACAGCGGGATAATTTTGTTGTAATTGTTCAGCTACCAGCTGAGGCGATAACGCATATTTAATTTTACTGCCCGCATTATCAGTAACATCCGTAATGATCCTGTAAGTACGGTTGGGGTAAGGATGAAAATTATCATTCTCATATGCACTCTGCACCTGCATTAAACTGAGCAATGCAAAAGGGATAGCCAACCCAAGTCCAAAAATATTAATGAATGAAAACAATTTATGCTTCCATAAATTACGCCAGGCTATTTTGAAATAATTTTTTATCATAATTTTTTTTTTGAGCTTTTTATTTGAGTGGTAAGTTCTTTTTTTACAAAGCCAGGTTAAAGCTCATAGCGAACTGCTATTCTGTTCTTAATGATTTTACCGGGTTTGCCCGGGCAGCTTTCCATGTTTGAAAAATGATCAACAAAAAAGCTAGTAGGGTCAATATTAAAAGTGAAAATGCAAAAGGCGCTGCTGAAATACTGATTCGTTCTGCATAATCGTTCAACCATTTGCTCATTAAGTAATACGCAGCCGGAAAAGCGATCAAGGCCGCTGCAACCAGGATATAAAAAAATTCTTTTGCAAACAGTGTAATGATAGTTGGTATAGATGCACCCAGCACTTTGCGTATGCCAATTTCTTTTATTCTTTGATGAACACTTAAGGAAACCAGTCCAAGCACACCCAGCAACACAACGATAAATGATAATACCGTTGCCGTATAAGCTGCTTTTTTAAGCCGGATCTCGTTGCTGTACAGTTTTTCGAGTGTTTGATCCATAAAACTGTATTCAAAAGAACTACCGGGCAAAAGGGCTGCCCATTTTTTTTGAATGGCTTCAATGGAAGCCGGCACATTGCCCGGCTTCAACTTAAAAGAAAGATAACGGTAAACCGGGTCAAAACGAACATTAAAAAATGCAACGGGGGGCATCGCCTGCTGCATAGAACCGATTTGAAAATTCTTTACCACGCCAGCAATGGTAAATACGGTGGCATCGCCGGGAACCCGAACCTGTTTACCTACGGCCTCTGCGGCATTTTTAAAACCAAGTATAGCAATGGCTTTTTCATTCATTACCAGTTTTCCCGAATCGCTGCCGGCCTCATTAAAAAAATTTCCGGCGAGCAAGGATACCTGGTATGTGTTAAGATAATTATCATCTATGCGCAGTTGTTGCATAAAACTGGCCGCGGCCGAATCGGCCCCCAACCTGTAAATGGGTACCTGCCCGCCATTATTTCCATCCGGAATTTCAAAAGAAAGTGAAACCTGGCTTACCTGCGGAAGCTTTGCAAATTCATTGCGCAGGGTCAGCATTCTCTTTACGCCATCTGCCGTCCAGTCTCTGGGGGCCTGTGCTGTAACAATGAATTCCCGGTTATAACCAAGGCTTTTGCCAAAGAAATGCGAAACCTGTTTGCTTACTATAAAAGCGGCGATAATTACCATGAGTGCAAGACCAAACTGGGTTCCCACCAATATTTTTCTAAGGAATATTTTTTGCCCATTGTTTTTTATTTTTGCTTTAAGTGAAGCCACCGGGGTTAAAGAAGATAAAACAAAGGCCGGGTAGAAACCTGCCAGCAACCCAATGAATAAAGCAGCTGCACAGGGAATTGAAGCATACCAAACAGGGAAGGAGTTTAATGCTGGTATTTGCCGGCCAACCAACTGTTCAAAAACCGGTTTTAAAAACTGGTAGGCTCCCAGGGCAAGCAGGGTGGCTATTACCGAAAGGATTACAGATTCGGCAATGAACTGAAAGATCAATTGATTTTTTACGGCCCCCATAACCTTGCGAACGCCTATTTCCCTGTTGCGGGACGCAGAGCCGCTTAGTGCAATGTTTACAAAGTTAAGCACCGCCATCAGTAATATAAAGGCTGCCACGAGGCCAAGTGTGTAAAGCATCCGTTTAATAAGGGCATTGTCTTTATTAAGATAGAATTGTGAAAGTAAAACTGGTTTTACCGTAATTATTTTTTTGAGTGTTTCATTTGCATTCTGCTGAACAAGCCGGGCAATTGGTTTTTCGAGGTCTTTTATTTGCACCCCTTCGTTTAATTCTATGAATGATGCAATGAACATATTGTTCCACGAATCAAGGGGCTCCCTGCCAAAATAGGAAAGGGTGTTAACGGGTATAAAAATACTGTTTGGGTCATTACCAAGAAGGTTCATAACAGAATTACGGTTTACTTTATCTAATACCCCCATAATGGTAAAGTGATCATTTTGTCCTGAAAAGCTCTGTATAGAAACCGTTTCGCCCACTACATCTGTTTTGCCGAAATATTTAATGGCCTTGTCTTGTGAAATAATAACTGAAAAAGGTTTTAACAAGGCGGTACGGGCATCGCCATGTTTTAAAGTAAAACCGTACATAGAAAGAATGGTACTGTCGCCCACCTGCAGGTTTTCCCTGAAGTGCTTATCATTTTTTGATACAACGGATGTGATGCCATCCCAGCGGTAATAATTTTTCACGAGGCCCGGATAATCATCTTTCAGCCTTTTGGCAATGGGGCCAAAGCTGGCGAGCTCAAAGCCAATATTGGGGTCTTTGGAAACAGTTGTGAGTATGAATTGGTTTTTAGCATTCCTGAGGTCTTTATTAACCCGCCATTCCTGCCAGGTAAATGCGGCGATCAAAAAGCAAAAAGCCATTCCAGTAAACAACCCGATAATATTTAACAGGCTAAAGAAGCGGTGTTTTATGATATTGCGCCAGGCCGTTTTGAAATAATTTTTTATCATAGCTTTTGAGTTTTGAGATATCTTCAATGAGCTGTGAGCCATGAGTTAGCTTTTTTTGACGCATGGCTTACAGCGTACTACTATTCTGTTCTTAAACTTTTAACCGGGTTCGCAATGGCAGCTTTAATGGCCTGAACACCTACAGTGCATGTGGCCACCAATAATGCCAACAAGGCGGCTATTAAAAATATCCACCAGTTTATTTCAATACGGTAAGCGTAATCCCGCAGCCACCTGTTCATTACAAACCATGCGGCGGGAAATGCAACAGCAAAAGAAACAAACACCAGTTTTAAAAAATCAACAGTAAGCAATGAAGTTACCTGGCTAAGGCTGGCACCCAATACTTTTCTTACGCCTATTTCCTTAATACGGCGGTTGGCTGCAAGATGTGCAAGACCAAATAAGCCCAGGCTGCATAAAACAAGCGCAAGCACGGCAGCAAAATTTACCAGCTTTTGCCAACGCTGCTCTTGCAGGTACTCCCGGGTATTGAGCTCATCAATAAAATCATACTCATAAAATGCCCTGGGCATTGTTGTCTTGTAAATTTTTTCAATGGCTTCCATTGCTCTTCTTTGTTTCGATTTATCAATCTTTACCCAGACGCCGCTCATACCATCCGCTGTTTCTGGCCAATACATAACCATTGGTTTAATTGGCTCTCTCAACGAACCCCAATGATAATCTTTAATTACACCGGCAATTTTCCTCCTGGTGCTATCAGCATAATACCTGTCATATAAAACAGTCTGACCAATGGGCTCCTGTAAACCTGCGGCTTTTACAAAGGCCTGGTTTACGAGGATGTTTCCCAGTGTATCATCTCCAAAAGCAACTGACAAACTTCGACCCGCTGACAAAGGAATCTCCATTACAGAAAGATAATTTTCATCAATTCCTTTTATCAATGATTCAAAAGACCGGCTGTTTACTTCCACTCTTTCAAGACGACCATCATTACCGAATGAAACTGCTTTAACAGACGGCTCTTTTGCAAGTTCATTTCTTAAAGTGTTAAGGACGGGCCGGTAATCAATATCTCCATTTACAGCAGTGCGTATGATGTTGTATGGATTATAGCCCAAATCTTTTGTTCGTATAAAATCCATCTGTAAGTAGTATACCGTCGCTGCTACCAGCAGGAACACTGCCAATGAAAATTGTAATACCACCAATGAGCGACCCAATAGATTACGGCCATTTAATTTTTGCTTATTGTATAAAACTTCCGGAGCCTTAAAATTTGACAAAACAAAGGCAGGATAAAAACCGGTGAGCAATATGATAAAAAAGAGTACTACAATAAAGTACATAGTCAACTGCCAGTCAATCACATTTTGAAAGGAGAGTTGTTTGCCAGTGACCTGGTTAAAAAATGGCAGCGCCAAGTTCATTAAAACAATTGACAGAAGAAATGCAGCCAGGCAGAGTAAGGACGATTCTAAAAGAAACTGTGTAATGATTTGCCCCCGGTTGCCTCCGGATATTTTTCTTACTCCCACTTCTTTTGCTCTTTTTAATGAGCCGGCAATGCTGATATTGATGAAATTAATGGCAGCCATCACAAGTATGAACAATGCAATACCCATGAATACATAAGAATAAACCGGACTGCTCACATTACCAACAGCTGCTTCATTAAACCCATCTGTGATAATGCCGGCGTTAAGATGTATATCTTGTATTGGCTGAAGACCATATTTTATATCCGGGTCATACCCATTCATGAAATCATACTCCGGCTTACCCACCTGCTTTTTACCGTGTGCATCATAAACAGCATTAAATTTCTCTTTTACTTTCTGAATGCTCGCATTGGGATGGAGGAGAACAAAAGTTCCCAGGTATTGATTGAGCCAATTGGTATCATCAAAGGAAAGCTGCATAAATTCAAGCGTAAAGAGTGCATCAAACTGCAGGGATGAATTACCAGGAGGGTCCTCTACTACCGCAGAAACCATCAATGGCCTTGCCAAAATATTGTAAGAAGGGTCTGCATCCATGCTAAACACCCTGCCCACCACATCGGTGCTGTTAAAGAATTTTCTAGCTGTAGTTTCTGTAAGTACTACAGAATTTATTTCTTTCAATGGAGCTATAATATCTCCTTT
The DNA here is from genome assembly GCA_049291115.1 of Ferruginibacter sp. Lineage (GTDB taxonomy): Bacteria > Bacteroidota > Bacteroidia > Chitinophagales > Chitinophagaceae > Ferruginibacter. Next base: position 130,778 of record JBATOU010000031.1, read on the forward strand.
TACAATTCTAAAGCTGAATACTTTAAAAAAAGTGCTATCAACAAAGAATGACCGCAGGTGAAGCACTTTATTGTCTGCAACAAGGTTGGTATAAATATCGCCACCTAAAATGCGCACATAGTTTTGCACTTCAGGCACTGCTGCTTTAAATGCCGGCCCTTGTACCTGCCCGGTTTTACCTACTGTTACCCTGTTACCTTCTTTATCATTTCGCAGATTGGTAGTAACCCTGTATAAATTGGGGTTGTTTTTATGAAAAGTATCAAAACTTCTCTCATCTTTCCAGTACAATACGGCCAGTAATGTGCAGGTAATGCCGCATGCCAGGCCAGTGATATTAATCATGGAATACAACCTGCTTTTAAACAGGTGACGAAAGGCAATTTTGAAATAATTTTTCAACATATAATACCTTTATTCTGTTCTTAAACTTTTTACCGGGTTTGCCAAAGATGCTTTAAAGGCATGGTAAGCCACGGTTGCAAAAGCAGTTAATAGGGCAAGAAATCCGGCCAGTGCAAACATCCACCAGCTGATGCTGATGCGGTAAACAAAATCCTGCAGCCATTTGTTCATGATCCACCAGGCTAGGGGCGATGCAATAATGAGTGCAATGAGAACCAGTTTCATAAAATCTTTAGAAACAAGACTGGTTATATTGGCAATGCCAGCACCCAGTACCTTACGTATGCCTATTTCTTTTACCCGCTGTTGTATAGAAAGCGTACTGAGCGCAAACAAACCCATACAGGAGAGCATAATAGCAATGATGGCAGCATAAGAAACAATCTCTTTCCAGCGTGCCTCTTCTGTGTACCAGCTTTCGTTCCAATCCTGCAGCATCTGGTACTCCATAGTTGAAAAAGGGAAGATCGTTTTATATGTTTTAGTGATAGCGGCAATGGCCTCCTTTGACTGACCCGGCATAAATTTTATAAAGGAATTAAAAGCCCGGCCCCGTTTGTCTAAATAAAAGCACATAGGCTTTATCTTTTGCTTAAAGTTGGCATCATGATAATCTTTTACCACCCCAACAATATTGTATTCCTGCATGGCATCGTTTCTTTTTCGGCCAACGGTTTGGCCAAGGGGATCTTTGGATTTATCGAGATAAGTTTCAACAAAGGTTTCATTAACGAGTAAGTTGGATACCGTATCTGCAACATTATTATAGCTGAGGTATCTTCCTTGTACCAATGGTACATCAATTATTTTCAGGTACTGGTCGTCCATCTCTTCTGTTCCCACCCAATCTGTTTTTTTTCCGTTCACAAAGAAAAAAGTACTGTTCCACCCACCGTTTTTTCCACCCACATTTTCAATGGCCGGACTTTTTGCCAGTTCGCGCCTGAACAATTGCAGTTTTTCGGATGCTTTTCCCCATGGTAGTTCCATGTGAAGAATATTTTCTTTTTTAAATCCAAGATCCCCCATGGTCATAAAGCTGAACTGGCGGTTGAACACGATAGTGCAAATGATAAGTGTTACAGCAATTACAAACTGCATTACCACGAGCGATTTTCCTAAAATATTTTTTCCTGATAGTTTTACTTTTCCATATAACGTTTGTACCGGCTTAAATTTCGCTGCAACAAGTGCCGGATAAAAACCGGCCAGCAATGATACCAGCATCAACAGGGAAGCATAGAGTATCAATACCTTTGGCTGAAAAAGATACGTGGAGTCATACAGCCTGTTTGTAAACCTGCCGAATACCGGCAACAAGAGTTTCATAATAAAAAATGCCGGTACAAATGAAACAAGCGTTACCAGCAACGATTCGCTTAAAAACTGCATTATGAGTTGCCCGCTGCTGCTGCCCGAAACCCTGCGTACACCAATTTCTTTGCTGCGTTGGAGCGATTTTGCGAGCATGATGTTGATGAAATTGATACAGGCAATAATGAGTATGAGTACGGCCAGCCCCGAAAGTATATAAGAATATTTTGAATCACTCCAGTTGCTTAATCCATTACTGGCATAAAATTCACTGTCGAGATGCATGCTTAAAAAAGGCTGCAGTTTGTAGCTGCGGCTGCTGAGGCCGGCTTCGGCCTTTGTTTTATTCCAGTCTTCGCCGGAGTTTTTCAGGAACACCGGAAAAAGTTTTGCTTCGGCAATTTTTGGATCCGCATTTTCTTTAAGAAGTAAAAAAGTATTTAAAAAAAGACTATACCAATCGCCTAGGCTTTCGGCCCGCTCGGTAGGGTCTGCAGGCAATTGCCTTTCAAAAGAAAGCAACAGGTCGAACCTGATGGAAGAGTTCATGGGAGGTTTTTGCAATACCCCGGTTACGGTAAATGGCTCAAAATCTTCCTCCACTTCTAAATCGATTGTTTTGCCCAAAGGATCCGAATTTCCAAAATATTTTTTAGCTGCTTCATCAGTTATTACAACCGAATTTCTTGCCAGCAACATGTTTGCGGGGTTGCCCTTAAGCACGTTAAAAGAAAACATGGAGAAAATAGATGTATCTGCAAACAGCACCATTGATTCAATGGCTTCGTTTCCCTTTTTACTCAGCATGGGCCAGCCTTTAACGCGGCAAAAATTTTCCACTTCCGGTATATTGGCAAAAAAAGCGGGACCCTGTGGGTTGCCGGTGTTTCCACTTCTGCGTTCATTACCCGCCGTATCGGTATCTGTTTGCACCAGCCTTACGAGGCGGTCGCCCTTGGTATGGAACCTGTCGTAGCTGTATTCATCATTTACAAACAGGAGGATCAGCATTACGCAGGCAAGGCCAATGGCGAGCCCAGCAATGTTTACAAAAGAAAGCAGTTTGTTTTGGCGAAGGTTACGCCAGGCTGTTTTGAAATAATTTTTTATCATAACCTTTATTCTTTTTCAAATAATACAATTTTCCTTTCTTCCATTTTCCCGATGGAGAATTTTCCATGAGTTTCATTGTTATTATTGTCATCATAGGTCCAGCTATAGTTTCCGGGGAGCAGTTTTACGATATACAAAAAATAATGTTTATCCTTATCCATGGCAAATGAATAGTTGGCCACAGATGCACCGTGGCCGGTTCCGCGTACCAACAGGTTTCCGCTGCCGCCGCACATATTGCAGGTGAATGAAACCGTTCCTTTTTCTGTATCGTTTGCATAAAAGTCTTCGGCAGGAACATCATTCTTGTCTAACGATGAAAAAGTGGAACTGTTACTGCTGCTGCTTTGAGAACGGGCATTCGATTTACCATTGCACGGAGACTGCGGAGGTTGCGGGCAGGGATTTGCTGCATGATGGCAAAACATTATTGATTGAACCTGCCCCGCCGTATAAACAGCGGAATCATTTTTACCGGATATATATATGTATCCATCTTCCATTTTGTAAATTTTGCCGGAAACCGATTTTCCGTTTTTTAATTTTATTGTATCCTGCTGTTGAGCCAATAACGAAACAGGCAGAAGCGCGGAGCAAAAAAGGAGGAATTTTTTCATAATAAACCTTTTATTCTGTTCTTAAACTTTTAACCGGGTTAGCCATGGCGGCCCTTAGTGTATGATAGCTTACGGTAAGCAAACTGATCACAACCAGCCCCAAAAAGGTTGCAGCAAATATTCCTGCACCAATATGTGTCCGGTAGGGATAGTTTTGCAGTAAACTCTTGCCCGTATACCAGGCAATGGGTGTAAAAATGATAAAGCCAAGCATTACTAATTTCATAAAATCAAGCGATAGCAATTGTACAATAGCGCTTAGTTTTGCGCCAAGTACCTTGCGTACGCCTATTTCTTTTTTCCGCTTTTCGGCAGTTAAAATAGAAAGGCCAAACAACCCCATGCAGGATATAAAAATGATAATGAGAGCCGACCAGAAAATGATCTGTTTCATCTGAAATTCCTTTTCGTATTGACGGCTGTTGATGTCTGCAAGAAAATTGTAGGTGTACGGTTTTGTGGGAAACAGTTGCCTGAATGTTGATCTTACGAAATCAAGGGTTGCGGGTGTGTTAAGACCGCTCAATTTTATATAAAAAGAGCCGTAACCACCATAATTGTTATTACATGTAAAAACCTGTGGCCGCACTTTTTCGTACAGGGAAGAAAAATGGTAATCCTTAACCACGCCAATCACTTTATAAGGATCGCGGTTCATCACTTTTACATTTTGGCCGATTGCGGTTTTCCAGCCGGCTTCTTTTACAAAGGCTTCATTAACCATAACCGACAACGTGCTGTCGGCCGGAAAATCTTTGGAAAACGCCCTTCCTTCTTTCAATTGTAAACCAAGTGTAGGGATGTAATTTTCATCCACCACGTTCATATCGGGACCCATTTGTTCGCCGTTATCAATATTAACAATTGTAACCCATGCTTCGGCATTGCGTGGCGCCACGCTTATGATCTCTTTATTCTTTTTTATTTCCTCGATGAATATTTTTCCTTTTCCGCTGTATGCTCCTGCTGTGCTGATCACAAGCATATTCCGGTCATCGTAACCTAAATCTTTACCTGTAAAAAGATCTACCTGTTTATACTGAATAATTGCCAGCACAATAAAAAAGCTGGCCAATCCAAACTGGAACACAATGAGGGATCTCTGAAGTAAATTTTTACCACTGAGCCTGAATTTGCCATATAGGATCTGTACAGGCTTGTAACCCGATAATACCAGTGCCGGGTAAAAACCCGCCAGCAGGCCTGTAAGTAAAAAGATGAAAAGGAATATGAGTACAAGCTTTGTATCGAGCAGGTAAGAAAATGACAGGGCCTTGGATGTAAAACTGTTGAATACCGGCAGCCAAAGGATGGTAAATACTACAGCAAGGATGAAAGCGCCTGCATTTAACAGGAACGCTTCGCTCATAAACTGCATAATGAGTTGCCTGCGGCTGCCACCCATTACTTTTCTAACGCCTATTTCTTTTGCACGCTGTAATGAATGCGAAATAGAGATGTTTACAAAATTGATGCAGGCTATAAGTAAAATAAACAGTGCCAGCCCGGCCAAAATATAAGAAAGCAATGGATTTCCGGAATCTTTCAGGCCATTTTGTGATTTGTAATCACGGCTCAGGTGCATATCTAAAAAAGGCTGTAGGCCAAAAACAAGCTGGTTGTCATAATTCCAGTCCTTTTTTGCATTAACGAGTTCTGTTTGGGCGGCTGTTTTAAAAACAGAAGCAATCTGCTTTTCAATAACACCAATATCTGCCCCTTCTTTAACAATAAAAAAGGTGTTCAGGTAAAAATTGATCCAGGACTGGTCCCTGTTATTTTTATAATCGAAAGGGAGCAGTATATTTAATTGAATACTTGAGTTGAGAGGTGAATTTTTAGTAACACCCGTGATGGTATAATTTTTAAAGCTGCTGTCTTTTTCAACAGACAAAACCCGGCCGAGCGCTTTATTGTTTCCAAAAAAAAGTTTCGCGGCCTTTTCCGAGATTACAATATTGGATGGACCGGATAAAGCTTTATGCGGACTGCCTTCAATAAATTCTTCCGGAAAAACATCAAAAAAACTACTGTCGGTATAGTTGGCATCCTGTACCAGCACATCATTTCCATACTTAATATTGAGTTTTGTGCCGCTGATACGCACCATTTTTTGCAGCCCGGGTATTTGTTTTTGAAAAGCCTCCCCATGAACCATTCCGGTAACACCATATTTGAATTTTTCTCCGGCAGTACTGGTTTCATTTACTACCAGGCGGTATATTTTATTCCTGTTTTTTTGAAACCTGTCGAAGCTAAATTCATCTTTAACAAACAAGGTAATAAGCATGCAGATGGCCAGCCCAATACCAAGCCCGGTGATATTGATGATGGAGTACAATTTGTTTTTTGCAATTGACCTCCATGCGGTGATGACATAATTTTTGAACATAGTTTTTAGTTTTGCATTTTCAGCGATGAGCTATCAGCGATGAGCAATAATCTGAATTTTACTATGAGAGGCTCATGGTTGGTAACTCATCGCTATTCTGTTCTTAAACTTTTGACCGGGTTTGCTATAGCTGCTTTTATTGTTTGAAAACTTACCGTTAATAGTGTAATGAGCAACATGCCAATACAAACTGTAGCAAAAATCCACCATGCAATATTGGTTCTGTATTCATAATGCTGCAACCAGTTGCGCATAAAATAATATGCTCCTGGTGTCGCAATTAAAAAAGAAATAAATACCAGCAACACAAAATCTTTCGATAATAATTTCCATAAATTAAAAACCGAAGCTCCTACTACTTTACGCAAACCAATCTCTTTGGTGCGTTGTGCCGCAGTAAAAGCAGCCAAACCAAAAATGCCCAGGCAGGAAATAAAAATGGCAAGAATTGCAAATACAAAAGCCAGTTTACCAATGCGTTCTTCATTACTAAATTTTTTGGCATATTCTTCATCCACAAATTTGTATTCGAACGGCGAGGCAGGATCATATTTTTTAAATACCGCTTCAATTTTGCTTAATGCGCTATGGATATCTGCCGCTGGATTTAATTTGATAGTGGTGAAATTACCACGTCCTTTATTCAGCCAATAAACAGCGGGACTGATTTTTTCGTAAGGCGATTCCATTAACATATCTTTTACCACTCCAACTACTTTGAATGCCGTCTTTGGCTGTAACCCCGTTTTTAATGTAACTATTTCTCCAATAGGATTTTTAAAGCCCATAGTTTTTACAGCAGCTTCATTTAAAATAAACGCTAATGAATCTGATAAATATGCCCTTGAAAAATCTCTGCCCTGTGTAAACTGTAAGCCAACTGTTTTTGCAAAATCATGCGATACGAGAATGCTTGCAAAAGTAAACTGCGCATTAGGGTCTTTCCCTTGCCAATCAAAACCATCGAGTCCTAGCCAAACTTCTGTAGCAGGGCTGTGCGATTCGGCCATTTCAAGAATGGCACCCGGTTGTTTTAATTCACTGCTTATAGCATCTATGTGGTTATGTATTTCATCCGTTCTGCCCGCTATTGATATTAAGCCATTTCTATTGTATCCTACTGAACGGTTTTTTGAAAACTGAATTTGCTGAAATACCACAATAACTCCAATAATGAGCATGATGGAAACCGTAAATTGAACCACCACCAATATTTTACGTGGTAAGGCACTGTGCTTTCCCAGCTGATAAGTACCCTTCAATACTTTTATAGGTTGAAAAGAGGAGAAGTACAAAGCCGGATAACTGCCCGCAATTAATCCAGTAATTATAGTAAACGATAAACCCAACAACCAGAACAATGGGTTTGTCCATAGAATACTTATTTTTTTACCGGCCACTTCATTAAAAATTGGTAACATCAGCCATACTAGCATCATCGAAAAAACGAAGGCAATTAGAGCAACTAAAATCGATTCGCTGAAAAATTGTTTTACCAATTGTCCTTTTAAAGAACCAATGGCCTTTCGTACACCTACTTCTTTTGCCCGTTTTTCTGAACTTGCTGTGGCGAGGTTCATAAAATTTATGCATGCCAACAGCAATACAAATAATCCAATTAATGAAAATAACCATACATAAGCTATTCTTCCCCCTACACTTTTTCCATTTTTAAATTCAGAATACAGGTGCCATTTTTCCATTGGAAAAATAAATACTTCTGGTTTTACATTGGTTTGTTGTTCTTTATCTACTTGCGAAAATTTTATGTTTTTAATTTTTTCTGATACAGTTTGCATATTAACATTATCAGCCAATTGCACATAAGTCTGAAACATATTGCCATTCCAGTCATCTCTTGGCATTGCAGGGTTAAGACTAAGCATCAACGACCATGGCACAATAAATTTTACTTCATTAAACTCAGAATTTCCAGGCAGGTCTTCGTATACTCCTTCTACTTTTAGGCTCGTTTTATTATCCATTACCATCAGTTTATTAATGGGCTCTTCATTGCCAAAAAATTGTTTAGCTGTTGCAGCCGATAATAAGATGGTACCAGGTTCTTTTAATTTTGTACCAGTGCCTTTCAATATTTTTAAACTCAGCATATCCACTATCCCAGGTTCAAAAAAACCTCCTTTTACGGTAAGTATTTTTTCGTTGCCTTTTAATAAAACAGGTTGATTGGCAGAGGCAGTTATCACATGTTTAAAATCGTTGCCATATTTATTACGCAATGCAGCTGCCAATACCATCGGGTTGTAATCTTGTGTTCCTACTTCATTGTTATAGGTTAAGTTCTGCATTACTTTTCCAATACGGTTATGGTTTTTATGGTAATGATTAAAGGTTAACTCATCATAAACCCACAGGCCAATTGTTACGGCAATAGCCATACCTATAGCAAGCCCACCAGTGTTTATGAAGAAATAACCTTTACTTCTAATTATATTTCTCCAGGCTATTTTAAAATAATTGGTTATCATACAGATAAGGTTTTATTCTGTTCTTAAACTTTTTACCGGGTTTGCCACCGCAGCTTTTACTGCCTGGAAACTCACCGTAACCAGGGCAACAATGATCACCAAAACTCCGGTGAGTGCAAACACCCACCATTGTATGCTGATGCGGTATGCAAAATCCCGGAGCCAGCGCTGCATGGCGTACCAAGCTACCGGGCATGCGATGACGATTGAGATGAGTACCAGTTTTAAAAAATCTTTTGATAACAATTGCGCTATGCCCGATACACTTGCGCCTAAAACTTTGCGTACGCCAATTTCCTTGGTGCGAGATTCTACCGTATAAGTTGCGAGCCCAAATAGGCCAAGGCAGGCAATAAGAATGGCCCAAACAGAAGCCGTGCTTAACAAGCGGCTGTATTGCCGTTCGCTGATATATTGTTTGTTGAAATTTTCATCTGCAAAAAAATATTCAAAAGGGTTATTGCTGAAATATTTTTTGTATAGTTTTTCAAGCCCGGCAATACTTTGCTGAACCTTGCCTGCACCAAGCCTGATGGTAAAATAAGCGCTGTTATTTTGCGGATAAAAAATGATGGGGTCAATCGATTTTTGCAAGCCTGTATGATGATAATCTTTCACCACCCCTATTACTTCTAACTGGCGTTCGTCCCATTGAATTTTTGTACGCAATGCATTCTCTGCCGATGCAAACCCCAATTCCTGGATGGCTTTTTCATTGAGCAGCACTTTGCTGTTATCATTCCATTCAATATTGCATTCCTCTGCAGTAAAATTTCTGCCTGCTTTCAACGGTACCTGGTAAGTATTCAGGTAACGGTTGTCGATAATGGCAAAGGAATATGACTTTAGTTCATCTCCTTTTTTTGAACCCGGTTGCGTAAAACCAGAGGTGGCAAAATTGTACCCGTTGCCGGGGATGGTACCGCTAAGCGCATAATCCTTTACAAAACTTTGCCCGGCTATTTCCATCCAAAAAGCAGATTTGCGGCTTTTATAAGTACTGTCTTTGCCCACTTCGGGCCCGCGTATCACCAGCAACTGTTCTGTATTTACGCCCAGGTTTTTGTTTTGCATATAATTCAATTGCTGGTACATGAGTACTGTTGCCAGCAGTAGTGCAATGGATATGCTGAACTGTACCACTACAAGTGATTTGCGCAAAGCAACCCCTTTAGTTGTTTTTGAAAGTTTTCCTTTTAGTGTTTCTACCGGGTTAAACCCAGATAAGCTGAATGCAGTATAAGCGCCCGATAATAAAGAACCTGTTATCAGTAAAAGCAGTCCAACCAGCCATACCCTGCTGCCCATTAGTGAAGCCAATGAAAGTTCTTTTCCAATGATATCATTAAACAAGGGCTGGATGAGCAGGATCAATATGAGCGAGAGCCCGAAACCCAGCAGGTTTACCAATAATGATTCACCCAAAAACTGCAGCACCAGCGATCGCTGCGATGCTCCCACCACCTTTCTTACTCCCACTTCATTGGCACGTTTTAGAGAATTGGCGGTAGATAGATTGATATAGTTGAACCAGGCAATAAAAAGGATGAGCAAAGCAATTGCGCCTAAAATATATACATATGCTAAATTACCCGTGGTTTGATAGGTATCACTAAATGATGCCGGCAGGTGAACATTGGCAAAAGGCTGCAGGCGGAACAATACTCCATCCTTATCTTTTTTCAATTCATTGCGCATTGAGATCAATTTTTTCTCCAGCTGCCTGTAATCGGTTCCTGCAGCGAGTGAAAAATAGGTGTTGATGTATTGAGAGCCAAGGTTATCCAGTTGGGCCCAGCCATTATCGTTGAGGTTGGCAGGGTTTTTCAATGTTTCCAATGAAAAAACCATGTCGTATTGTATATCGGAGTTTTTTGGTATGCTGTAAAGCCCTCCAACTGTAAAAGTAGATTTGCCAAACTGGTTGAATAAGGTGAGCGTTTTTCCAAGGGGATCTTCTTTTGCAAAATATTTTACTGCTGCAGGTTCAGAAAGGAAAACTATATTGGGTTTGTTAAATTCTGCGGCATTACCTTTTTTAACCTCAAAACTGAAGAAAGAAAAAAAGGTTCCCTCTGCATAACCAATATTGTTTTCACGGAACGAAACCCCATTCTCGCTCCCTGTGCGCACAATGCCCTGCCCGATACCTTCTTCAAAACGGCAATAGTCTTTTATTTCGGCAAATCTATCTTTTGCTATTTGTGCCCAGCCTGGTTCTACCTGGGGCCAAGTGTTGCCTTTTGTATCTTCATTTAAAAGCCGGTAGGTGGAGCCGATGTTTTTATGAAAGTTGTTTACGCTTTTTTCAAAACTCACATATTGCAGTATGAACAGAAATGCAGCAATACCCATGGCCAGGCCAAAAATATTGATGAAACTATAGAGCTTATTGCGCCATAAATTCCGGATTGCTATTTTGAAATAATTTTTTAACATCGTTTTTTTTTGAGCTATGAGTAATGAGCCCTGAGCCTTGAGCCCTGAGCCTTGAGCTATTCTGTTCTTAAATTTTTAACAGGATTTTGCATGGCTGCTTTTACCGTGTTGATCCCAATGGTCATTAAAGCCATCAGAATTGCCGCCAGGGCCATTAATCCAAACATCCACCATTTGATCTCTATCCGGTAAGGGAAACCCTGCAACCAGCGGCTCATGATGATCCAGGTAATTGGAATGGCAACTACCACCGCCAGTATTACCAATTTTAAAAATTCCTTTGATATTAAAAATGAAATATTCTGCACACTCGCCCCCAGTACTTTTCGAACACCAATTTCTTTGACCCGCTGCTGGATGATGAGTAAGACCATGGCCAGCAGGCCCATGCAGCTCAGCAGGATGGCCACTACGGCCGCCACGCTGAATAAAACAGACATGCTCCGTTCCTGCCTGTACCAGTTGTTGATGTTTTCGTCGAGAAAAGATCCACTGAATTCCCTGCCTGGCTCCAGTTCTGCCATTTCTGTTTTTACCGCATCCATGGCAGCAAGGGCATTTTGTGCATTTGTTTTAATGAAACAATACCGTACCTGCTCCTTACCGGATAGTACCAGCGCAAGCGGTTCTATTTTTTCGTGCAGGGAATACAAGTGAAAATCAGGAAAGATGCCTACAATATTCCACCTGGGCATACTGCTGTCGGTAATGACCTGCTGGCCTACTATATTTTTTTCTTCAAACTGTTTGGCAGCGCTTTCTGAGAGTAATACATTATATGCCGAATCATTTGTGGATGATTTTTCAAAATCCCGTCCCTCTATGGCTTTGAGACCAAACGTTTTTAAATAGCCATAATCAGCAGCGGCAATATTTACTGACACATTCTTTCCTTTGTATTCGAAACCGCTGGTCATTTTAGATTCACTTTTATCTTTACCCACACCCACGTTAATGCTGCTTCCGGTGATGGAAAGAATAGCAGGGTTTGATGCCAGCCTGCTGCGAAGCTTACTGATATTTTCTTTTGCGGTTGCTGCATTTTTAAATGGGATGCTGATAATATAATCTTTATTGATGCCCAGGGGAGCTTGTTGCAAATGTTTGAATTGTTTATAAATGATCATGGTGCAACTGATCATGATGCATGCGATGGTAAACTGAAGCACAATAAGCGAATTGCGCAATAAACTGTTACGGTTTAACCTGAGTTTTCCTTTAAGTGTTTCTGTTACTTTAAACTTTGTCATCACAAAAGATGGATAGCCGCCTGCAATGAGTGATACAAATAAGAGTAGGCCCAGGCAGAGCCCGAGGAATCCTGGTTCCCATTTCATTTTACCCAGCGGCATGCCGAGGCCGGCAGCACTATTGAGGGTGCTGGTAACAATATTGACCAGTGCCAGCGAAAGCACAAATGCGATGAGACAAACCAAAAAACTTTCGCTCCAAAACTGGCCAAAAAGCTTTTCTTTGGCCGCACCGAGGCATTTACGTACCGCAATTTCTTTTCCTCTTGTAAAAGCATTTGCCAAATTGATATTGATGAAATTGAAACAGGCAATGAGGATGATAAGCAGGCCTATGGCGAGCAATGTATATAGTTGTGCTTCGCCACTGGATTTTCCGGATAAATTGGAAAAATGGATATCCTCTACCGGTAATAATTTTGTAGCAAATGGATCGCCGTTTTTGTTTGGCCGGTAGCCATCTTTTTTTAATTCTTCGTACCAGTCGGCCAGGTGTTTTTTATTTGCGATGCGTAATTCTCTTTCTGCCTGTTCCCCGCTCATTCCTTTTTTAAGCATTACATATACCGGGTGATGCTGGTTGTTCCAGTTCTCTTTATCCTTTGCAAAGTCGGTGCGCAGTTCTGTTCTTGCCAATGCATCAAATTTGAGAGAAGAATTTTCGGGAAAGTTTTTTACCACAGCACTTACCTGCAGGTCGTGCATTTCTCCCCCGGCAGAAGAGCGGATGGTTTTGCCCACCGCATCTTCGTTTCCGAATAATTTTTTAGCGGCATTTTCTGTAAGTACAATATCGGCCAGGCTGTGTAAAGGATTCTGCCTGTTTCCTTTTACAACCGGGAAGCTGAACATCGATAAAAAATCTTCATCTACCAATGTTACGTGCAGTTCAATTTCTTTTTCCCCGATCCAGGCATTGCTGCCACCAAATAAAAAGCGACTGCTTTTTTCAATGGCCGGGGCCTCGGTCTTGTATACCGATGCTGCAGGAAAACCAAATACATTGGAAATATCTGTTTTATCCTTATTGTAAAATTCTGAATAAACCTGGTACAGCCTTTTCCTGTTTTGATGAAAACTATCGAACCCAAGCTGGCTGTATACCATCATTAGTACCACGAGGCCGATGGTAAAACCAATAACAAGCCCAATGATATTTACCGAGCTGTGAAATTTATTTTTGAGCAAGTTGCGCCAGGCAGTTTTGAAATAAGTTTTGAGCATACATTTTATTTATACCAATTACCAATATTTCGGTTTAACCGATCTGCATTTATTCGGCCTTTAAAACTTTTACAGGGTCTATCAATGTTGCCCTGATTGTTTGCGACAATACTGCAAGCATACCGGTACCTGCCACCAAAATAAAGCCAGCCAGTACATTCAGTGGCCCCATATCTACATTGCTGCCCAGTACTTTTTTTAAAAAATTTGCACACAACAGTCCGGCAGGAATTCCAATAATTCCCGCAATAGTTATAAGCCCGCCAAAACCTCTTGTAATGAGCCAAACGAGCTTTAGTTTACCTGCACCAAGTACCTTTCTGATACCGAGCTCTTTAGTTCGTATTTCGAGCGCATAGCTGGCTATTCCCAGGATGCCCATTGCTGCAATGATCATTATGAGAAAGGCAAAAAAACCAAAGAACCCGATGGCTTCAGTTGTATTAGCCTCTTGGTATTTTTGTTTCAGATTATAAATGTCGTTGGGCTTCGATGGATAATGGCTGATCCATATTTTTTTGCAGGCAGCCGCTACTGCCGCCTCGGAGCCGGGATTAAATTTTATTGTGAGCACAGATACTTCGTTTGGAAGATAACGATAAACCAATGGCAGCTGGTTCCCGGCCAGTTGGTCGGGCATTATCCCGATTACCTGAACATTGGAAGAATCTAATACAATATTTTTATTTAGAATGCCGGGTGTTTTTTTTGCAAGTATTTTGGCCGCAGCCTCATTCAGTAATATAAACTGTTCTGTATTTTCCGGCATATCGGCAGGAAAATTCCGGCCAGCTTTGAGTTTTATTCCTTCAGCAGCTACAACCCCGGGATCAATACTTACATAATTTAATTTTTGTATGGCATCACCGATCTTTATATTACATATCCCAGTTTTAAAAGCATCATAATACCAATTGCCGGCCAGCACTGCGCCTACATTACTGATGCCGGCAATCTCATTTTTAATATTTTTATAAGCTTCCCCTTTTAAATTAAGTACCAATGCGTTTGAAGGGATTTTTGTATCAATGGTGGCGCTGTTTTTCTTTTCATAATCTGTTAATATTACAAAGAACACCATCAGCATTACTGTTACAGAAAATTGAATAACAATTAAAACTTTGTACAAACCCACATTTCGGAATAATTGTATGTTTTTCATTTTCTGAAGAACTTTCACAGGCTGCAATCCCGATAAAATAGTTGCCGGAACGGCGCCTGCCAGCAGACCGGTTAAAAGGGCATACCCACACAGAAGTAATAACAATGACAGGTCAAAATTTAATTTGAAACGTATCACAGGTATTTTTGTCACCAAAATTGAGGCAAACGGAACTGTCAGTAACAATGCCAGGAAGGCCACAACTACAGCTTCCAGCAGGAACTGTATAATAATCTGTTTTTTTGCCGCCCCCATGGTCTTTCTTACACCAATTTCTCTTGCACGGGATAGAGCCCTTGCCAAAGACATGCTGATGTAGTTGAATGCCGACAGAACAGTGAGGGAAAAGATCAGGAACAACATAACTTTAATGCCGGTGTAACTTATTCCGGCATTGTTATCGTTTTGAATCCTGTTCGCCCAGGGTGTGATATTTTCTACCGGTTGCGCTTCAAATTCAATTTTACTGTCGCCCAAACTGCGGCTGTGAATTTTAAGCTTATTATTGAGAAGGGCGATATTGTCTTCTGTATTCAGCCTGGCATATAACGCACAGTGTTTATAATCATCCCAGTTTTGGGAAACCGGTTGAATTTCAGCTTTTTTTTCAAGCGTTTCAGCAGTTAATAGCGAGCAAACGACCTCTATTGGTAAATGGGTTTGCTGCTGCGGATCTTTAATAATACCGGTAATAGTATACTTCCCGATATTTTCAAACTGGATATTTTGCCCAACAACATCTGTTTTGCCAAATATTTTTTTTGCAATCTTTTCCGATAAGAATAAGCCAGACGGGTTACTGTTAAGACCGGATGCATTGCCAGATATAAGGGAGAATCCAAATACATTGAAAAAAGAGGGTTCGGTAAAATTGATGTCAACGGGGATATCACCTTTCCCGGTTTGAACATTAAAAATTCCGCCAAACCGCACCAATACCTGTTTTTCAACAAAGGGTACCGAAGCAAATGTTTGTGCCAGAGGTTGCGGTACAGTGGCCCATATGTTTTGCTGGTTACCACTGCGTTGTTTTGTAAGTATGCGAACGATCCGTTCCTTGTGGGGATGAAAATGGTCTGCATCAAAATTTTCTTTTAGCCTTGATAAAATAAGAACACTCACAGCCATGCCCAATGCAAGACCAAAAATATTTACAAAGGAGAAGAGTTTTTTTCTCCAGAGTGTTCTGATGGCTATTTTAAAATAATTTTTTAGCATGACAATGCTTTTATTCTGTTCTTAAACTTTTATCCGGGTTCCGGCAAAAATGAAGGCGGCATGAAACAAGACCGCAACTATCGTGTGTATTCTTGATATTCAATGCGCAGCCTACACCAATATATTTTCCGTTACCGTTCTTCCATCCAGCATGCGTATGATGCGGTGACTGTACCTGGCATCGTGTTCGCTATGTGTAACCATAATGATGGTGGTGCCTGCTTCATTAAGCTCAGTGAGCATTTCCATTACTTCATTTCCGTTTACAGAATCGAGGTTGCCCGTAGGTTCATCGGCTAAAATGAGCTTTGGTTTATTAACAACCGCTCTCGCCACCGCCACACGCTGCTGTTGACCACCGCTCAACTGTTGCGGAAAATGATTGCGCCGGTGCATGATCTGAACCTTCTCCAGCACTTCTTCCACCCTTGCTTTGCGATCGGCTTTTTTTACACCGGAATAAATAAGCGGCAGTTCTACATTTTCAAAAACCGTAAGTTCATCTATGAGGTTAAAACTCTGGAACACGAATCCGATATTCTTTTTTCGCATATCGGCACGCTTACGCTCTGTGAATTTTGCCACTTCCACGCCGTTAAAAATGAAACTCCCGCTGTCGGGGTCATCGAGCAATCCTACAATATTGAGCAGGGTTGATTTACCGCAGCCGGATGGACCCATAACAGCCACAAATTCTCCTTCTTTTACTTCAAACGAGAGTTTGTCGAGTGCTACTGTTTCCACTTCTTCTGTGCGATAGATTTTTTCGAGGTTGGTTATTTTTATCATGAGCTTTGAGTTTTGAGCTATCAGCTGTGAGTAATGAGCTTTGAGCAATAAGCTTTGGGCCAGCAGTTTCAATTGTACAGCATATTCCCGTTTAAGTTGATATAATATTCCTTATTTTTATTATTTAAAATTTAACCGTATGCGTGACTTTAGAAAACTGGATTTTTGGATCCGAAGCCATCAATTTACCCTCAGAATTTATTCCATTACAAAATCCTTTCCCAAAGAAGAAATGTTTGGCCTCATATCACAAATGAGACGATCTTCCTCTTCTATACCAACCAATATTGCCGAAGGTTGTGGATTTAATACCAATCCGCAGCTTAAAAAATCTTTCAACATTTCTATTGCCTCCTGTTCTGAATTACAATATCAACTGCTTCTTGCCAGGGACCTTTCGTATATAAACGAGCTTATTTTTTCAGAACTCTATAACGAAATCCAGGAAATCAGAAAAATGATCTACACCTACATTACAAGATTTTGAGCAGCGAGCTATGAGCCTTGAGTAATCAGCTATCAGCGGTGAGCCATGAGCTTTGAGCCAGATTGTTTACTTCGTACCTTTTTCTAAAAACTGATGGCTCAAAGCTCATGGCTGATGGCTCACTGCTAAAATCTCACCCTCATTTCTTCAACAACAATTCTTGTATATCCCCATAGTTTTCATAGCTGCTGGTAATTACTTTATCGCCCGGTTTTAAACCCTGCATCACTTCATAGTAATCGGGATTTTGCCTGCCAAGCTGTATATCAATTTTATATGCCTTGCTTCCATCTTCACTTAATTTAAAAATCCAGTTGCCGCCGGTTTGCTGGTAAAAGCCGCCCTTGGGTACAAGCAATGCCGTGGTTTCATCGCTGAGGGCAAGCCCAATTTGCAGGCTTTGTCCGCGGCGGATATCTTTGGGTACGTCAGCTGTAAATTCCATATCAACAGAAAAACGCCCGTTCTTTACCTGCGAATAAACCTTTTTAACCTTGAGTTCATAAACTTTTCCTGCAACAGTTGCCTCCCCTTTTAAATCGGGATAAATGCGGCTGATATAATGTTCGTCGATATCAACGCGTACTTTATAGCCCCCCATTACATCTATTTGTCCAAGCCTTTCACCCTTATTCTTACTTTGCCCGATTTCTGCATCAAGAGAAGTGAGCTGGCCTGCCACCGGTGCCCGCACAATGAGATCGCCTACTTTTCTTTTAAATAATTCCAGTGCGCTTTGGGAGCCCGAAAAAGATTGCCTGGCCTGTTTTGTTTGCTGTGCATTAAGGCTCTGATCTTGTTTTAAAATTTTATCGGTAAGCTCTTTCTTTTGTTTATAGTAATTATAGTCGTTTTCCGATTTTTGGTATTCCTGTGAGCCGATGGCTTTTTTTTCGTAGAGGTATTTATTGAGTTTATAAATTCTTTCGGCTTCTGTAAGCTGGCTCTGCACATCGGCCACCTGGTTCAGTTTACCCACAGTATTTTGCTGCGCTGCATTTTGGGCTATCTGCATTTGTGTGAGCGTGTTGTACACATTCGACTGCTGGGCCAGCAGGTTCAACTCAAGGTCGGTATTGCTCAGCCTTAAAATGGGCTCACCTTTTTGCATCATAGCTCCGTCTTCCACAAACTTTTCTTCCACCCGGCCACCCTCAATGGCATCGAGGTAAATGGTTGTTTGCGGCATTACAATTCCGTTCACCGGTATAAACTCCTTAAAGTTGCCTTTTTTAATTTCACTCACCGTTATCCGTTCTGTATCTACATTCAGCTTAGTTTTGCCCGAAGTGGCCAGGTAGCTCCAAACAGCCAGGGCAATAATGCCGGCACTAACAGCAATGATGCTGATGCGTTTTTTATTCCAGTATTTTTTTTCTATTTGCCTGTCCACCTTATTATTATTTTAGTGATAGTGAATAAAACCCATGCCAATACTACAAGTTTTTCATTATCAATGATTATTAATCATTAATTTTATTAAGAACTGTACGGTTTTGAACAGCAGGTGTACGGTTTTGATACAGTTTTTTTACTCAGTCCTCATAAAATTTTCAGGCCGGTTCCGGCGCATTATTTTTGTATTACCATGAATTTGAAAGATGCTTCCATACTGGTGATAGACGATGACCCCGATGTATTGACAGCGGCCCGGCTTTTACTTAAAACCTATGCAGCCGAAGTGGTTACCGAAAAAAATCCCGAAAACCTGCGTTCCATCTTTTTAAAACGTGATTTTGACCTGGTGCTCATGGACATGAATTTTAACAGCAGCATCAATACGGGTAACGAGGGGCTTTACTGGCTTAAAAAAATAAAGGAACTGGGTTCAAAAGCACTGGTGATCATGATAACCGCCTATGGCGATATAGACCTGGCCGTACGTTCATTGAAGGAAGGGGCTGCAGATTTTATATTAAAGCCCTGGCACAATGAGCAGCTTATTGAACACACAAGGGAGTTATTAAAAAATGTTTCGGCAGGAAAAACAAATCTTGCCGCAGCTCATACATCAACCGAAACAAATCTGCTGGGCCAATCTGCGCAGATGCAGGATGTACTGAAGAAGGCAGAAAAGGTGGCGCCCACCGATGCCAATATCCTGTTATTGGGCGAAAATGGTACAGGAAAAGATTTGATGGCGCAATTCATTCACCAGCTTTCTTTGCGGAACAGCAAACCTTTTATTAAAACGGATATTGGCTCACTTACCGAATCTATTTTTGAAAGCGAATTGTTTGGTTATACAAAAGGTGCTTTTACAGATGCCCGGGAAGAAAGGATGGGTCGCTTTGAAGCAGCAAATGGCGGCACCCTGTTTTTAGATGAGATCGGGAACATCAACCTGCAACAGCAGGCAAAACTTTTAACCGTGCTGCAAAACCGGCAGGTTACAAAACTGGGCTCCCATATACCAGTTAATATTGATATCCGGCTGATATGTGCCACCAATCTTCCGTTACAGGAGCTTGCCAATGAAAAACGTTTTCGCAAAGACCTTGTTTACCGTATCAATACCGTAGAGATCATGATGCCTGCATTGCGCCAGCGCCAGGAAGATATTGAACTCCTTTCGAAATTTTTTGCAAAACAATACGCTCAAAAATACCTGAAGCCCGCACTTGATATTGACCCAAAAGCGATTGAAAAATTGAAGCAATACCAATTTCCGGGCAATGTGCGTGAACTTCAGTATGCTGTTGAACGGGCAGTAATTATGTGTGAAGGCGATGTGATAAAGGCAACCGATATTGTGTTTTCGCCCATTGAATCTGCTGCAGATCTTTCACAAACAGGCGCAACCATGAACCTGAGCGATATGGAGAAAAGCACTATTCTCAGGGCTATCGAAAAAAATAACGGCAATATTACAAAAGCGGCAAAAGAGCTTGGCCTTACCAGAACGGCACTTTACCGCCGCCTCAGCAAATATGACATCCAGGAATAGACAAATAAAACTTGCCTTACAGGTGCTGGCGGTTTTTTTACTGCTTGCCTTATGTGCATGGCTTTTATTAAAGCGGCAGTGGCTATGGGCACTATTATGCCTGCCTGCCGTTTTTTATTTTGTGCGGGAATGGTTTTTGATGCTCCGGAAAACAGATGAAGCGGTGGAGGAATTTTTAAATTCGGCACGTTATAAAGATTTTTCGAGATATTATAATGTTACCAGGGCTCCTGCAGATATTAAACCATTACTCAGCGGCTTTAATACGATCAATGATGTGTTTAAGGGAATTACAAAAAATAAAACGGCAGAAAGCCTTTATTTACAGAAGATACTGGAAATGCTCGACAGTGGCATAATTTCTTACAACGAGTATTCCGGTGATATTGAATGGATGAACGATGCATTTAAGAACATGACCGGCATACCCTATGTAAAAAATGTTCAATCGCTGCAGAAAAGAAATGAGGCCTTGCTGGAAGTAATACTTAAGATAAGGCCGGGACAGTCTGAGGTTTTTGGCCTTAAGAAAGATAACGGAACCATCAAAGTGCTTATGAATGCAGCCGTGTTTCAAACAGAGGGCAGTACCAATAAATTAGTTTCATTTCAAAATGTAAATGAAGCGCTGGATGAAAATGAATCGAGGGCATGGCAAAAATTATTGAGTGTGATGACGCACGAGATCATGAACTCTGTAGCACCCATTTCATCGCTGGCCGGCACACTTAAAAACCAATTGCAGCAGGAGGAGGGAATTGATAAAACCGATCTTGGCCTGGGACTCGAAACCATCAGAAAACGAAGCGAGGGCCTGCAGCGTTTTGCAGAAACCTACCGCAACCTGAATAAGATCACAAAACCCAATCTTAAAAAAGTTTTTGTACGTGAAATTTTTGAAAACCTGCAGAACCTAATGCAGCCCACTCTCGATCAAAAAAATATTGAACTCAATGTGCTGCTGAAAGATACCCAGGTGAGCATTGAAGCAGACGTAAACCTGGTAGAGCAGGTCCTCATTAACCTCATCACCAATGCGGTGGATGCGGTTAAGGAAAGGGAATTACCACATATCAACCTTTCGGCCTATGCAGAAGGCGACAAAACAATCATAAAAGTTTCCGACAATGGCATTGGCATTCACCCGGAAATAGCCGACCAGGTATTTATACCCTTTTTCAGTACCAAAAAAAGCGGCAGCGGCATCGGGCTCAGCCTTTGCAAACAAATAATGCTCCTGCACAGGGGAAGCATCAAAATGCAGAGCGAACCCGGCGTGGGTACGGTGTTTATGCTGGAGTTTTAAATGTCCCTGATACACTACTCCTGATCTTAATCAGCTTTTAATTTGGCAAGAAAGATTTATTTTTGTTTACTATCAACATTATTACATGAAATTACTGGAAGGAAAAACAGCCATTGTTACAGGTGCAGCCCGTGGCATTGGCGAAGCAATAGCCATAAAATTTGCAGAACACGGCGCCAACGTGGCGTTTACTTATGTGAGCGAGGGCAGCAGGGAAAAAGCAGCAGCCCTGGAGCAAAAATTAACGGCCCTGGGCGTAAAAGCAAAGGCTTACCAAAGCAATGCCGGCGATTTTGCCGCCTGCGAGGCATTTGTAAACGATGTTTTAAAAGAATTTGGTACCGTGGATATCTGCGTGAACAATGCCGGTATTTCAAAAGATAATTTATTGCTGCGCATGAGCCCCGAACAATTTGAAGACGTGATTAAGGTAAATCTTAATTCGGTTTTTTATATGACCAAACAGGTGATACGCCCCATGATGAAGGCCAAAAGCGGCAGCATCATCAATATGAGCAGTGTGATAGGCGAAATGGGCAATGCAGGCCAGAGCAGTTATGCAGCCAGTAAGGCCGGGGTAATTGGATTTACCAAAAGCGTGGCCAAAGAACTGGGCAGCCGCAACATACGCTGTAACGCCATTGCACCGGGTTTTGTAGAAACCGACATGACAAGCTATTTAAAAGAAGGAGAAGCTGCTGAAAAATATAAAGCAGGTATTCCGCTGGGCCGCTTTGCCAGCGCCGAAGACATTGCAAATGTTACATTGTTTCTGGCCAGCGATATGAGCAGTTATATTACGGGTCAAACCATCAGCGCCTGCGGTGGGCTGAACATATAGTATCACTTAGAAATCCCCGGCCGTTGCTGAAATGCATTTATTTACGAACTCCTGAACGCTACAGGGTGATCTAACTTTTTATGCAGGCCATAATAAACCCGTATAAAAATGCGGATGGCAGCCAGCTCCAGGAAAAGAAAGCATAATGCCGTAAGAGCAATATGAAACCCCTGGGATGCGCCGATGTAGGTATAAAAAATATCTATCCCCACAAATGCCGCTGTAATGGGATAACCGATAATACCGGTGGCTGCAAGTAAAAAAACGAATGCCGTTTTCTTATCTTCATACACATAACCGTGGTAATAATTAAGACTGATATCCCGGTTTATTTTATAGGTACGGTACAAACAAATGATGCCGGCGGCAAAAGCCACTATAACTCCTGTTCCATACATGAGCAGGGGCTTCAATTCAACAACTCCTGCATTAAGCAATAAGCCGCTGACGATAAAAACATGTGCCGAAAAAAGATATTCCCATGCAATGAAGGGTGATTTCCTGCTGGCAAATGAAAACAGGATCAACGCCAGTGCCATCACTAAAAACAGGATGGAAATAATATTACTGTAAGGATTTTTTTCATCCGCAAAACCTGCAACACTCAGCGCTGCACAGGTAATCATGCCAATTAAAATCTGCCAGCTTGTTTTTTCAAGGAAATTAAGTTTTCTTCCCATCCATTTAAATGGCATCCAGAGGTAGTCGTGCAGCAGGCCGTCTAAATTCCATTCTTTAATTCCCAGGGCATAAAAAGTATTGAGTAATTTTTTTTCTCCTTTTGAGATATTATCTTCATGATGGAAATACTGTTTGTGTACCAGGTAATTTAATACCGATGGTGAAACCAGTATCTGGTAAGTTCTTAAAAAAGCATTACCTGCAAAATGCAGCAGCGCCAGCCAGTGCCAGCCCCAGGCCACTTCTATAAAAATGAGGCCGATCTGTGCCACCGATGCATAAGCAATTTGTGTTTTAACAGTGGGCTGAACTCTTGCAATAAACATAGCGGCAAAACTGGTGGTTGCGCCAATGACACTGATCAATACTTTTATCCAGAACATGTTGTTCCAGAAATCGTGTGTGCGTAGCAGGATGAATACACCTATGTGCACACTGAGTGAACCATAAAAAATAGCACTGCTCGATGTAGGCCCTTCCATGGCACGCGGGAGCCAGGTTATGAAAGGCAGCTGCGCCGATTTGGCCACAGAAGCAAGAATAAACATGAGGGCTATAAAGTGCGCCATGCCCATATGAGGCAGTTCCATGGGTAATAAGAAAGGCTCGTGCAGTTCGGTAAAGCTGATATTCTCGTGTGTAAGATGGTGCATCATCCACATGGCCAGTATAAGGCCAATATCGCTTACCCGGTAGATAGACAGAACCTTGAAAGCATTTTTTACGGGAAGGTATCTTTCCCTGTAAAAGGCAATGAGTAAAAATGAAGAAATACCAATGGCTTCCCAGCCTATGAAGAGCGTCTCAAAATTGCCTGAAAAAACAATGATATTGTAACCCAGTAAAAAAAGCAGGAAGGTGCTGAAGAACCGCTTAAACCCGGCATCCCTGTGCATATAAAAATGGCTGAACCTTGCCACAAAGAAAAAGATGAAAGCACCAACGATACTGTAAACAGCTGTAACATCATCATAAAAAAACTGCAGCGCAAATTCAAAGCCCTGTGTTTTATACAGTACGGCCAGTTTTTCAAAAATGGGCTCAATGCCATTCAGCAGCCAGAAGATACAATAGGCCACAGCACCTAAAACATAAAGCGCAGTACTGAGCTGTACTAATGTAGCCAGGCCCTTTTCGTTCTTATTGCTGAAGAATAAACTGGCCAAAAAGGCAATTAAAGGAATAATTACAAAAAATGGTAAAAGCAGGATCATGAGATTTTATTTTATCAGGTGTACCGGCAGGTTTTCTTTAGTTGCGTGTACGATATGGTTTGTTTCCATTTCTTTGGCTGTTTCCAAAAATGCATGCATATCTTCTATGGTTCCTAAAGATTTTGTGAGGGGTTCATATTTTTCAAATGTACCATCCCTGAAATAATAAAATTGATTTTCAAGGGGGTGAAAGGCCGCTATATGCACCCATTCATTTTTGTACCATTCAAAAACCTCCGGCGATGACTGAATGGCTTTTAAAACAATATCGGGTTTGTGTTCCACAATTACGAGTAAGCGGATGGGGTCGTGCACTTCTATCATCTGCCAGGGAAGACCGGGCCGCAGGTCGCCATCACTGCTGTTGGCCACGCCAAACAATCCCATCACATTATGTGGTAGTTTGGTGCCGGCACCCATCTTAATATTGTCCACCCTCGAAAAATAATATTCCAGGTTAATGCCACCGCATACAAGTCCGATTGGCCGCATTACCGCAGCTAATACAGTACCTTCCGGGTCGGTGCTGTAATCGTAAGAATTCAGGAAGGCCCTACGGTCTAAAAAAAGTTTTTTTGATATTGCCCTGCGGCCGATGATCGCTAATGAATTGGTACCGTGCCCAAGTTCGGGCCTGGGTTCAAATAAAGAAACAGAACGGTTGATTATCTCCTTTCGTACCTCTTCGAGTCCCTTTTTAGTGTTGATAGATGCAAAACGCCTGCTGCGCTCCTTGGCATTGAGATTAAGCGCTGTTTCAAAATTATGTTTGTTGATCAAATGTTGATTTGCATTGGCTGCGTTGAGTATCTTTTCATCATAATATCCGATAATATCGGCAGCCGTATCGTGCATACAGCCCATAAACTGGGTTGATGATGGGATAACGATGCCTTTAGCGGCCAGGCCTTCACGCACTTTGAGATGATTTAAGATAAATGCCATTACCCTTGCATTGGTGGCGCCGGGCCTTCCGCTGCAGGCACCGCAATCGTGTGCGCCGTGATGCGGGTTATTAGCACTGCTGCTTCCATGCGAAACCATATAAACAATGGGAGCAAAATCTTTTATAAGACCAATGCCACGCAAAAAACCTTCGGACCTTACCAGCATTTCGTCTATAGTATAACCGATCTGCAGGCCGTTTTCAATAACAGAGGTATCCTTGTTTTCAATCGTAAGTACCGATCTTACGTCCATATGCGAATAAGCATCGCTGATAGCCGGGCTCATTTTCGGGAAAAAAAGCAATTGCAGTTTTTTGGCAAAGGCCCAAAAGCCAAAGAAGATGCTTAAAAAGAAACCACTTAAAATGCGCTGTGTATTTTTAGAATAAATGGGCTCCGACTTTTTCTTTGCAGTTGATTCAAATTCTTTGATGAGGTATTTTGGCGTAACAGGGGCAGGGCAAAGTTTATCGTAAAACTTACTTCCCTGCTGCTGAAAATAAAACTCCACACCAAAAAAGCCAGGCGCTCCCATTGTTTCACAATTTTTATCGGTGGCCTCAATATGCCTGCGCAGTGAGCATTCCCGTTCATCAATACAAAAAATGGCCTGGAATGTTTTGCCGTTTCCGGCAGCGTTATCCATTTGCTTTGCAATTTTGATTCCCGCCATTACGGTATCATAATAGCTGAATTCAAAAGCATCCTGCCAGAGTTCGATCACTTCTGCAAGTTCTGTTTTTGGCGTATTTGCAAAAAGTTCGGCCGGAGGTTCTGCCGTAACTGTGGCAATTGGTTGCCAACGGTTGCCAAGTTTATAATTGAGTACATCCAGCTCCATGAGCAGCTCAAAGGCTATAAATTCTTTGAGTGATATTATTTTCCGGTCGAGCAGTGTTTGCGGGTTATCTTCCACAGCACTTACAAAACCACTCCATCCATGATGGGAGAACTGCTGGTCGAACAGGTATTGTTCAAAATATGCCTGGTTTCCCACAATTTCTATAAGCAGCGCTTCAATAGAATAATCGCCGGCTAAAAACCGTTGCCTTATTTTTTTTGTCTTAAAAAAACTTACAAAACTGTTCTGCTCAATATCTTTCAAGCTTTCTGTAAATGATTTGCCTGCTACCGGGTAATGTTCCAGTGCCACGCCCTGGTCTAAAAAGCTGCATAAGATCCTGAAAAGTATTGGTTGTACTTCGTTGTCAAGGTCAAACTGGAAATGTTCTTTCCAGTATTTGCGCAGGCGGCCGATGCGGGGTTCATTAATGGTATCATAGGTTCCGGATAGCATTTTTTGTTTCCATTCATTGATGGAAGCAGCTCCTTTTTTATCCGTAATCACCCTTTCGAGCACATCTTCCCTGATGCGGTGTGTTTCATACAGGTGCCTGAAATCTTTCAGCTCAAGGCTTGTTTGAAAGCCGAATATTTTTGAAGCTTTATGAACAGCGTCATAAAACTTCATATGCTGAAAAGCGTGCAGGGAGTTATGGTGTATAAAATCCTTGAGCGCCTGCTGCGAGGGAAGAAAATGTTTTAATTCATGAAGTACATGGGCTTCATCAAAAGCAACAGTTGTATTTACGGCCGCCATTTTTTAAAATTGAAGGAGCGCCGCAAATGAGGCTGCAGCGCTCCGGGTTCTTACTTTTTTTTCAGCGCTTTTTTTGTACTTGATTTTTTTGCGGGCTTGGCAATAGCCTTTTTGGCAGCTTTTGAAGCGGCAATTTTCTTCTTTGCAGTTGGCATAGCTTTACCGTTTCCAATATCAAAACGGTAAATGCGGTCTATATCTTCGAGGCTGTCGTGTATTACACTAAGATCTTTAATAATACCATTGTGCAATCCATATACCCATCCATGCAAATGCAATTCCCTTTGGGTCCAGGCTTCCTGTACAATGGTTGTTTTGGCAAGATTTCGAACCTGCTCAACTACATTGAGTTCGGTAAGCCTGTCGGCCCTTTTATCTTCATCTTTGATGGCTTCCAACTCGTCTTTATATTTGTAATACACGTCTTTGATATTTCGCAGCCAGTTGTCTACAAAACCATGAAACATATTTGTCATACTGGCTTTTACACCGCCGCATCCATAATGTCCGCATACGATAATATGCTTCACTCCAAGATATTTTACAGAATACTCCAGCACGCTCAACAGGTTGGTATCGGTATGTACCACCAGGTTGGCTATGTTACGGTGCACAAAAATTTCGCCGCTGCGGGTACGGGTTATTTCATTGGCCGGCACGCGGCTGTCACTGCAGCCGATCCACAGGTAATCGGGCTTTTGGCCCTTTGATAAATTTTTGAAATAGTCAGGATCTTCATGCAATCTTGTTTCGGCAAAAAGCTTATTACCGTTAATCAGTTTTTGATATGATTTTTCCATGGTTAATTTTCTTTGAATATTTTTATTAATGACCGGAAGTTACATTGTAATCGTTATCCATTTTGTAAGCTTCCTTAAAACCGATCAGTTGTAATTGAATATTTTTAAGCGGCACTTTAATATCCCTGAACTCTTTGATCAGTTCCAGTACATCAAAATCAATATAATGCGTATCAGATGCATTGATCACCACTTTTGCGTTTTGAGGCATATGATCCAGCGTTTCCCTGATAGAAGCTTTGTTTAAAAAAGAAACTTCTTCAGAAAGGTGAATGGTAATGGTATCTCCAGCATGGTGTTTTTCTTCGTGGAAATAATAAGAATTCTTCAGGTTGCCGTACAGGATGCTTCCTGTAGCGGCTACAATGCCGGCAAATACACCTATTACCAATCCCTTGCCGCTTAATGCCGGCGCCACTTTAAACAAATCTATGGCCAGGATCACAATTACTGTTACTATAAAGGGAATGAACTGAAATTTTCCATTGCTGAACATCTGTTTAAAGAACGACGGCTTTGCCAGCTTATAACCCGTGAGCAGCAGGATGGCCGCCAGTGCCGATAAAGGAATTTTATTGAGCAGCGAAGGGATCAGTATTACGCAAACCAGCAGGAACAAGCCATGTATTACAGCAGAGGTTTTTGATTTGGCTCCCGCATTCACATTGGCACTGCTGCGCACAATTACACTGGTAATGGGCAGGCCGCCAATAAGCCCTGCAATAGAATTTCCAATGCCCTGCGCAAACAGTTCCTTATTGGTATTGGTTACCCGTCTTTCGGGGTCTATATTATCAACAGCCTCTATGCTCAATAATGTTTCCAGCGATGCAATGATGGCTATAAACACCCCGTACATAAGTACTTTGCTGTTTAAAAATCCACTAAAATCCGGGAATGTAAAAAAGCTAAAAAACTCCGGGGCATTGCCTGCAACAGGTATTTGTACCAGGTGCTCATTTTCGGCGGCAAGACTACTTCCTGTGCTTATCCAGATTTGGTTAATCACAATTGCAAACACAACGGCCACCAATGCTCCGGGTACAAACGGAAGCCGCTTTTTGATAAATGGCTTCTCCCATAAGAGCATGATAATAATTGAAACAGCACAGATGATGGTAATGCCTACCTCAATATGCTGGAGAGGTTGCAGCAGTTCATGCATATCCTCGCTTCCGTAGGGAAATAATTCTGTGATATTTCCTTTTTCGTCTTTATCATATCCAAATGCATGCGGTATTTGTTTTGCAATGATCAGGATGCCGATACTTGTAAGCATTCCTTTTATAACACTGCTGGGAATATAATTGGCAATTCCACCCATTTTTGCAATGCCTAAAATGATCTGCAGCACACCGGCCACCAGAACGGCACATAAAAACAGCCGGAAATCGCCGATAGCGGTTATGGCACCCAAAACCAATGCGGCCAAACCGGCAGCGGGTCCGCTAACACTTAATGCGGAGTTGCTGAGCGAGCCAATTACAATACCACCTACAATACCCGATATGATTCCGCTGAACAAGGGTGCGCCGCTTGCGAGTGCTATACCAAGGCAAAGCGGGAGGGCTACTAAAAAAACAACCAGGCCTGCAGGCAGGTCCCATTTTAAATGTTTAAAACTGATCATGAATATGCTTTTTTATCTGTTAAATACTGTGAAGCATCAAAGCTGTTACCAGACTTGGCAGTAGCTTTTAATACTAACAAAATGAACTTTAATGAAATTTTAAATATCCGCAATAATGTGAATGTGATCCTTCTTTAGCGCAACCATTTAAAATGGCCGGTCATACAATTTTTTTGTATGTAGTTAAATGTTGTTGGGAGGTGGTACGTGAAGTTCTCCGTGGTATGCGGTATAGGTAGCTATGGTTTCGAGCTTATGGTTTTTTTCTAAAAGCAAAACCCAATGATGGCCCGAATGGTGCTGATGTAAATATTCCTCTGATAAATTAGTGAGGCCGCCGGGTGCTTTTTCTTCTGTATTGGATCCCGGAAAGCCTGCGTTATCTTCCTCGTTGCTGTCCATAGGGGTATCATTCCGGTCAATATTGATACTGGATTTTGCAAGTTGTTCCTGCAGGCCCATAATAAATGGCGTACTCACCGTGAGCCAGGCAAGGGTAAGTATCATCAGTATGGCCGATACCCTGTTTAAAAGGCTATATGTTTTTTTTGATTTTGCCATTTTTTACCGGGTGCAAAGTAATACATCCCTGCGTTACCACCAAGCCTGTATATACTTTTTACGGTATCATAATTTTAAATTCCTTTTATGGTAAGGGGCTTATTTGAACTGCTTTAGGGTCTTTTTCATAGTTTTGTTGTTTACGATTTTTTGGCCAGCGTATATGGCCTGTTTTTTCTATATAATTAAAATATGACAACCATTCACCCATATTTGCGCCTCTCGGGCCTGGAGCCGCTGATAGTTCGGCCAGAAACCAATTTTGTAAACGTGGGAGAGCGTACCAATGTTACCGGCAGTAAAAAATTTGCCAGGCTCATTCGGGAAGGTAATTATGAAGAGGCCTTGTCGGTGGCCAGGCAACAGGTGGAAAACGGTGCGCAGGTACTCGATGTAAATATGGACGATGCATTACTGGATGGTGTAAATGCAATGGTTACTTTTATTAACCTGCTGCAGAGTGAGCCCGATATTGCTAAAATACCCATCATGCTCGACAGCAGCAAGTTTGAGATCATAGAGGCCGGCCTCAAATGTATTCAGGGGAAATGTATTGTGAACTCCATTTCAATGAAGGAGGGCGAAGAAAAATTTATTGAGCAGGCACATATCTGCCGCAGTTTTGGTGCTGCAGTTATAGTAATGGCGTTTGATGAAGTAGGGCAGGCCGATGCCCGCGAACGAAAAGTGGAGATATGCAAACGTGCGTACAGGATCCTTACAGAAAAAGTAGGCTATCATCCAGAAGATATCATATTCGACCCCAATATTTTTGCCGTGGCAACCGGTATAGAAGAACACAATAATTATGCGGTAGACTTCATTGAGGCCACAAGAGAAATAAAAAAACTGATGCCGCTTACAAAAGTGAGCGGTGGTGTAAGTAATGTTTCTTTTTCTTTTCGTGGAAACGATCATGTAAGGGAAGCTATTCACGCAGTATTTCTTTATCATGCTATCCGTGCAGGAATGGACATGGGGATTGTAAACGCAGGCGCCCTGGTGGTGTACGACGAAATTGAACCCTCCCTGCGTGAACTTTGCGAAGATGTGATCCTCAACCGGAATAACGATAATAACCAGGCTACCGAAAAGCTCATTGCTTTTGCCGAAACCGTAAAAGCCAAAGGAAAAGAAATTATTAAGGATGAGAGCTGGCGCAAAGAGCCTGTTGAAAAACGCCTGGCCCATTCACTCGTAAACGGAATTACAGATTATATTGACACCGATACGGAAGAGGCCCGGCAAAAATATCCCAGGCCGCTCGATGTTATTGAAGGCCCGCTCATGAACGGTATGAACATCGTGGGCGACCTGTTTGGTGCCGGAAAAATGTTTTTGCCGCAGGTGGTAAAAAGTGCCAGGGTGATGAAAAAAGCGGTAGCCATCCTTACGCCATACATCGAACAGGAAAAAGAAGAACGCAAACAGGCACACCTGGCCGCCGGAACAATAAACGAAGAGGCCGCAGGTGCTCCCAAAGTATTACTTGCAACAGTAAAAGGCGATGTGCACGATATTGGGAAGAATATCGTAGGCGTGGTGCTCGGGTGCAACGGCTACGATATCATTGACATGGGTGTAATGGTGCCTGCCGAAAAAATATTATCGGAAGCAGAAAAACTAAAAGTAGATGTGATCGGGCTTTCGGGGCTTATCACACCTTCGCTCGACGAAATGGTGCATGTGGCGCATGAAATGAAACGCCGCAATATGAACATTCCGTTACTTATTGGAGGCGCCACCACCAGCCGTACACATACCGCTGTTAAAATTGCCCCGCAATACGATAACGGCGTGATCCATGTGCTTGATGCCAGCAGGAGTGTAACCGTGGTAAGCAGCCTGCTCAGCAAAGAACAAAAAGATAATTTTTTAGAAGACACAAAAAAAGAATACGATGGGGTACGTGACCAGTTTTTAAATAAACGGGCTGCCAAAATATTGATCCCTTATGAAGAAGCTGTTGTTACAAAAGAATATTTCGACTGGAAGAATTACCAGCCTGTAAGGCCGGCTGTTGATGGTGTAAAAGTGCTGAAGGGATTCGATTTGGGAACCATTTCAAAATACATTGACTGGGCCCCTTTTTTTATTGGTTGGGAAATGCCCGGGCGTTTTCCGGAAGTATTTGAAGACCCCATATTTGGTGCCGAAGCAAAAAAATTATACAATGATGCCCTGCAGCTTGTAGCTAAAATTGTAGAAGAAAAATGGTTTACCGCCGATGGAGTGGTTGGGTATTGGCCTGCCAACAGCAATAACAGGGATACAATTACGGTGCAAACAGAAAAAGCTGAAGTAAAACTTGAAAGCCTGCGGCAGCAGATGAAAAAAGCGGTAGGGCAACCAAGTTATTCACTGGCAGACTTTGTAAAACCGAGCCCATCCCCGGAAGCGACTGAGAAAGAAAACCCGGGTTCCCCCTTTGCGGGCGAGGGGGTTGACTACATAGGAGCGTTTGCTGTAACCATTCATGGCGCAAAAAAGCATATAGACAAATTTGCAGCAGAACATGATGAATACAATAAAATAATGGTGCAAATACTGGCCGACCGTTTCGTAGAAGCTTTTGCAGAATGCCTGCATCAAAAAACAAGGATAGAATATTGGGGCTATGATGCGGCAGAATCCTTAACAAGCGAAGAGCTTATTCATGAAAAATATAAAGGGATCCGCCCGGCACCGGGTTACCCGGCCTGTCCCGATCATACAGAAAAATTAAAATTGTTTGAAATGCTGGATGTTACAAAGAACATCGGCATTGAGCTTACCGAAAGCCTGGCCATGAACCCGCCTGCAAGTGTATGTGGCTGGTATTTTGCACATCCGGGCAGTCATTACTTTGGCATTGGTAAAATAGACAAAGATCAACTGGAAGATTATGCCAAACGAAAAGGTATGAGTTTGGAAGAAGCAACCAAATGGCTGCGGCCGGTACTGGAATAAAAGTATTAAGGGTTAAAACAATTTTTCGGTCCTGTAGTATGCAGGCTAACCGGGCATGATATTGTTTCTTTCCACAAAAAAGATCCGTTCTGAAAATTGATCCGGTCACCGTGGCTTTATTTTCTTCAGCCACCTGATCTTTCTCCACCTGAAAGAATTATTTTTACAATAATAATTTATTTTACTATGCGTATCATCTCATATAACGTAAATGGCATACGTGCCGCTATCAAGAAAGGTTTAATAGATTGGCTTAAGACCGATCCGGCTGATGTTATCTGCCTGCAGGAAACCAAGGCCCATAAAGGTGATGTGGATATAAAACAATTAGACGAACTGGGCTACCATCACGATTGGTTCAGTGCACAAAAAAAAGGATACAGCGGTGTGGCCATCTTTTCAAAAAGAAAACCCGACGCGGTTAAAATTGGCACCGGGCACGAAGTGAGCGACAGTGAGGGCAGGGTGCTGGAAATGCAGTTTGGCGATGTAAAACTGATCAATGCTTATTTTCCTTCAGGCACTTCGGGCGATATCAGGCAAACTTACAAATACCAATGGCTGGCCGAAATGCATGAATACCTTGAAGAAATAAAAAAGAAAAATCCAAAGATCATTCTTTGCGGTGATTACAATATTGCACACCAGGAAATTGATATCCATGATCCGAAAGGAAACAAAAATTCATCGGGTTTTTTGCCCGAAGAAAGAGAATGGATGACCTCATTTTTAAACCATGGATGGGTGGATACTTTCCGTGAATTTCATACAGAACCACACCGGTACAGCTGGTGGAGCCAGCGCTTCCCTACCGTAAGGCTTAACAACAAGGGCTGGCGCATCGATTATATCTGCGCTACAGAGCCACTTCGCAAAAGCCTCAAAGAGGCAGAGATATACCCCGATGTAAAACACAGCGATCATTGCCCTGTCTATCTTGATATAAAAATATAAGGCTGCCAATGAAAAATGAACCAGGCATCATTTACAATGTAACCATTAAAGTGGCCGAACATATTAAAACCGACTGGCTGCATTGGCTAAAGGAAGAGCATATACCCCAAGTGATAAGCACCGGTTGTTTTACGCATGCATTGATTGTTAGGCTGCTTGAAACAGATGAAAGCGAAGGCCCAACCTATGCTGTGCAGTATTTTGCAACCTCCAAGACAGATTACGACCGGTATGTAGATCAGTATGCCACAGCACTGCGCCAGAAATCTTTTGATAAGTGGGGCGACCGTTTCCTGGCTTTCCGCACCCTAATGGAGGTTGTGAAATAATTGTGCAAAACAGGGAATTTTTTATATTCCCCGGAGTGAACCGGGCCAAAGATCAGGCGGGTTAAATCTCCCAAAACCGCTCCTGTAAAGGGTTTGAGCATAAAAGCAATTCCTGGTATAAGTGTTTAAGAAACCGGTTCCCGGCTGTAACCCTTGTTGTTACTGTATTTCAGCCGGTTTAAACAACTGAATTGTTATCAAAAAAAATTTTGTTACAAGCAATTTCCATCTATATTTGCGGCTCTATAAATTTTTCTAAAAAAATAATTATGAACAAAGCAGAATTGATTTCTAAGATTGCTGACGACTCAGGTATCAACAAAACTCAGGCAAATGCAGCGCTGGATTCTTTTGTAGAAGCAGTTACTAAAACATTAAAAGCAGGAAACAAAGTAACCCTGGTTGGCTTTGGTACTTTTTCTGTATCTAAAAGGGCTGCCCGCAACGGACGTAATCCACAAACCGGTGCAGTAATCAAAATCAAAGCTAAAAAAGTGGCTAAGTTCAAAGCTGGTAAAGAATTATCTGCCAAAATCTAATGAACTTACAAAAGCATTAAAAGCAAGATGCGCCTTGTATCTTGCTTTTTTTATTAGGATCACTAACCTTTCACATATACAAACCAAATATTATGGGACGCGGCGACATCAAAACAAAAAAAGGAAAAACTTTTGCCGGATCTTTTGGAAAGACAAGGCCTGCAAAACCTGCAGCTAAGAAGAAAGCGGCTGCCAAGAAGAAGTAATTTACCTGGGCGGTCATGCAGAAAGTTGACAGGTTAACGGGTTGATAAGGGGCTTCCTTTATCAGCTTTATCAACCTGTCAACTTTTGCTATAAACTACTTCCCCGCCATTTCTATCATTGTACTGAGTTCATCCACCAGCGCATCATCGTTTCCGCCAAATCCTACAGATTTGAAGCGCACATTGCCTTTTCCATCTATAATGAATTTGGTAGGTATGCCGTTTACACTAAAATCGCTCACCACCTTATCTTCTGTGTCCATCAGCACATGAAAATCGTAGCCCTTCTTTTCCATAAACTCTTTGGCATTTTTCAGTTTGTCTTCTGCGCTTTCCCAGGTATCTACAAAAAGGAATTTAACCCTGTCGTTTGATTTATATTTATCCTGGGCTTTTTTCATACCGGGCATTGAGGCAATGCAGGGCCCGCACCAGGTAGCCCAAAAATCAACCACCACCACTTTATCTTTCAATTCATCGAGGCTCACGGTCTTTCCTTCAAAATCTTTTAGGCTAAATTTAGGAGCCGGTTCATTGATGATCGTTTTGGCGATCTCTGCACGCCGTTTTATCTTGGCATCGTTTTCCATTTTGGCCAGGTAATCTTCATAACCTTTACCGCTGCCTTTTTCTTTGATATACATACCTTTTAAAAGTTCCTTTGTTTTAGAGGAGGCTTTTCCTTCTTTTACAAAACCTTCTATCAGTTTTTTACTTTCGGCAGCAGGCAATACTTTTTCGGCCAGCAGGGCATAACGTTCGTTGTATTCGGGGTCTTTAAGTTTGTTGATCTCCGCCGCTTCTTTTGCATACGCATAACCGGTTTTGTAGTCGCCCAGTTGGTACAGGATGAAACCATAAGTGTCGCCGTACATGCCATAAGTTGATTTTCGCTGTTCGGCCCATTTTTCTTTGGTGAGCATATCGGGCTTTTTCTCTGTGGGTGTTTTTATCTCCTTTTTTGCCCAGGCAGTTGCTTCCCCACTCATCTTTTTTGCTTCGTTCAGATCTTCTTTTGCTTCGGCCATGTTCCAGCTTACATTGTTATAAAGACTGGCACGTGCGGCTGCGCTGAAGTTCTTGGTGTAGTCCATAAATACAGCCCAGTTCTTTTCTTTTGCATAGGCGTTAGCTACCTGCTGCTGAAGGAACTCGACCGTTCCTTTGTTTTTATCATTTAAGGGGAATTTCTGCAGGTATTCGTCTACCAATGCTTTCTTTTTATCAGCATTTTTTTCTGTATTAAAGGCATTAAAAATATCGCCCCTTCTCCATTCTCCTTCGGGATATTTTGTTTTCATAATGGCGGTAAAACTGTCGGCCTCCGCTTTCATTTTTATTTGTTTGTACCAAAATGAAATATTCTGGTAATCTGCTTCACTGATTGATGGCCTGGCCTGCATGAACTCCAGTTCTTTCAAAATAAATGGTTTTGCCTCCTTCTTTTTTTCGCGGCTTATGAAATTGAGGTATACCGGTAAAAAACCTTCTTCATTGCGCAGCGAAGGGTCTTTTTCCAATGCCCCGCTCATCATTTCCAGCGCTTTGGCACTGTTATTTGAAATGCCCAGCAGGTACTCACCCATCCCGCTTCCATAAATATTGGCGGCGGCCGCATGATAGCTTTTCAGCGGTTCGTTATTACCAGCATATACAGGCACCACATATCCCTTACCTCCATTCATATCTTTTTCGTCTTTTACACTGAATAAAAAAGCAATGGCATCGGTAGTACTGTCGAGCGTTACCGTTCCGGTATAAACCGATTCTTTTTTTAGCAGTTCGGGTTCCAGCACTTTGGGCCCGTTTTTACTGAAAAGATAAACCGCGGCAGTTACATTGCCTTTTCTTATAAGCGATGAATAGGCCTGGTTGTATTCGAAACTGAGAGCAGTGTTTTGTTTGGGTTGGGCCGGCACAATTTTTAAAGCCGTAAAACCGGGCTGTGCAAATAAGGTGTTGATGTAAAATACAAAGAGGAGGAGAAAAGCAGCTTTTTTCATGATGAATCGTTTTTAGGTATATAAATATAGAAAATCCCGCCCTGTAAAAGGCGGGATGGAATTATTAAATATGTTAAAACTATTTAGCATTGATAACAATTGTTTTTAAAGGAGCAGGCTGTTCTTTCTTTTCGAGGTTGCGTGAACGCATGAACCAACCAAGGGTAAATGTGGGAATGAAGTCGGTAAACGGGAAAGCTTCTTCCAAAAAGCTGAAGATACCGCCCAGTTTACCCATAGTGCCTCCAAAGAGGCGGTAATAGATCATACCCGAGAGCGGTGCCCATATTATATCCGAAAATTCTCCGATAAACGGGATGGTAAAACTCATCATACCAATAGCATCGAGTGCTATACAGAGCAGCAGGCTGGGTAAGGGCCTACCATTGGCAGCAGTAGTGTTTGTTTGAGAACCGAAAATTTTCATGGCTTAAAGTTTTTTTTGTAGTGCATCAAATGCCGTGCAAAATTGCATAAATGTCATTTCGGCACCCCCTGTTTTATGTTAAATTTTACGCTTCCATGCCTAAAAACCTGCAATTATGCCTTTTTAAGCGCAGTTATGCAAAAAAGGGCTGTTTACTCCTGTTTAACTGTAAAAGCAGTTAACTTTATATTGCCTTTCCGGGTTTTACCTAAACGTAACGTTATGAAAAAATATTTACTGCTTTTATCAATACTTTTTGCGGCAGTTATTGATGCTTCTTCACAAAATATGCAATGGGGATGGTCCAAATCTTACGGAACTGCTTCAAGCGAACAATTTATCGATATTGCTGCTGATTCAAGAAATGGAGTTTATTCATTAGGAAATTTTTCAGGACCCATAACAATAGATGGGCAAATTTACAACAGCAATGGAGGAACAGATCTTATCTTGATGAAGCATGATACAACCGGGAGTGTTGTTTGGGTAAAGACATTTGGTGGTGTAAGCAGAGACTCGGGCATTAGTATTAAAACAGATTGGCAGGGAAATGTAATTATATGCGGTTATTATTCAAATTCTATTAGTTTCGGCTCTTTTGTATTGGTTTCAGCTGGAGGAACAGATGGATTTATTTGCAAACTAACAACAAATGGAAACGTGGTTTGGGCAAAAAGCCTGGGAAGCACACTCGACGAAATAAATTATGCGATTGGTTGCGATCAGCAGAATAATATTTATACAACCGGAACTTATTCCAGCACAACATTCAGTTTTGCCAATACCATTTTAAATGATTCTGCCTCATTCCGTGGTTATTATGGTAAAATGGATCCAAACGGGAATGAAATATGGGTGAGAAAGATTTCTGCAAATGCCAATTTTTACCTTAAAGATCTTTTTGTTGATAAAAACAGGCCAGAACTGGTTATCACCGGCCAAATGCCCCCCTCATCTATTGTTAACTTTACATCAAACTGGAACAGTTTAGGAATTCAATCTCTTATGCAATGCATGTTTTGGGCAAGAATTAGCACATCGGGACAAGTCCTGGGTCAATTATTTGTTGATGACCGTACAACAGCTGGAGGGCTTTGCCTGAGTGACGATGGAGCTGAATTTTTCAGCGCATCAAGGAATTTTCTCTCTTATCTACACGTGAGCGGGAGGGTTTACCAGGGGCCCCACGCGCCTCTCCCTTCCACTATCGCAAGTACAAGCGGCTATACCATACCCGATCCTATAGTTTTTACATTTGCCAATGATTTGGCGATGGTAAATAATTCTACCTTATTCGTAGTAGGTGGTTCTAGCGGCCTCGTTGATTTTAGAAACGGGTATGGCACGCCTCCGCCTAATAACCAAAATGCCGCATATATTTGGCGTATCGACCGTTCTGCTTATACAACAACCGACCTGTTAAATGCTCCGTTGTCGGGTAACTTTACAACAAAATACCAGGCAGTTTCTGTCGACACATTTTCGAACTTATTATTTGCATGTGGTAATTTTGCTGGAACGACGCCAGGCCAATATACACTTGGTACAAGTATTTTATCAGCACAGGGCGGGTTTGACGGATTAATCACGAAAGTGTATCCTGGTGCAGTCAACACCCAACTGAATTACATACTCTTGCCTACTACTGAAACAAGGTCAATTTGCATGGGAGACTCCGTTGTTATCGGAAATAATGGAGGTGCATTTGGAGGCACTCCACCATATACTTATTCCTGGTCTCCATCAATTGGTTTGGCAACCCCCAATCTTCCGTCTACTATGGCTTCTCCATCAGATACCACAACATACACATTAACTATTACAGATGCTGCTCAAAATTCCATTAGCAAACAGGTTAATGTAATTGTGCTGGAGAGGCCAGCTACACCGGTAATTTTTTCTTCGGCGTCAAATCAAATTTGCCAAGGCGGCTCGTTGATGTTGGGGGTTTCAAATTTTTCGAATTTTAGTTATTATTATTGGAGCAATGGACAGACAGGCCCAACGGTAAACATTACCAACCCGGGCAATTATGTTTTATCAGCTTATGGCACTAATAATTGTTCTTCAGAGCCTTCCGATACGTTTGTTGTTACAGCGTCTAATAATTTGGCGCCCGCCCCGCCATTAATTACTGCTTCAGGCCCAGTGCAATTTTGCCAGGGAAGTTCTGTAACATTAACTTCAGGCAGCAGTTCTGGTAATTTTTGGAATACAGGCGCTACTACGCAAAGCATTACTGTAAACACAACTGGAAATTACTTTGCCACTACTACTGTTAACGGTTGTACATCTGCACCGTCGGTGGTTCAGCAGGCAAGTTCTATGTATATGCCTCCTGCGCCAACGATATCAGCCATTGGTTCTACACAGTTATGCCCTGGAGACTCAGTTATCCTCGTTTCAAGTTCATCAACTGAAAACTTGTGGAGTACCGGGGCCACAACTCCTTTTATTGTAGTTAGAACAAGCGGTAGTTATTCACTCAGGCTTGTTTCAGGTTCATGTATATCGCAGCCATCTCCCATAGTAAATGTTTCGGTATTGGCTGCACCGCAACCAACAATAACAGCTTTGGGGCCGTTACAATTTTGCGCGGGCTCATCTGTAACGCTTACTTCCAGTTCGCCAACAGGAAATTTATGGAGCAATGGGGCCACTACACAAAGCATTATAGTAAACCAATCGGGTAATTATTCTGTAACCGCAACAAATTCTTCCGGTTGTGTTTCTCTTCCATCTGTTGCTGCTACGGTAACGGCAAATCCCTTGCCACCCACTCCTGTTATAACAGCCAACGGCCCGCTCAGTTTTTGCGAAGGTGGCTCTGTGCAATTAACCTCCACTTCTGCAAATGAATATTTATGGAGCAATGCTGCTACCACCCAAACTATCACCGCAACAACAGCAGGTAATTATTCAGTTGTTACGTCAAATAGTGCAGGATGTAGTTCGGCTCCTTCCAATATGCTAACGGTAACAGTTAATCCGCTACCAGCTACAC
>JBATOU010000032.1:0-1611 GCA_049291115.1 Ferruginibacter sp.
GTTTCTTTTTTATTATCAGGATTAATCAATTCCAATCGCGTCAGAGCAAGAATTTTCAGAGATTCCAGAACCTGATAATAGCTCATCATATGATTATGTAATTCCAGTTCTTTTCTGATTTGATAAATACTGAAGGCAACCCCTGCCTGACCGTCCAAAAAGACCCCGGCTCCTTCAATCGCCAATTTTCTTAAGACCTCTTCAATTATCTCTTCACGCCTTCCCAGATAGAAGTATTTAGAAATCTTGGTATCTTTATCAACGATACCTGCCGGATGAATGACAATTTTCCTTCGAACACCTTTATATTCAAAATCACGTTCCAAAGGCGGTAAGAAGACGTTATTAATCCTTTAAACCTTGCCCCACACATATTTTGGAACGAAATCGTAAAGTTCGATACTTTGTGAATACTGAGAGAATTTTTGCTGTCCGGTTGAAAGAGCCTGTGAATCAGACTCCTCCAAAAATTGAAAGAGTGAAAGCTGTTTTGGAGAAGACTTTTCAAAATCCTCAAACTTTTTCTGTTTTTTCGCCATCGAACGTGTTAATCCCTTGGGTGGGACAAAATTCCTTTGATTAATCCACTCGTATTCTAGCATAGATTTTTCTTTTTTAACTTAGTTAATTTAGGTTTGAAAAAGGCGAAAAAATGCCCCCGGAAAGTTCTTAACAGATAAACTTTTCCAACACTCAATTCTTGTTGTGCAACCTAAAAAGGCGATTTTAAAGACTTCCCCGGCTCGATCTGACCAAACTTGCTTGTCTTTATAAGTCGGATAAACATTTCCTCAACGGCAACCCTGACTTTTGTTCCGCGAATTAATTCCGAATCTTCAAGAACTGCCTGAAGATTACTTTCAGTAATCCCAACAGCTTGAAAATTCTCAGAAGTCAGAGCAGGCGATTCATCAGCCCGATAAGAATATTTGAAATTTGTTCCAGAAAAGTCGCCGTGTTTAATTTCAAGAACCCAGACAACCAATAAATTCGGACAGCGAACAGTTGATAATTCAATAATTTCCGTTTCATAAATGCCGTTGGGCAAATCACTGATTGGCAAAAATTCTCTTTTCATCAAAATTAATTAGAAACGATTAAATTTCTCAAACGCCTCACCAAGTTGATGCCCGACCGTTCCGCCGACGCTTTGAATCAGATTGCTCATTGCCTGCAGACGGGCAGATTCAAGACTGGCATCTCTTTGCATTTGAGCGACGTTGACATCCCGTTGAAATCCGAGATCAGCCGTCTTGACGGTTGTTTGATAACTAATGCCGGCTTTTTGCATTCCGCCCTGATAGTTAAGATAGTTAGCTTCTAAACCCGAATTTGCTCTCAAGAAACTTGCCTCATTGCTCGAACCATAAAGATTTCCAGCCGCCAGCGACTTTGCGTAACTCGCATTTTGGACGACACTAATGGCAGCCTGAGTATTCTGTTTGGTCAGATTAATACTAGCTTCACGCGAATAGGAATTGATTGCTGAGCTGTTCTGATACGCCAAATTAGCTTTTTCTTGCGGAGCTAAGGCTTGAGCATCAACATTGGACATTCCATTGATCTTCATCACCGAGAATGTCCCGTCCTTCATTTTCGGTGGAGGTATAG
>JBATOU010000033.1:0-1558 GCA_049291115.1 Ferruginibacter sp.
ATGAGGGAGTGGATGTGGTGGCAGAGAGGTTGAGGAAATGGAAAACTAGTCGGGAGTCGGGAGTCGGGAGTCAGGAGTCAACAGCCAATCCTACTTATCGGATGATTATTGGGGGGAATATCGGGAAGAATAAGGTGACGCCGAATGAGGAGGCCTGGAAGGATTATGAAATTTGTTTCAATGCCTTGCATGATTACGTGGATTATTTTGTCGTGAATGTGAGTTCACCCAATACACCGGGTTTGCGGGAACTACAGGAGAAAGAATCCCTGCGGAAGATCCTGGTACACCTGCAAACACTTAATTCGGAGAAAGCGATCCAACGACCTATTCTTTTAAAAATAGCGCCGGATCTGACCAATGAGCAACTGGATGACGTGGCCGCATTGGCACTGGAGATAAAACTGGACGGATTGGTGGCTACGAATACAACGATCAGCCGGGAGAGACTCAGTCAGGAGTCAGGAGTCGTGAGTCGGGAGACTGGAGGGTTAAGTGGGAAACCTTTACAACAAAGAAGTACAGAAGTATTGCAATACCTGATCAGCCGGACGGGAGGTAATATCCCGGTGATCGCCTCTGGTGGTATTTTCACCGGGGCGGATGCCAAGGAAAAACTCAATTGCGGGGCTCCGCTGGTACAGGTCTGGACCGGCTTTATCTATGAAGGGCCGGCTATTGTAAAGAATATTTGCCGGCACCTGGTTTCCTGAGTCTGTAACAAATCCTCCATTCACCTGCAATTCATTAATTTTGCCTTTTCTTTAGCATTATGGAATACCTGTTTACCAGTGAGAGCATCATCAGTTTCTTTGTCCTTGTCATACTTGAAGTGGTGTTGGGCATTGATAATGTCATTTTTGTCAGTATTATCCTGAACCGCCTGAAAGGCGATAAATCACAGCGAAGAGCCCGTCGTGCCTGGATGGTCACCGGCATCCTGATGCGGAGTTTATTGCTGATGGGACTGGGCTGGCTGCTTTCTCAAAAAGGGAAATCCGTTTTTACGATCGGTGACAAGGGATTTGATCTTGCAAGTATTGTTATGCTTGCCGGCGGACTTTTCCTGATCTATAAATCAGTGATGGAAATTCACCATAAACTGGAAGGCGAAGATCCGAATGAATCTCTACGTAATCAGAAACCACTGGGATTTGGACAGGCCATTGGTCAGATTGTGCTGATTGATGCTGTATTCTCTTTTGACAGTATTATCACGGCTGGTGGTACCGCCAAGCACGTAGAGATCATGATTGCCGCGGTGGTGATTGCCATGACGATTATGTTTCTATTCAGTCCGGCCATTGCCGGCTTTATCCATAAGCACCCCACGCTGAAAATGCTGGCCCTCTCCTTCCTGGTCATGATCGGTCTCAGCCTGATCATTGAAGGTTGGGACAGTGAAGCTGCGCATCAGCTTCATCTGAAAAATTATATCTATTTCGGAATGGCGTTTTCCTTTGTGGTGGAAATGCTCAATATGACTATGATGGGCCGGGCGAAGAGAAGAAAGGCGCATGTGGTGGAATTGAATGAACCGGTGCTGGAGGAGAAAAAA
>JBATOU010000034.1:0-102701 GCA_049291115.1 Ferruginibacter sp.
CGGGTTACGATCACCGCAATATCGGCACCCTGTTTTAGCATATCAGTTTTCAGTTTATCTATCCAGTCGCTGCCAAAATGTTCGGTACGTTTGCTTTCGTAAATGATGCGGCCGGCTTCCTGCCCGAGGTTGTTGCGTACCACCTGTATGCAATCGGCACCCCGCACACCTTTGCCTACTTCTTCCACCAGGTCGAACGGGAAAGATGCTCTCAGCAGGTCTTCCAATGCCTGCTCCTGCACTTCGCCCTGCAATTGCATGCTGCCCTGTTCGGCCCGGCGTTTCATTTCTTCGGCAAGTTTTTTCTGGTCTTCGAGCTGCTTTTCGAGTTCTTTTAATTTAAGGCTGTATTCGTTGTCTTTGAGTGCGTTTTTTTCTGCTTCCTGTTTGCGTATCTGCTCGCTGATGGATTGACGTTCCAGCTGCAGTTTTTTTTGCAGTTCCAGGTCGAGCTCGGCTTCTTTTGTCTGGAGGTCCTGCATTTTTTTCAGGAATTCCAGTTCCCGTTGCCGGGCGGTTTTCAGTTTTTCCTCGTTATCGGCATTGGAGGTTTTCAATAACTGCAGCTGGTTCTCATAATCTGCTGTAATGCTTTTACGCAGGGTTTCTTCCACCTGTGAGCGGGTGAATTGTTTTTCTTTTTCGAGCTGCAGGGCAAACTCCTCATCTTTCTTTTTACGCCATTCCTGCATTTTGGAGCGGAGTTCCTTCTCCACTTCTTCCCGGATGGCTTCATTTGGCTCAAACAGGTGGCCGCAGTTGGGACATTTTATTTCGTTGGGCATTGTAACCAGAAATTTTCTGTAAGATAGGAAGTTTAGGGTTTATTACGGAAGGTGGGGAGAGTTTTGGGGATGTGAGCAATGAGCCGTGAGCGATGAGCTGTGAGCCATGAGCCGTGAGCGATGAGCTGTGAGCCATGAGCCGTGAGCAATGAGCTGTGAGCCATGAGCTTTGAGTCATGAGTATTGAGATGTGAGAGCTGGGGTGAAAATTTTTTGAGAGGGAGAATGTGCCGGGTATAGGCTTTGGCTGTAAGTGGATTATAAGTTTAGAGTGGGCTGAGAGGCTTTTGGGATGTTCTATTTTTGCTCAAATGCCCACATCATTACATCACGAAAATCAGTTTTCGCTTTTTCGGTGAGGTAAATGACCTGGTTTAGATCTCCCTTTGCTAATTTTAAAATGGCCAGCCGGGTATTTTCTAAATTATGTTCAGATTCGGCCATAACATGATTTAACCCAATGGATGAAAGTTCGTTTAGCACAAGTGTTCTTTGTTCGCCACTAAAGTCACGATCTACTATGGTATGTATTTCCTGTGTCATTAGTTTTGATTTGAAACGGGCATGTAATCCAGGTTGAT
Source organism: Ferruginibacter sp. (assembly GCA_049291115.1). Taxonomy (GTDB): domain Bacteria; phylum Bacteroidota; class Bacteroidia; order Chitinophagales; family Chitinophagaceae; genus Ferruginibacter. The sequence continues at coordinate 1,367 of JBATOU010000034.1, forward strand.
GTAAAAAATTTAATTCCTCAATGGCTTACCCGTTTTAAACCCGCTTTGTATACGTTCCAAAGTTTTCTTTTCGGCGCAGAGGCTGAAAATGCAGTTCCTACAGGTGACACCTTTATAAAGGTGTCACCTGTAGGAAATTTTAATTCCTCAACGGCTTGCCCGTCTTCAGCACGCTTTGTATGCGTTCCAGGGTTTTCTTCTCGGCACAGAGGCTCAAGAATGCTTCACGTTCCAGATCTAAAAGGTATTGTTCACTTACAAGCCTTGGTTCGCTGAGGTCGCCGCCACACATGACGTAGGCGAGTTTTTTTGCTACGGTTACATCATGGTCGGTTGCATATTTGCCGCGCCACATACCATTGATGCCCGCATGCATGGCACCGAGTGCCGAGCGCCCCAGCACTTTAATATCATTTCGTTGCACGGGCATGGTATAACCGGCATCATAAATTTCAACCACCGATTTTTTTGCGTCGGCAATACGGCGTGCAAGGTTTACGCTTACTTCATCTTGTCCACGGCGGTAAATGCCCATATCGTAGGCTTCGTATGCACTGGTGGCAACTTTAGCTGTTGCTATGTTTAAAAAACGGTTTTGTAATGTAATGGTCTCGGGTTCGCCGGGGTGCATTTCGTCGCTGGCACGCAAAACAAATTCTTTGGTGCCTGCGCCGCCGGGTATTACACCTATACCCACTTCCACCAGCCCTGTATAGGTTTCGGCAGCGGGCACCACCTTATCGGCATGCAGGCTCATTTCGCAGGCGCCGCCCAGTGCGAGGCCATGCGGGGCAACCACTACGGGTATGCTGCTGTAGCGCACCCGCATGATGGTATTTTGAAACATGCGGATAGCCATATCTATTTCATCGTAATCCTGCTCAATGGCCAGCATAAAGATCATGCCCACATTGGCACCGGCAGAAAAATTTTGTCCTTCGTTTGCAATGACAAGCCCCTTGTATTTTTCTTCGGCAAGACTGATCGACCTTTGTATGCCTTCCAAAACCTCGCCACCAATGCTGCCCATTTTTGTGTACCATTCGAGACCGAGTACATCGTCGCCCAAATGATAGGTACGGCAGGCACTGTTTTTGAAAACAGTTTGGTTGGAAAAATTTTTCATTACGATGTAGGACCTCACCCCCAACCCCTCTCCCGGGGAGAGGGGAGAAAAGGCAACCCCCGACTCCCCTGCGGGTGAGAGAGGAGAAGTATAGGTTCCGGTTAAAGGAGAGTAAACCAATCTTTGCCCGTTTTCAACCTTATAAAAAGTTTTGTTTCCTTTTGCAAGCATCTCATCCACCCAGGCTGCCACCGTTTTTCCGGCGGCCTTCATGGCCTGCACGGTTTTTTCAACACCCAGGGCATCCCAACTTTCAAATGCACCAATCTCCCAGCCAAAGCCGGCCATCATGGCATCATCTACCCGGTAAATTTCATCGCTTATTTCTGGTATGCGGTGGCTGATATAGGAGAACAATGCATAATGAAACTGCCGGTAAAATTCACCAGCCTTGTCTTGCCCCGCACTGAGCGCTTTAATACGGGTGAGCAGGTCTTCAATGGGTTTGGCTGCTTCAAGTGTTGCAAATTTTGGTTTGCTCCTTGGGCCGTATTCCATGGATTGCAAATTCAATACATGGATATCTGATTTTCCTTCAGCAGTTCTGGTTTTCTTAAAAAATCCCTGGCCGGTTTTATCGCCCAGCCATTTTTTTTCTTCCATGCCGTTGAGCCAGCCCTGTATATTGAAGTAAGCACGGGCCTCGTCCTGCGGGCAGTTTTCGCCCACGCCTTTTGCCACTTTTATGAGCGTGTCCAATCCCACCACATCGGCGGTGCGGAAAGTGGCCGATTTTGGCCGGCCGATAATGGGACCGGTAAGGGCTTCCACTTCATCAATGGTCAATCCAAGGTCTTCCATAATCTTCATAATGGCCATCATGCTGAATACGCCAATACGGTTGGCAATGAAGGCAGGAGTGTCTTTTGCCAATACGGTTTGTTTTCCTAAATACAAATCGCCATAATGCATTAAAAAATCAACTACAGCAGGATCTGTATATTTAGTTGGAATGATCTCGAGCAAACGCAGGTAACGCGGCGGGTTAAAAAAATGCGTGCCGCAGAAATGTTTTTTAAAATCATCGCTGCGCCCTTCGGCCATCATGCTGATGGGAATGCCCGATGTGTTGGAAGTGATGAGTGTTCCGGGTTTGCGGTATTTTTCCACTTCATCAAAAACCGATTTTTTTATATCGAGGCGCTCCACCACCACTTCAATCACCCAATCGGTGCCGGCAATATCTTTCATGTTATCGGTAAAATTGCCGGTGCTGATGCGTTTGGCCACATCTTTTGTATAAACAGGCGAGGGGTTGCTTTTGAGAGCGGCCTGCAGGGCATCGTTCACGATCTTATTGCGTTCGGCTGGTTTGGCATCGGCGGGCAGGTCTTTGGGCTGAATATCTAATAAAAGTACCTGCACTCCAATTCCTGCAAAATGACAGGCGATGCGGCTTCCCATAACGCCACTTCCCAAAACAGCTACTTTTTTAATGGTCCTTTTCGGCATAAACTGAAATTAGTTAGTTAAACAACTATTTTTAACGAAGGTAGGAATTAATTGATAATTGATAATGGATAATGGTGAAATGGATGATGTGAAAATGGGGAATGTGATAATTTGATAGTGTGACAATGTGATAATGTGATGATTTTGGAAAGGGGCCGGTAAATAAAAAATCCCCGGTAGGTCGGGGACTGGGTGGTAATTTTTTTGTTGGCAGATCAGCTTATGCCGCTGCCGTTGGCAACCTTTGCATCGGGGTTTACAAACTGCAGTTTTCCATCGGCGTCTTCGGCCATCAGTATCATTCCGTTACTTTCGATCCCACGCATTTTGCGGGGTGCCAGGTTGCATACCACGGTTACCTGTTTACCCACGATATCTTCTGGATTAAAATGGAGGGCTATGCCGCTAACGATGGTACGTTTTTCAAAGCCCAGGTCCACTTCCAGCTTTAAAAGTTTATCGGCTTTTTCCACTTTTTCGGCGCTTATAATGGTGCCTGCTTTTAAATCGATCTTTGCAAAATCGTCGAAAACAATTTCGGGTTTGACAGGGGTTGCTGTATTTTTTATTTCTTCCATTTTAGTATTTACCGGTTTAACCAAACCCGCTTTTAGTTTTTCTACCTGTGCAGCTATTTCTTCATCCTCTATTTTCCTGAACAATAACTGTGGTTCACGCAGGCTGTAGCCTACGCTGAGCAGTTTTACCGTTCCGGCATTTTTCCATTCGAGCATCTGGTCCACCACCTTCATCATGTAGAGCATTTTTTTTGCAGTACCAGGCAGAAAGGGGTTGATGAAGATGGCGAGATTGGCGGTTAGCTGCAGGCAAAGATGGAGGCAGTTGTCGATCTGTTTTTGCGCTTCGGGTGTGGGCACGCCTTCTTTAGTGGCCTGCCGGGCAACGATCCAGGGTTCTTTTTCCTGCATGTAGCGGTTACCCTTACGGCTAAGATCGATCACTTCAAACAGGGCATCCCGGAACTTAAAATCTTCCAGCAGGTTTTCAATTTTTGTTTTTGAATTTTCAATATCAGTTATCAGGGCCTTGTCTTTATCATCTATCAGTTCGTTGTGAAATTTTGGCACTTTGCCGCCGCATAGTTTATGCATGAGCACCCAGGTGCGGTTTACAAAATTTCCAAAGATGCTTACCAGTTCGCTGTTATTGCGGTCCTGGAAATCCTTCCAGGTAAAATCATTGTCTTTTGTTTCGGGGGCATTGGCGCAAAGTACATAACGCATGATATCGGCGCCGTCTTTAAAATCCCTGAGGTATTCGTGCACCCATACCGCCCAATTGCGGCTGGTACTTACTTTTTCTCCTTCTATATTTAAAAATTCATTGGCGGGCACATTATCGGGCAAAACAAAATTTCCATGTGCTTTGAGCATGGCCGGAAAAATAATGCAATGAAATACAATATTGTCTTTACCAATAAAATGAACAAGCCTGGTATCTTCCTTACACCAGTAATCGGCCCATTGCGGCGTTAATTCTTTGGTGGCACTTATATAACCAATGGGAGCATCAAACCATACATACAGCACTTTTCCGCCACCACCTTCGGGTGCGGGAGGGCTGGGAACTTTAATGCCCCAGTTACTGTCTCTCGTCATGGCACGGCTTTGCAGGCCGCTGTCGAGCCAGCTTTTACATTGACCGTACACATTGTTCTTCCATTCCTGGTGGCCTTCTATGATCCATTCTTTTAGCCAGGGCTCGTAATTTTGAAGCGGGAAATACCAATGCGTGGTTTTCTTTTTTACCGGTACCGCATCGCTTAATGCACTGCGGGGATCAATGAGTTGCTCGGGCGACAGGCTGCTGCCACATTTTTCGCACTGGTCGCCATAGGCATTAGGATTGGCACATACGGGGCAGGTGCCGGTAATGTACCTGTCGGCCAAAAACGTATTTGTTTTTTCATCAAAATATTGTTCGCTTTCCTTTTCTTCAAACAAACCATTGCTGTATAATTTCGAAAAAAAAGCCGAGGCAGTATCGTGGTGTACTTTATTGGAAGTGCGGCTGTAGATATCGAAAGAGATGCCCATTTGCTGCATGCTTTCTTTAATGATGGCATGGTAGCGGTCTACCACTTCCTGCGGCGTGATCCCTTCTTTGAGCGCCCGGATAGTGATGGGTACGCCATGTTCATCGCTGCCGCCAATAAATTTTACATCCCTGTTTTGCGCACGCAGGTAGCGAACATAAATATCGGCAGGTAAATAGCAACCCGCCAGGTGGCCAATATGTACGGGACCGTTTGCATAAGGCAATGCTGCTGTTATTAAATATCTTTTTGGTTCGTTCATGTTGTAATGAGCTTTTTGCCCGGTCTTATATTTGTTTGTGTTCCTGCTTAAATGATCGCATTAAAGTGGTTTTACAGGTGGCCACAAAGGAAACAAAGTGTTACAAGAGATTTAAATGAGCTGCAAAAATATCAAATCATCGCCCAAAACCGAAATTTACCTAAATTCACCCTGTGAAACGCAAGCAATTCATTTCTTCCATCATACCAGCCACGCTTTCGGTTAAAGCCATGGCCCATGGTTTGGATGAGCCACAGCCGGAAAGAAAAATTCACATTCCTCCATACCTGCAGCCTGGCAATACCATCGGGATCACCTCCCCGGCGGGTTATATTACTTTAGAGGATATTGGGCCTGCGGTTAAAAAAATAACGGGCTGGGGATACAATGTAAAAATAGGGAGTAGCATTGGCCGACGTGATTTTACATTTGGCGGCACCGATGCAGAGCGTGCGGCAGATTTCCAGGCCATGCTCAATGATGCGGATGTACATGCCATTATGTGTGCCCGTGGCGGTTACGGTTTTGTGCGTATCATTGACCGGATCGATTTTTCGCTGTTCAAAAAAAAACCAAAATGGCTGATCGGGTTCAGCGATATTACGGTTTTGCACAGCCATATCAATAAACTGTATCATACCGCCAGCATCCATTCAAAAATGTGCAACAGCTTTCCTGCCGACTGGAACCTGGCAGAACCCATTCAAAGGGAAACCATCGAAAGCTTACGCCGCTGTTTGGCCGGCGAAAAAATGGAATACACCGCAGCTTTCAATGCCAACAATAAATTTGGAAAAGCAAGGGGTACGCTGGTAGGCGGAAATTTAAAAATACTCGAAACCCTCTCCGGCAGCCGCAGCGACATCAGCACAAAAAATAAAATATTGTTTGTAGAAGATACGGGCGAATATCTTTACAGCCTCGACCGCATGTTTTGGAACCTGCAGCGCAGCGGTAAGCTCAACGAACTGGCGGGGCTGATCATTGGTGGGTTCAAAATAAAAAAAGACGACAGTGAAGATGAGGCTTTCGGAAAAACACTGGAAGAGATCGTACTCGAAAAAATAAGGGACTGCAGTTACCCGGTATGCTTTGAATTCCCGGTGGGGCACCAGAAAAATAATTTTGCACTTAAATGCGGGGTGATGCATGAACTTAATGTAACAGCAGACGGAACCACTTTAAATGAGAAAAGCAAATGAAAATAATTGAACCTCCTTTTTTGAAAAAGGGCGATGCCATTGGCATTACCTGCCCGGCTGGTTATATGGCGGCCGAAAAGGCACAAACCTGCATTGATACGCTGCAGCAATGGGGTTATGAAGTGATAGTGGGGAAAACACTCGGCAGCAGTTCTGAGAATTATTTCAGCGGAACCGACGAAGAACGCCTGCATGAATTACAGGCCATGCTCAACGATAAACATATTAAGGCCATTCTTTTTGGCCGGGGTGGTTATGGTATGGGCCGCATCGTTGATAAACTGAGTTTTAAAAAATTTATCAAAAATCCCAAATGGCTGATCGGGTTCAGCGATATTACGGTGCTGCATGCACATGTTTTCAATAATTATGGTATTGCCACTTTGCATGCGCCCATGGCTGCTGCTTTTAACGATGCTGCTGCCGATGGAGAATACGTGGTTTCACTGAAAAATGCCCTTGAGGGGAAGAAGGCAAAATATACTGTTGCAGTTCATCCAAACAATAAAAAAGGAAAGGCTGCAGGCAGGCTGGTGGGCGGCAACCTTGCATTGCTGGCCAATATCACCGGCACAGGATCTGATTTTAATGCAAAAAAATGCATTCTCTTTTTGGAAGATATCGGCGAATATCTTTACAGTGCCGACCGTATGCTTTACCAACTGAAGCGCAGTGGAAAATTGAAAGGCCTTGCCGGAATTATCTTTGGAGGGTTTACCGATATGAAGGATACCGAAAGACCTTTTGGAAAATCGATGGAGGAAATACTCAAGGAAATAGTGGCCGAATACGATTACCCGGTTTGCTATAATTTCCCGGTAAGTCATGGTAAAGAAAATTATGCCTTAAAGGTGGGTGGCTATTATGAGTTGAATGTGGGACGGGAGAAGGTGGTTTTGAGGGAGGTGTAACACGAATTTTTAAAACACGAATTCAGATACACGAATTACACGAATTGTGCGAATTTGTTTAGAAATGGTAGGATTGCGATGTAAAGGATAGTGAATGTATGTATTATTTAGAGAGCAGTGAATCTAACACTGTTTGATATGCTTTGAATGTGGCCAGGTTATGATGGGTTCCGCCATCGATGCTGAAGAATGAATCTCCGGGCTTAAAATATTTTTTTAGTTTTTTTGCACGGCTGTAACGCGTGATGCCGTCATTTGTTCCCTGGAAAACAGTTACAGGCGCTTCCACATCCTGCAAAAATTTATAGGTTGGTATTTTATATTTGCTCATGTAGGCGGTGGGATAAATGGGTGCAAAGGAGTTGAAGAGATCGGGAATGCTGTAATAAGGGGTTTCCAGAATCAGTTGTTTGGGTTTAAACGTTGTGGCAGTATAAGCAGCGATGCCGGTTCCAAAAGATTTTCCGTAAACAATGATGCTGTCTGCCCCGCAAACTTTAAGGGCCATTTTACCAAGCTGCAGGGCCTGGTCGTATAATTTATCTTCCGTTATCTGCCCCGTGCTTTTCCCATAACCGGGATAATCTTCCATCCATACCTCATAGCCATATTTTGTAAAATGATCTGCAAATTTTGCATAGCGCTCTATGTTTTGTTTATTGCCGTGAAAATATAATACGATGCCCCGCCTTATACTATCCTGCGGTAAAAACTTCAGCAGGTTCATGGTGTCTGTTTTATTAAACGGGATATTTAATTCTTTGAACCTTGTTGTAAAATTAAAAACATGGCCGGGTTCCAGTTTTTCGGGATGAAAGAGAAATCTATCCTGCAGGTAGTAAAGGCAAATGCCGGTAAGGCAATAAATAATAATGATGAGCTTTGCCCGGCGGAATATTTTTTTTCGGTTGATATGCATGGTGAAACTAAGGCTGCAAAAATAGCTTTTTAATGAACATAGCCGATTGATTCGTATCTTGGCTATTATGAAGAGAGTGGTGAAACCCGGTAATGTGAGCGGCGTAATAAATGCGCCGGTGTCTAAAAGCGCCATGCAGCGTGCCCTGGCGCTGGCATTGCTGCACAAGGGAAAAACACTTATACATAACCCGGGCAACAGTAATGACGACAGGGCTGCCATGGATATCATTCAGTCGCTGGGCGCCATGCTTGAGAAAAAAGAGCAACTGCTCGAGATAGATTCTGATGGTGTGGACCCCGTAAGCAATACTATCAACTGTGGCGAAAGTGGCCTTTCTATCCGCATGTTCACACCCATTGCTTCCTTAAGCAGGCGCCAGATAACCGTTACAGGCACGGGCAGCCTGCTGAAGCGTCCCATGAATTTTTTTGATGAAGTGTTGCCCCAATTGGGCGTACAGGCAAGTTCCAATGCAGGTTTTTTACCATTGAAAGTAGAGGGGCCGCTTTGTGCATCAGAAATAACAGTAGATGGTTCATTAAGTTCACAATTTCTTACAGGCCTGCTGATAGCCCTGGCAGCATCGGCAACCGTAAATACTTTGATACATGTAAAGGATCTTAAAAGCAGGCCCTATATTGACCTTACCATGCAAATGATGGAGCATTTTGGATACAGGGTTGTTAACAACCAATACCAGTCTTTCGAAATTTTTCCAAAACCCGCTGAACAGAAACCCGTTATTGAGTATACTGTAGAGGGCGACTGGAGCGGCGCTGCATTTTTATTGGTTTCGGGTGCAGTGGCAGGCGATGTAAGCGTAACCGGGCTTGATGTATTTTCGGCACAGGCCGACAAAGCCGTACTGCATGCCTTAATGGATGCGGGCGCCATCATGAGCATTACTGCAGAAAAAATAACGGTACGTAAGAATCATTTGAAAGCTTTTCATTTTGATGCAGGCGACTGTCCTGATCTTTTTCCACCGTTGGTTGCTTTGGCTGCCTATTGCGATGGAACTTCTGTAATAGAAGGTGCAGGGAGGCTTTTGCACAAAGAAAGCAACCGTGCCTTAACTTTACAGGAAGAATTTGGCAAGCTGGGTGTAAAAATAAAGTTGCAGGATGACCTGATGATCATTGAAGCGCCGGAGAAAATAAAAGGCGCCAATACATTTTCTCATCACGATCACCGCATTGCCATGGCCCTTGCCACAGCGGCTTTGGGAGCAGTATCTGAAGTGGAGATAGAAGGAGCAGAAGCAGTGAACAAATCTTACCCGGCATTTTTTGACGATATAGAAAAACTGGGAGCGGTTGTAGTATGAGCGCATTGATCATTTAAATACAAGTAAATTTTGAACAGTTTCGGAACCATATTCAGGCTGAGTATTTTTGGAGAGTCGCATGGCACACATGTGGGAATTGTGATAGACGGCTCCCCGCCGGGCATAGAGCTGGCAGAAGAAGATTTTGTAACAGATATTGAACGCCGCAAAGGTGGCCTGCAAAAAGGCACCACGCCCCGCAGGGAAGACGACAGGCCAGTTTTTTATTCGGGTTTATTCAATGGTAAAACAACAGGGGCTCCTTTGACAATTGTTTTTGAAAATAAGAATACCCGCAGCAGCGATTATGAAAAGCAGCTTGAAATACCGCGGCCCGGGCATGCCGATCTTGTTGCTGCAAAAAAATTCAGGGGTTTCCAGGATTACAGGGGCGGCGGTCATTTCAGCGGAAGGCTTACCGTTTGCCTGGTAGCTGCCGGTGTGCTGGCAAAAAAAATATTGAAAGGTTACGACGCTGCCATTGAGTGTAAAGCCCGCATTACAGAAATTGGTGGAGAAACCAACCTGGAAGCCGGCCTGCAAAAAGCCATTGATGCCAAAGACAGCATTGGCGGTATGGTGGAATGCGTGGTAAGCAATTTGCCCTTTGGACTGGGGGAGCCATTCTTTAATTCTGCCGAATCGCTCATCAGTCATGCTGTATTCAGCATTCCGGCCATAAAAGGAATAGAATTCGGCGCAGGCTTTGCAGCAGCAAAAATGTTTGGCAGTGTGCACAATGATGCATTGGAAAATATTTCGGGCAAAACAAGCAGCAATCATGCAGGCGGTATTGTTGGTGGAATTACAAATGGGAATGAGCTTGTTTTCAGGGTGGTGGTAAAACCCACTTCTTCCACACCGCATGAACAGTATTCTTTAAATACGGAAACGAACCAGATGGAATATTTTTCTGTAAAAGGAAGGCACGATCTCTGTATTGCACTTCGTGTGCCGGTGGTGCTGGAAGCTGTAACAGCCTGTGTGCTGGCCGACCTGCTGGCACAGGCAAGGTCTTCAAAATAAATTACCTGATCAATACGGTGGCGCCTTTTGCCTGGTGTGTTTTTCCATCCACATCCACGGCCTCAAGTATCCATACCACCGATTGTATTTCGGGATACAATCCTTTTATTTTTCCATCCCATCCCGGGTAATCATTTTCGGCCTGGAAAAGCAATTTTCCCCAGCGGTCGTAAATGCGGAAATAATTCACTTTTGCAAAACCAAGCAGTAGCGGCCGCAGGTGGTTATTAAGCCCGGCCGATTCGGGATTGAATGCAGAAGGTACATATATGGCAATCTTCTTGTATGGTTTCACATACACGGTATCTACCGTAATACAGCCTGTTTCGGTAGTTAGGCTTACGGTATACAATTGGGGTTGTGTGCCCCTGAATAAAGGGTTGTAATTTGTTATATCATCTAACTGGAATGCGGGCGACCACCTGGCATTGTTGCCGATAGTTCTTGCGTTTAATCTTATTGGGAAATTAAGTGGTGTAAGCACATCGGCATACCTGGTGGCAGGCGCAGGCCTGTCTATAACAACATTCAGTTCTTTTGTAAATACGGCAGCTGCACAAACATTGTATTTTAAGGATGCTTTATAACTGCCAGTTAGTGCCGGGCTTAAACTAAACTGATTGGCACCGCTCAATGGTTGGTTATCTTTGTACCATTGAATTACATCCGCATTTGCCACTGAGAGTACAGGCGGGTTACCTGTATTGATACAATAAGGATTGCTGCCCGATACGGCAATACTGGTATCCAGCACCCGCCGGGTAATACGCACCTGGTCGGTACCGGCACATCCGCCACCTTCGGACCTTACGGTTAAAGTATAAGTAGTATCTGTATCAGGAAAAGCGGCAGGATTTGAAATACTGGTACTGCCCAGTCCGTGTGCCGGCGACCATTTGTAAATGGCATTTGCCGAGGGGGGTATACCAAGCCTGACGGAATCATTGGTGCAGATCGTTTTATTTACACCTGCATCGGCCGGAATTACAAGGTCGTTCCTGAAAGGGATCATGAGTGTGTCCTTACATCCATAACCATTATAGGGAGTGAGTTCGAGTGCCAGAACCGTTCCGGGTGCAGGTGGTGGTTGAATATGAAACACCTGTTGCTGGCTTAATACCTGTGTAAAATTATTATTGAACCATTTATAAGATTGGTAACCTATTGGAGCTTTTACATTCACTGCAGTATCACCTGCACAATAAGAAGTGCCGGGCATAAAGCCATTGCATTCGGTATTGATATCAAGATAAGTATATCCAAAATGATCAAAAAAAACGCAATCTGCATTTTTGATGAGCAACTGAATAGTCTTACCCTGGAGCCCGTTTAACTTGATGGTATTGGCCGACCAGTCTTTATAATAAAAACGCCGGGTGCCATAAGATCTTGGTGATAGTTGAAAGCCGGGCAGGTTTGCCCCCGCCACAAATGAAATTGATGAACAGTTGAGTGGTTCATCGTCGGTTACATTGGTAACTTCTATTCTCAATCTTGGTTGTTCGTGCAACTGGTGCCCCGGATCTTCTATTACAAGGGCATAATGGTAAACGAGGCTGAATTCTGTTGCCGTGGGCGGAATGGTAAAAACGTACTCAATCCCTTCGGCCTCATGCTTTCCTGTGTTATCGCCCAGTTTTATGGAATAGCCACTTCCATTTGGGCAGCTTTTAGGAAAATTTCCATATTCATCGTAACCGGGAAACGGGAAGGAAGGTATTATTTCGTGCCTGCCCGGAATTTGGCCAACATTGGTAAGTGAAATTACATTCTGGTTATTGACCGACCTTGCGATGCCCGAAAAACAGGTCCAGCCATTGAAACTACCCTGTTCAAAATCAATATTAGGAGGACATTGGGCAAAAACTGCACAAAAATTAAAGAGGCATAAAATGCCCCCAAACAGTATTTTTTTTTGAGTTATGCGCACTATTAGGTCTAAGACTGCAAATATAAGTTTTTCGTTGCATAAAGGCGAATAAAGACCTGTAAACGGTTAATTGAAGCGCCGGGCTTATATTTGTTGTATAACTGATTTGATATGAAAAAGTTTTTGTTCTTGCTATTGATAGCTTTTGCATGTATTACAGGTTTTGCCCAGCTAAAAGATCTTACCATACAGGAGGCAATGCTGAATGCCCGCACCACGCTGGCCCCGGAAAATCTCCGTCAGCTCCAGTTCATTAAAGGAACCAATGATTATGTATATCTTAAAAAAGCAGAGGGTGCCGATGTTTGGATGAAGGGTGGTTTTTCAACTGCACCCGATCAGCCTTTTTTAACGCTGGGCCAATTAAACAGCCGCCTCAAAAAAGCCGGTCTTGATACACTGGCTTCGATGCCGGCCATACAATTTGCAAACGATGGCTGGCAGCTTGCTGTAAGGGGAAACAGGTATTTACTTAATACAAAAGACGACGGGTTCCGTTTGATGGCCGATAAGGCACTGGCATCAAAAGAAAACCTCGACCAAAGTGCGGCGGGCTTTAATGCCTACCTGCAGGATTTTAATTTATACGCAGGCAAAGATGGCGCAGCAAAACAGGTAACAACCGATGGCAGCACCGACATTGTTTATGCATCTTCTGTACACCGCGATGAGTTTGGGATAAGTAAGGGTACTTTTTGGAGTAACAACGGCAAGTTGCTTGCTTTTTACCGTATGGATCAAAGCATGGTGACCGATTACCCAATCATTGACTGGACCGCTGTGCCTGCAAAGAATGTAAATATCAAATACCCGATGGCAGGCGATAAAAGCCATCATGTAACCGTGGCTGTTTATAACTGCGAAACAAATTCAACTGTTTATCTTAAAACCGGTGAGCCTGCCGAACAATATCTCACCAATATTGCCTGGAGCCCCGATGATAAATATATTTTTATAGCCGTGCTCAACCGGGAGCAAAACCATATGCGCCTCAACCAGTATGACGCAACTACCGGCGATCTTGTAAAGACATTGTTTGAAGAAAAAGACGAAAAGTATACCGAACCACTGAACCCTGTGCTTTTTGTAAAGAACAAACCATCGCAGTTTTTATGGCAAAGCAGGAGAGATGGATGGAACCATTTATATCTTTATGATATTAGCGGAAAACTTATGAAGCAGATCACTTCGGGCCCATGGGAAGTGCTGGATGTAAAGCAGTTTGATGCAAAAGGAGAAAACCTGTTTTATACCTCTACAGAAATTTCGCCCATTGCTGTTAACCTGTATGCAGTGAACTTAAAGAATGGTAAACGAAAAAGGGTTACAACGGCCAATTCTATGAACAACAGCCTGCTCAACCATGATGGCAGTTATGTGCTGGATGTTTTTTCGGCACCTGATAATCCGCGTACGGTACAGCTTATTGAAACAAAAACTGGAAAGATAAAAACCCTGCTGCAGGCGGCAAATCCTTTACAGGCTTACCGTGCTGGTAAGCTCAGTATTTTTTCTATTAAAAACAGCGAAGGAACAGATCTGTATTGCCGTATGTTTACGCCGGTGGATTTCGACAGCAGCAAAAAATATCCCCTGATCGTTTACTGGTACGGTGGCCCGCATGCACAGATGATCAGCAACAGCTGGAACGGCGGCACCGGCGATTACTGGTTCCAGTACCTGGCCCAACGGGGTTACGTAGTGTTTACCTTAGACACCCGGGGAAGCGCCAACCGGGGAAAAGCATTTGAGCAGGCCATTTTCAGGCGTGCAGGCGAGCCGCAAATGCAGGACCTGGAGACTGCGCTGCAATTCCTTGATGCAAAAAACTATATTGATAAAAAAAGAATGGGATTGTTTGGATGGAGTTATGGTGGTTTTATGACAACCAATTTTGTGCTCAATCATCCCGGTATTTTTAAGGCGGCAGTGGCGGGCGGGCCGGTTATGGACTGGCGTATGTACGAAGTGATGTACGGCGAGCGCTACATGGATACACCGCAGGAAAACCCCGAGGGGTATAAAGCCAACAACCTTATTAAACAGGCTTCAAAACTAAAAGACAAACTCCTGCTCATTCATGGATCACAGGACCCCGTAGTGGTTCAGCAGCATTCTGTAAATTTTGTAAAAGCCTGCGTGGATGCCGGTGTGCAGGTAGATTATATGATCTACCCGGGATACGAGCACAATGTAGTGGGTAAGGACCGGGCACATTTATATCAAAAGGTGACTGATTATTTTGAACAGTATCTGAAATAGACGGGCCGGTTAAAGGTTGATGTCTTTGCCTTCTTTCAGCTTTTGTATAGATCCTTCCAGTTGTTTTTTGGCAGCTTCATTGGGGGCCTGTACCAATGCTTTTTCGGCATATTTGAGAGCGTTTTTAAAATCGGCCTTTGCAGCATAACCGCTCATCAGCCCGTTGTTTACGCCAAAAATATTTCCGTATCTTTTTTGGCTGGCTTTAAAAACTTCCAGGGCCTTGTCTGTTCTTTTTTGTACAATCAGCTGCCTTCCGTAAGCAGTGTATTGATTGGCGGTGGCTATCTGCAGCGCTTCAACCATGCTGCTGTCTGCCTCTGCAAGGCGGTTTAATTTTTCGTAGGCTGTGGCCAGGTTGCGCAGGGTGATAAAGGTTTTTTGTCCACCGGGGCCGTCAATGGCGTTTTTGCTCCAGCGGAGCGCTTCTTCGAGGTTGATGTTTTTATTAAGACAATATTGTGCTGCCTGCAGTTCCAGTGCAGGAGTAAAGCTTTTGCGGCTGGTCATTTCTTTACGAAGGCTGTTGATAACAATATTGTCAACATCCACATCGATCTTAAACGGCACCGAAATTTTTTCCCATTGCATGGCAATCGTGCAACTGGTTTCCTTATGTGCTATGAATTCGTATTTGAGCCATTCCACCGGTTTTTCAAGGGCATCGGGTTTTACATCCACCCGCAGTACATCTTGAGCAGGATCGTAGCTGAAGCTGCCCCAGGCTTCTGCCTGGCCCGAAAAAATGAGTGTAACATTTTCGGCACCCATGGCCATGAACAATGCGTAGGTGCCGGCCCTGATGTCTTTGCCTTCCACTTTTACATCATGTTCAAAACTGATATTGGTGGCTTCATTGGCACCTGCCCGCCAGGGAGCATCATTTTTTCCTGTAACAAAATTTGTTTCTTTAAAACCATAAGGAACGCGGTTGCCGTCGCCAAATAGTTTTCCTTCCCGTTTGTTCACATCGGGCCTTGAGTATTTAATGGTAATAGAAGTGATGCCTACTTCTTCACTTACCATTGCCCTTGGGTTTCCGCCACTGGGAGGGAGGTCCATCTGGGCCTGCAGATCGGCGGTGAATAAAAATGCAGCAGCAACAAATAGTAATTGTTTCATGGTCATAAATTTTTGATTATTGTTTTGAGGAAACATTGCTATTCCATATCTCCCTGTATAGTTTCCATATGCCGTTTTCCTGTTTCCAAACAGCAATGAATTTGCCATTGTCGAAACTTGCACCTTTCCCATCCGGGAAATTATAGGTGCCTTCCTCCAGCACCAGTTCTTCATTGCCGTAAATGTTTCCGGCAATTATTTCGACCTTAAAATCCCTGTTTTTGCCATTATCATAGTAATAATGTTGAATTGCTTCCCTGCCAACAAGCGCCGGCATCTTTTCGGGCATGGCCTGTGCATCTTTACAATAGCGTTTTTGGTAAAAGGCCGTATCATCAGTGAGGAACCTGTCACCATATGTCTTATTCATTTCAGTAATATGGCTTTTTACCTGCTCCAGGTCAAAGGCTTTTTGCCGGGTATCAGCGGGAGGATTTTGATTGCAGGAAATTGCGGTGGTAATCAGGAGTAAAAGAAAAACCGGTTTCATACATAAATTTTTTTAGATTAATTATATCCAAATCTAAGGATCTTATTGCTACAGCAAATCCTGTGCTGGATGAGTGGCATATGCCCGCTTTTTGTGCGCCTTAAAGAAAAACGTTATTTTAGACATCAAACTTTAAAAAAGATGGGAATAGCAGAACTGAATGAGCAAACCAGGCAGCTTACAATTTACGCCCGTTTGTTTTTTTATGGAGATGCCGCTTATCCGCAGCTTTGCATTGATATTGCCAGGGACATTGAAGCGCATTGGAATGATCCGCAGGCCACGGTACTGGTTAATGGTAAAATCTATACCCTCAGGTTCAGCATGCAGGGTATTTATGCGCCGGCATTAAAACCGGCAGATGTAACCGAAAACAAAGATCCCGAAAACAATTATTTCCGGGTGGAAGAATACAGTGCCAATGATATTTCATTTGTAGATGGGGTAAACAGCAATACCGGTTATTTTAAACTGGCCAACCTGCTCAATAATTCCACCACGGCTGCGCACGAGTTTGGTCATACGCTGGGGCTCGATCATCCCGAAGAGCTGGATATACGTGGTGCGGGTACCCCGGGGATCATGTATCCAAGAGGCACCCTGGTAGACCCGCATTTTCAATACGATCCGCAGGTGCCTGCTGGTGAAAAAGGCGGCACCATGAACCCCTTTCACCGGAAAGTATTACAGGCCGATGTGGATCAGCTGCAACTGCATAAAATTCATTTCAACAAAGAGGGATTTGCCATATTGGGCGGGTTTTCATCGGTATGGCATGAGCGGCATTAGAAAGTATCCATCAGTTGATTTTGCCTTCTGTATATTTGTGCATGTTTGAAATTGAAACTCATTATTTATCTTGTGCCTAATTAAAAACTAATATGTCAATTCTCTCTGTAAACAATCTCTCCAAAAATTACGGTCATATTAAAGCCCTGCAGGATGTAAGTTTTTCGGTGCCCAAAGGATCGGTTTTTGGCATCCTGGGGCCCAATGGCAGTGGAAAAACAACACTGCTGAGCATTATCACCAGTATTTTAAAACCAACAGCCGGTTCCTATTCTCTCTTTGATGAGGCACCTACAGATGCGCATCGCCGCCGTATGGGCACTTTGCTGGAAACACCTAATTTTTACCATTATTTATCTGCGCTGCAAAACCTGTCCATTTCGGCAGCCATTAAAGAACATGGTGCAGAAGATATTGATAAGGTGATTGAAATTGTAGGTCTTTCACATAGGAAAAAATCGGCTTTTAGTACCTATTCGCTGGGCATGAAACAAAGGCTTGCCATCGGCGCCGCCATTTTGGGCAACCCCGAAGTGCTGATCTTTGATGAACCCACCAACGGGCTCGACCCGGTGGGTATTGCAGAAATAAGAACCCTAATAAAAGAACTGGCCGGGCAGGGAAAAACCATTATCATGGCCAGTCACCTGCTCGATGAGGTGGAAAAAGTTTGTACCCATGTGGCCATACTCAAACAGGGCAAACTGATTGCATCGGGTCATGTGAATGATATTTTTGTAACGGATGATATCGTGCAGGTTGCTGCAGATGATCTGCCGCGGCTCCAGGAATTGGCCATGCAGGTGCCGGGTTGCATCAAAGCAGATAAACTGGATGGAATGATCGATCTGCATTTTACCCCGGGCACAGCAAATTTAAGCAGTGTAAACCGCCATTTTTTCAATAACGGCATTACGCTTTCTCACCTGCAGTTGAAACGAAAAAGCCTCGAAAACAAATTCTTTGAACTTACCAATAAATGATGCAATGAAAAAATTACTGGCAATAGAATGGCTCAAGCTGAAAGATTATAATCCCTTTAAAGTGCTGTCGGTCTTTTTTGTTTTTGGGGTTGTGCTTACAAACTATATTGTTTTTTCTGTAAATAAGAACATCATCAAAGAATCGGGCCCTGCGGGTGCAATGGTTTCCTTTGATCCGTACAGTTTCAGCAATACCTGGCAAACAACGAGCTATGCCACAGGTTTCTTACTGATATTGCCCGCATTGCTTCTCATCATATTTGTTACCAATGAATATGCTTACAGAACAAGCAGGCAGAATATTATCGACGGGTGGAGCCGGCAGGAATTCATAAATGTTAAACTGGTAATTGCCCTCATTGCAGCAGTGGTTACAACGATACTGGTAATGATTACGGCACTCCTGTTCGGGCTTTTTTCCGGAACAGAATTTTCCCTCAATAAATTTTCACATGTGGGTTTTTTCTTTTTAAAGGCAGTTACTTACAACATGATCGCTGTTTTTATTTCTGTGCTGGTGCGTAAAACCGGTTTTGCTATTGGCTTGTACTTCATTTACCTGGGGGCAGAAAATATCCTCTCTCAATTGCTCGATGTGTGGAGCATTAAACTCAAAAAGGATGGGGTGGGCGATTTTGGAAGTATGGGCGATTATCTTCCCATGAATGCTTCAGACGGCCTGCTTACATTTCCGGATAACCCCATAAAATCGATGACCAAAATGGTGATGCCTGCAGACAAACCGGAAATTGCTTTTGCCCTTGCGATCATATACCTCGTTTTATTTATTTACCTGAGCCATCGCAGGTTTATAAAAACCGATCTATAAGGGCCGGCAAAGTTCAGCCAGTGCTGCTTCTGCAGTTGGGTATATAAAAGTAAACCCTGCAGCTTTTATTTTGCTGTTGCTTACAGTACAGCTTTTCAAAATCTCAATGCTCGATTTTCCGAGTCCGAGTTTTAGTGCAAAGGCAGGTATATGAAATGCAATAAACCTGTTTCCCCGCATTTGTTTTGCCAGTTTAAGCATAAAAGACCTGTTGCTTTCGGGCACTGTTGCCACTGCATTAAAGTTTCCCTGAAGCTGGTTGTTCTCTATTCCAAAAAGGTACATGCGGCAAATATCGTCGAGGTGGATCCAGCTCATTACCTGTTTTCCGCTGCTCATGATGGGCACCAGTCCATATTTTACCGGCTTGCTGTATTTTTCAAATGCGCCGCCGCCTTTGCCCAGTACAATACCGGTTCTCAGCTTGCATACCCTGATGCCCAGGGTTGTTGCTTCGTCGGCTGCTGCTTCCCAAACCCTGCAGGTTTCGCCTAAAAAACCGGGCGATGCCGGCGCTTCTTCCGTAAAAGCGGTACTATTTGTATCTGCACCATACCAGCCAATGGCCGAGGCGCTGATAAAACTTTGTACTTTGTGGGTGGTTGTTTTAAGGCTGTTAACAAGCAGGGAGGCGCTCCTGGTGCGGCTGTCTGCAATTTCGGCCATGTATTTTTTACTCCAGCGCCTGTCCATTACACCCGCACCTGCGAGATGTATGATGTGGTCGGCATCCGAAATGGCGGTTTTATCGATTTCCTGCTTACTGATATCCCAATGGGCATAACGCATGTTTGAAACGGGTTCTCTGCTATGTGCATCCCTGCTGAGCACAATTACCCTGTACCCTTTTTGAAGCAGTATTTTTGTTAAATGTTTGCCGGTAAAACCTGTTCCACCGGAGATTAAGACTGTTTGCATGATCGGTTTATAAATAAAATGATTTTGCTATGTGGCTGCAGCAAAATTGTTTTCTTTTTGTCTTGTAAGAAAGTAGATAATTTTATACCGTAAATTTATACAAACGAATACACAATGCTACAAAGAATTATAGTGTGGATGGTTTTTATGACGCTTTCGCTTTCGGGCCTGGGCCAGGAATTACTTTATTCGGACCCGCTGCGGGAAGATAACGTGGAGATCAATTTTGAGATACTTGGAAAAGTGGGCGGAAATTATATCATTTATAAAGGCAATGGCAACCGCCATTACCTGCAGGTACTCGACAAAGACATGCAGCAGATCAGCAATAACAGGCTGAAATTTTTGGACGACAGGCTGCTGAACGTGGATTTTGTAGTATATCCCGATTATTTTTTTATGATCTACCAGCGCCAGAAAAACAGCGTGGTACAATGTAATGCGCTGCGGTTCAACAGCAGGGGAGAAAAAGTAGGGGATATTTTTACAATCGATACCACTAAGATCGGGCTGCTGGCCAACAGCAGGATATACAGTACCACCTACAGTGAAGACAAAAAGAAGATTCTTGTGTATAAAATGCGCTACAAAGATGATGAGGTTACGCTGGTTACCAAAAGGATGAGCGATCAGCTGGAGCTTACAGACAGTATTCGTTATAATATGAAATATAATGAACGCAGGGATGTATTTTCCGACCTCCAGGTGGCAAATGATGGCAGCATTGTGTTTGCAAGGCAACGTAAGCAGGGATACAGGGAAAACATAAATGATGTGGAGATATTCAGTATAGCACCCGGTTCTCAGCAATATATTTCAAAACCACTTTCACTTTCTGATAAATATATTGATGAAGTAAAGATCAAGATCGATAACCTGAACAGGAATTACCTGCTGAACTCTTTTTTTTATACGAGCAGAAATGGAAACGTGGAAGGCTTGTATGCCTCCCAGCTTGATATGTCGGCACTTGCTGAAAAGAATTTATTTATTCCTTTCCCCGATTCTATACGCAGAAGGATATCCGATGGAAAATACCGGTCGGCATTTGATGACATGTTCCTTCGTAATATATTTCTGAAGCGCGACGGCAGTTATATGCTCGTGGCAGAAGATTATTCTTCCTTTACCAGTGGCAACAACTGGAACCGCTGGGATTATCTGTATGGTTCACCTTATGGCTACAGCGGCTACAGTATGTACTCGCCGGGTTACTACAACTATTACAGGCCTTACAGGGACTACAGCCGTTTTTCGAACAATACCAGGTATGAATATGATAATATGCTGATCATGGATGTGGACAGTTCGTTGAAACCAAAATGGATGAACATCGTATTTAAATCGCAATCAGATGATAATTCCGATAATTACCTGTCATACGGCACCCATAATGCAGGCTCGGAGATATATTTCCTCTTTCTTGAAAAAATAAAGAACCGGCAGGTTGTAAGCAGCCAGGCGCTCTCGGCCAATGGCAGTATCAGGAGGAATGCCACGCTTAAAAGCCGGGAAAAGGGCTACGAATTTATGCCCAGGCTTTCTAAGCAGGTAGGGCTTTACGAAGTGATCATACCCGCCACATACCGCGGGCTTATAAGCTTTGTAAAAGTAAATTTCTCCAGGCCTTCCCTCTAAGCCTGTTAATATCTTTCGCCGATTAATTTTAAAAGATGGTTTTTATTTGAGATTTTTGCAATTATCAAATTTTGAATATTAACCGGTATAACCAGTGACGGGAACTTTTAAAGCCAATATCCCATATAATAATTTTTTGCTGCTCATTTATGCGGCTGTGCTGCGCATTCCCTCCTTTGTTTTTGCTGAGCCCACGCTTCCAAGGCAGGAAGACGCTTTTTTGTATAAAGGATTGTTGCAACTGCTGGAACCGGCAGGCAGTAGCTTTCCGTGGATATATCCTGCCATCAGCCTGCTGCTTTTATACTTCCAGGCAGTTTGGTTCAATAAGATCGTGAACAATCAGCGCCTGTTTACAAAGCCTCATTATCTCACAGGCATGAGTTTTTTGCTGATCACAGCCATGTTTACAGACTGGTACCGGCTTTCGGCCCCTATGATCGTAAATACGGTCTTTATTTGGGTTTGGGCAAAACTGGTAACCCTTCACAATGACCAGCGGCCCAAATCATCCATTTTCAACATTGGCCTGCTTACTTCTGCGGCTACTTTTGTATATGCGCCCAGTTTTGCATTTGTAGTGCTTATTATGGTGGGCATCACCATCGCCCGTCCTTTCCGCCTGCGGGAATGGCTCATGGGATTGATCGGCTTCATTACACCTTATTACTTTTTTGCATCCTGGCTTTATCTTACAAACAGGTGGAATAAAGTGCGGTTTCCGTCTGTAGTCCTCCATACTCCTGTTTTCAGTGAAAGCAGGTGGACCTATATTGGTATTGCAATGCTGCTGGCTGTTATGCTGCTGGGCATATTTTTTGTACAGGCAAATATGCGCAGGCAGGTGGTGCAAACCCGCAAAAGCTGGCATTTACTATATCTTTATTTTGCAGTGGCCGTTTTGGTTCCCTTTTTAAGCAGGGTAAGCGGTTTTGAATTCTGGATACTGGCGGCCGTGCCTTTGTCGTTACTCATAACAGCTGCTTTTTTTTACCCCGACAAAAAGTTATTTCCCCAAATTATGCACTGGTGTATGGCAGCTTTGTGCATAGCAGCATTTGTAGCGCTGCTAAACGAAAAGGGAATTGTACTTTTGCACTGAAATTAAAAACCGGTTTATGAAATTTGGCGTGGTTGTTTTTCCTGGGTCTAATTGCGACCGGGATATGATGGAAACATTAGGCTCAGATTACCGGCAGCAGGTAATACCACTCTGGCATAAGGATGAAGACCTGCCGGGGTTTAGCAGCGAAGATTGTATTGTGCTGCCGGGCGGGTTCAGCTATGGCGATTACCTCCGCTGCGGCGCCATTGCCCGCTTTAGTCCTATGATGCAGCGTGTAATTGAATTTGCAAATGATGGAGGAAAGGTACTGGGTGTATGCAACGGTTTCCAGATCTTATGTGAAAGCGGTTTGCTGCCCGGGGTGCTGCTCCGGAATGCAGGACAAAAATTTGTTTGTAAAAATGTTTATATTAAAAGTGAGCAGGAAGGTATTCCTTTAAAAATACCGGTTGCCCATGGCGAAGGCAGATATTATGCCGATGATGCTGTATTGAAAGAACTGGAAGCCAACCGGCAGATCATTTACCGCTACTGCGATGCAGAGGGTAATATCAACCCTGCAGCAAATCCAAACGGGACGGCAATGAATATTGCAGGGATCTGTAATAAAACCCGCAATGTTTTTGGCATGATGCCGCACCCGGAAAGGGCCGGTAATGCAGTGTTGGGTAATGTTAACGGCAGGCAGGTATTCAAAAACCTGTTTGGGTTATCCTGAACTAATTAACAAAGTTTAACAAGCAAACCGGCAGTTCCATATTAACTTTACATTCTTTAACCAGTCGAAAGAATATGAAAAAAATAATTCTCTCCCTTATTATACTTCTGTCTTTTACCGCGATGGCTTTTTCGCAAATTGAAAACCCGGTAAAGTGGACTTACACTTCTAAAAAAATAGCTGATAAGCTTTACGAACTCCAAATAACGGCTACCCTTCAGCCAGGCTGGCATATCTATGCACAGGAGGCAGGCGAAGGGCCGGAGGCTACCAGTTTTAGTTTTACGGCCAACCCGCTGTTTAAGCTCGAAGACAAAGTAAAAGAGCAGGGTAAACTCATAAAAGAATACGATCCCAATTTTAAGAGCGTATTAAAATTCTACGGAAATAAAGTGGTGTTTGTACAAAAAATTAAAATGAAAACCGCTGTACCTACGCTTGCAAAAGGCACAATTACCTATATGGTTTGCAACGATAAAAAATGCCTGCCTCCAAAAGATATCCCATTCTCGATCAAGGTTGGTGGAAAGTAAAAGAAAGCAAAATAAAATCATTATCCCGGTAGCAGATACCGGGATTTTTTTATACAGCCACCGGTGCTTTTATACCCGGGTGGCTTTGATAATTTACCAGTTCAAAATCTTCAAACTTAAAATCGAAAATATCTTTTACTGCGGGGTTTATCTTCATTTGAGGCAGTGGAAACGGCGTACGGCTGAGTTGCAGCTGTGCCTGTTCAAAATGGTTACTGTATAAATGCGCATCCCCAAAACTGTGTACAAAATCGCCCGGTTCCATATCGCAAACCTGTGCCATCATCATGGTAAGCAATGCATAAGAGGCAATGTTGAACGGAACGCCTAAGAACACATCTGCACTGCGCTGGTATAACTGGCAACTTAGTTTTAACCTCCCCCCAGCCCCCTCCGAAGGAGGGGGAGGAGTAGTGTAAAACTGAAAAAGGCAATGGCAGGGCATCAGCTTCATTTTTGGCAGATCGGCCACATTCCATGCACTGATGATCATGCGGCGGCTGTCGGGGTTTGTTTTTAATTGCTGTATCACTTCTTTCACCTGGTCTGTTTCCACGCCGCCTGCACCTTGCCAGCTGCGCCATTGTTTGCCATACACCGGGCCCAGGTTTCCGTCGGCATCGGCCCATTCGTCCCAGATGCTTACATTATGATCTTTTAAATATTTGATATTGGTATCGCCCTGCAAAAACCAGAGCAGTTCATAAATAATACTTTTTAAATGCGTTTTTTTGGTGGTAACCATGGGAAAGCCCTCCTGCAGGTTGAAGCGCATCTGGTAGCCAAAAACACTGCGGGTTCCGGTGCCCGTGCGGTCGGCTTTATCCACGCCGGTATCAATGATATGTTGTAAAAGATTCAGGTATTGCTGCATGGGCGCAAGGTAAAATAAATACACGAATTAGACTAAACACGAATTGAACAAAACACGAATTAAAGAAAACACGAATTACACGAATTACACGAATTGTGAAAGGCATTGTAAGAAATTAAAAAGGGCAGCTTTTTTGGAGCCGCCCTTTTGCTTATTTCGTCATTTGCATATTTGCACATTTGCACATTTGCACATTTCTATCTCAGGCCATCGCTTCTTCTTTAGCATGATGATGCTTTGCATATTCATCGGCCAGTTTGCGTTGTATTTCAAACGGTACCGGCACATATTCTGCAAACTCCATGCGGAACCTTGCCCGGCCCTGGCTTAATGAACGCAGGCTGTTGCTGTATTCGTGCATTTCGGAAAGTGGTACGCGGGCAACCACTTTTGTAAAATGCCCTTCGCTTTCCATGCCTTCCACCACGGCCCTGCGTGTTTGCAGGTCGCCAATAACGGCACCTGTCACTTCTTCGGGGCAAAGCACTTCCAGTTTTTGAACCGGCTCCAGAATTTGAGGATCGGCCTCCTGGAATGCCTGGCTGAATGCATGCAGGCCTGCCAGTTTAAAGGAAATATCATTGCTGTCTACCGGGTGCATCTTACCATCGTATACACTCACACGCACATCCCGTACATAGGAACCGGTGAGTGGTCCTTCCTGCATTTTTTCCATCACACCTTTCATAATGCTGGGCAAAAAGCGCTGGTCGATGGCGCCGCCAACAATGCAGTTAAAGTAAACCAGCTTTCCTCCCCAGTTGAGCGGGTATTCATCCCGGTGCCTTACGTTCAGTCCCTGCGGATCGGGAATGCCTTCGTACCAGGGTTCTATGCGCAGGTGCACTTCTCCAAACTGGCCCGCACCACCACTTTGTTTTTTATGACGGTACATACTGTCGGCGCTGCGGCGGATGGTTTCCCTGTATGCAATGCGTGGGCGGGTAAACTTTACATCCATTTTGTGCTGGTTCTCAATTTTCCATTTTGCCACTGCAAGATGCATATCGCCCTGGCAATGGATAAGAGTTTGTTTGAGCTCGGGGCTTACTTCAATTTTAAGGGTGGGGTCTTCGTTGCGCAGTTCATGCAGGGCTGTGGCCAGTTTTTCTTCCTCGCCTTTTTTAGCGGGTTCAATGGCCATGGTAAGGTTGGATGCCGGGAATACAATGGGTTCCAGTTCCACCTGCTGGCCTTTTGCATGCAGGGTATTGTTCACATGCGTGTTCTTCAATTTTAGTGTGGCACCAATATCGCCTGCCACCAGTTCTGTAACCGGGAGCCGCTTGTTGCCTTCCACCACAAAGAGCTGGTTTATTTTTTCGGATACACCGGTATTTTCATTTACCAGTTCCATACCTGCTTTGATGGTTCCGCTGTACACTTTAAAAAAGGAAAGTTCGCCCACATGCGGTTCAGAAACTGTTTTGTAAATAAAGATGCAGGGCGGCCCGTTTTCATCGCAGCTGATGGTGGCGCCGCCTACGGTTTTTTGTGCCGGCATTTCATTGGCACTGGGGCCAGCATGGTCAATAAAGCCCATGAGCCTTCCGCTGCCCATATCTTTAAGGGCACTCAGGCAAAATACAGGGAAGAGATCATGATTGATGAGCGATTTTTTTAGCCCGATCTTCATTTCATCTTCATCGAGTTCGCCGTTTTCAAAATAATGTTCCATCAGCATTTCATCATTGGCAGCCACCGCTTCCACCAACTGGCGGTGCAGATCTTCTGCTTTTGACTTTTCACTGTCGGGTATGGGAAGTTTTTCGGGTTTGCCGCCCGTTTCGGGAAATTTGTATAAACACATTTTGAGTACATCCACGATCTGGTTAAAACCGGTGCCCGCATTCAGCGGGTATTGTACAAGGGTTACTTTATTTCCGAAATGAGCCCTGGCTTCGGCCACGGTCTTGTCAAAATCGGCATTGGCATCATCAAGTTTATTTACGGCAAATACCATGGGGGTTTTAAACCTGTCGGTATAGTCCCAAATGATATCGGTGCCCACTTCCACTCCCTGAACGGCATTGAGCAGCATTACGCCTGTATCGGCCACCCTCAGTGCGCTGATCACTTCGCCGTTGAAATCATCGTAACCCGGTGTGTCAATAATGTTGATCTTATAACCCTGCCATTTGGTATGCAGCAGTTTTGAGAAGATAGAGTTTCCTCTTTCCTGTTCCAGTTCGTGGTAATCGGCCACCGTGTTTTTATCGGCTATGCTGCCGCGGCGGGTGATGAGCCCCGCTTCAAAAAGCATGCACTCCGCTAAGCTTGTCTTACCGCTGCCTGCATGGCCCAGCAAGACAATGTTCTTAACGTGTGAGGTATCAAATTCTGCCATAACTGTAGTTTTGTGGCCCGCAGTTAATTGACGATCCTTTTGTAATAGTTTTATGGCATCAGCAACATCGCCCTGGTCAACATCGTTATCCCGATAGTTACCGTGATTCACTTATAGCGTATACCTGCTGTCATCAATTGATCTTACAAGCCCGTGAGTAATTAAATGATCCTGGTACGGATGATATATCTATACTTTCGATTTAAAACCGTTGAATTCTTCTTTTAATTTTTCCAGCGTGTATTCCAGGTGGTTGAACTGGCCCAATAAGGTTTCGTGTTCGTTGATCGTTTCTGGTGGGTGCTGGTTGCCTTCTGCGGTGAGTTTTTGTGCGTGTGATTTAATTGCGTGGTTCAGGTCGTGAAAATTCATCTGTTGTATGTAAAACTGGTTTTGGAAATGTTCCACTTCGGTAAGGATATCTTTGCTGTCTTTTCCTTTTGAAACGGTTTCCAGTTCGTGGGAGAGTTGGTTAAGTTCGTCTCTGTGTGCATGCAGTCTTTCCCTCCAGGCTGTGCACTCATTCACCTGTGAGGTTGTGTCTGTTGTAACCATTGTAGTAAAATTTAGAAGTGATTAAAAAGGTTTCCCGGGCAGGTATTATGTTTTCTTAAGATGATATAAAAGTATAAACTATTTTTTTAAAAAAACATGATATTCGGCAGGAAAAATAATGATGTGCAAAGAAAATCAGTTATTTATATACCCTGCTGAACTATGGCAGAGTTAGTGCCGGGCATTTATCCAAAATTTTAGTTAAGAATACCGGCAGGGTGCAGGGCCGGTTTTACAAGAAAGGGATTTGAGAGTCGTATGTGCATGCATAACAAATTCAACTATTTAATATTGGCCGGCATCCTTATGCTGTTTGCCTCTTGCGGCAGTTCTGGCCTGCTGGCCAATAAAAATGCACGTGAAAAATACCATGATAAGGTTGTAAAGAAGCATCCGGCGCAATCTGCAGCCTGGCAATCGGCTGCTGCTTTTGCATTGAAGCACCCTTTGGCCATTCCTGTTCCTTATGCAGAAACCGGCATCTTCGGCGGCGACCGGCCCGATGCGACCGGTTTTTATTTTACTGCAAAAAAGGGCCAGAAAATAAGCATCAGCCTGAAGCGTACCGGGCTAAATACACCCACCGTTTTTACAGAACTTTTTGAAGCGGGTGATTTGAGTAAACCAGCATTTATCAAAGCTGCAGATACTTCTTTTAATTTTATTGAGTATGTTTCTCCGGTATCTTCAAATTATATCCTGCGCATTCAGCCGGCCCTGGGCGGCAGTGGCAGGTACGAGCTCAGGATAATATTTTCACCAGAGCTGGGTTTCCCCGTTGATGAAAGCGTTAAAAGCCATATAGGAAGCCTTTGGGGCGACCCACGCGACGGTGGAAAACGAAAGCACGAAGGCATCGACATTATGGCCGCCAAAGGAAGCCCGGTGCTGGCCGTGGCAGATGGCATCATTGATTACGTGGAAGAAGATGAACTGGGGGGAAAAGTGATCTCGCTGAAACCTTTTGGCAGATCTTTTTCTGTTTACTATGCACATCTCGATAAACAATTGGTAAGCGACGGGCAACGGGTAAAGAAAGGACAGCAGATCGGCACCGTGGGCAATACCGGTAATGCACGTAATACGGTACCGCACCTTCACTTTGGCATATATCTTAAAAATGGGTCGGCCACAGATCCGCTTGTTTATGTGCAAAAAACAAATCCTCCCGCAGAACCTGTTTCAAGGCCGCTGAATGAATGGTATCAAACAAGTGCCCAAACAAAACTCTATCCATCGCCTGCCAGGCAAAATGCCTATAAGCTGCCTGCACCTGTAAAAATTAAAACAGAATCCTGTACCAAGGATTTTTACAGGGTATTGCTCGAAAATGGTGCCAAGGCCTTTGTGGCCGTAACTGATATTGGCAGGTAAAAGATCGTCTTGGTCAGCTGCTGCATTTCATATGCTGTATTTTGAGTTTTATTTTCATAGATTTGGCTATGAAACCCGCTACAGTTTTTTTTATCTTTTTTTTAGCAGTGCATTTAGTGATGGCACAGCAATATTGCCCCATAAATGTATATGGCCGTAAAACGATTTCTTTAAACGGCCGCTGGAATTATATTGTAGATCCATACGAAACCGGTTACTATAATTTCCATGGATTGCAGTATGACAAATACGACCAGGGTTCGAATGCTGCTTTTTACAATAACTATCATGCTAAGGACAAACAGGAACTGGTGGAATATGATTTTGACAGATCTGCTGTCATGAAAATTCCGGCCGACTGGAATACCAGTGATCCTAAACTTTTATACTACGAAGGTACCGTTTGGTTCAAAAAATCATTTGATTATAACCTGCCAGCGGGACGAAGGCTGTTTGTTTATTTTGGGGCTGTAAACTACCAGGCCGAAGTTTACCTTAATGGCTCAAAATTGGGTGTGCATACAGGCGGGTTTACCGGTTTTGGTTTTGAAATAACGAAGCTTCTGAAACAGGAGGGAAATTACCTGGTGGTAAAGGTAGATAACAGGCGGCTGAAGCAGGGCGTGCCAACTATCAATACAGACTGGTGGAATTATGGCGGCATTACCAGGGATGTTTTACTGGTGGATGAACCTGCTACATTCATTGAAGATTATACCCTGCAATTCAGCAAAAAAACAGCTAACAGTATTACCGGTTTTGTGCAGTTAAATAATGCTAAGGCCGGGCAGGAGATCAGCATTCATATCCCGGCATTAAAACTGCAGAAAACAATTGTTGCGGATGGAGCAGGCAGGGCTTATTTTGAAACAGCAGCAGGAACGGGGCTCAAATTATGGTCGCCCGAAAATCCACAGTTGTATGAAGTTAGTATCAGCATCCCCGGACAGCAAATAAAAGATAAGGTCGGGTTCCGCACAATTGAAACAAGGGATGCCGGCATTTTGCTGAACGGCGAGAAAATTTTTTTGAAAGGGATATGCCTGCATGAAGAAATAAACGGCAGAAGGGCAAACAGCGAAAAAGATGCGGAAACCCTGTTGCGTTATGCAAAAAATTTAGGATGTAATTATGTGAGGCTGGCACATTACCCGCACAATGAGTATATGCTCAAAAAAGCCGATGAGCTTGGGCTGATGGTTTGGGAAGAAATTCCGGTGTACTGGACCGTAGATTTCAGCAATACCGAAACCTATAAAAACGCCGAGAACCAACTGCTGGAAATGATAAACCGCGATAAAAACCGTGCTTCGGTCATCATCTGGTCGGTAGCAAATGAAACACCGGCATCTGCAGCGAGGAACGAATTTTTAAAAAGCCTGGTGCATAAAACAAGATTGTTCGACAGCAGCCGACTTGTGAGTGCGGCTTTACTTACCAGGAATGAGAACGGCATCAGCATTATTGATGATGAAATGGGGGAATGGCTCGATATAATTTCCATTAACCAATACCGTGGATGGTACGGCGGCGACCTGGCCACAGCCCCGGAGGCAAAATGGCAAAGCGTTTTTAATAAACCCCTGCTTGTATCAGAATTTGGCGGAGATGCAAAACAGGGACTGCATGGCAATAAGGAAGAACGCTGGACAGAGGAGTACCAGGAATACCTTTACCGCCAAAATTTATTGATGATAGAAAAAATGCCCAATATCAGCGGCCTCAGCCCATGGATATTGATGGACTTCCGTTCGCCCAGGCGAAACCTGCCGGGTGTGCAGGACGGGTTTAACAGGAAAGGACTGGTTTCGGATAAAGGTAAAAAGAAAAAAGCCTTTTTTGTTTTGGAACAACATTACAAAACTAAAAAATGATCCTGTTCAGGGTTTTATGAATCGCAAAAACTAATTGCATACAAATGAGGGGTAGAAAATATATTCATTGGTTATCGCTGCTCGCAGGCCTGCTGCTCTTTTTATTCTTTCTTTTTTTTAACCCGCTCGGGTTAGAGAGCAATGCATGCAAAACGCTTGCCGTTGCTGCATTGATGATCAGCTGGTGGATACTGGAGGCATTGCCCATGCCGGTGGTGGCGCTGCTGCCCATCATTTTTTTTCCGCTGATGAGCGTGGCCAAACTCGATGAAACGGCAGCGCCTTATGCCAACCCGGTGGTGTTCCTTTTTATGGGTGGCTTTATGATAGGGCTTGCCATTGAAAAATGGAACCTGCATAAGCGCATCGCATTGGGTATTGTAAAATTAACAGGCACCAGCGGAAACAGGATCATACTCGGCTTTATACTTGCCACAGGTTTTTTGAGCATGTGGCTGAGCAATACGGCCACCACCATGATGATGTTTCCCATTGCAGCTTCTGTAATAAAAGTGATGAGCGATAATAATTATGATGAAAAAGGGTTCCGCAATTTTTCGCTCTGCCTCATGCTGGCCATTGCTTATGCCAGCAATTTTGGCGGCATTGCCACCATTATTGGCACACCACCCAATGTGGCTTTTGTGGGGTTTATACAAAAACAGTACAATTACACCGTGCAGTTTTCTTCGTGGATGATCATTTGTACACCCATTGCCCTGCTGCTCATGCTTTCGCTTTATTTTATATCGGTGAAAATATTGTTTCCCAACCGTATACAAAATGATCTTGAAACAAAGCAATACATTAAAACAGAACTGCAAAACCTGGGCCCTTTATCGGTAAGCGAAAAAAGGGTGTTGGTTGTTTTTATTATTACCGCTTTTTTGTGGATCAGCAAAGACCTTATTAATACAATCGGTTTGGTTAAATTAGACGACACCATGATCGCCATTTTTGGAGCCGTGCTGCTGTTTATCATTCCTGCCGGAATTAAAGATGGGCAGCATCAAAAATTGCTCGACTGGGAAGATACCGGGAAAATGGCCTGGGGTATTTTGCTGCTTTTTGGTGGTGGTATTGCGCTGGCAAATACCCTGGAAAAGGCAGGACTCATTTCGATGCTGGGTAAATGGCTGAGCCATTACGCAGGCAGTAATATTCTGATACTCATATTTATGATAACCGTGATTACTATTTTTTTAAGCGAAGTGATGAGCAATGTGGCCCAGGTAATAGTGTTTGCACCTGTAATTGCAGGGATGGCCGATGCATTGAAGATAGATCCGCTGCTGCTGGGCATTCCGATGACGCTGGCGGCCAGTTGTGCCAGTATGCTGCCCATGGGCACGCCGCCCAATGCCATTGTTTTTGCAAGCGGGCATATACGGCTGCCGCAAATGATAAAGGCCGGCTTTGTAATGAATATCATCAGTATCATACTCATCACGCTGTTCTCTTATTTTTTACTACCGTTGCTGATGCATATAAGATAATGGAACCATTTCATACGCGGGGTTTCAGGGAAGGTCTGATTGATGGGAGGGCGAGCGCTGAAAACCCCGCTTGGACGGAGGCTTTGTAATGAATATCATCAGTATCATACTCATCACGCTGTTCTCTTATTTTTTACTGCCGTTGCTGATGCATGTAAGGTAATAGAACCATTTAATCCGCGGGGTTTCAGGGAAGGTCTGATTGATGGGAGGGTGAGCGCTGAAAACCCCGCAGCGATGTAAGATAAATGATCTATGGTGCTGCCACGCTGTTTACTTCTATCCAGTAACCATCAGGGTCCTGGAAGAAAACCTGTTTGATGCCATCGGCCCGCACATTCACTTTTCCTTTTGTACCGGGCCAGTCTGAATAAACAATATTGTTTTTTTCGAGCGATCTTATAAAGGCATCAAAATTTGTGCAGCTCAGTGCAAGATGAACTGCTTTGTTGATGATAACTTCTTTTTTTATAATAGATATAAGGTGCAGTTCTTTTCCATCTCCAAGTGAAAACCACCGGATGCCTTCCATCTTTGTTTTATTGGTAATTTCATCAAGGCCGAGAATGTTTTTATAAAATAAGGCAGAACGGTCAACATCCTTTACAGAAAGTGCTGCATGGTTCAGCACAAGTTTATAAGCGTTTGTTTCCTGTGCCCGGGTTGCACCAGTTATGAGGCAAAGAAGCAAGGGGAGAAGTAATTTTTTCATAATGATCCTTTTTTAAAATAAAAAATGCTGTACTGTAAATCCGGGAAAAAAGGTCTTTCATGGGTAGAGCTTGCAGGAGTTTAAGCAGGTTGTACATTAAAGATACAACAAGCGGGAATAAGCAACACAAAACCAGTTTTTTTTTGAAATGAACTCAATGGCCGTTTTTCTTTCGGATGATTTGTGGCCGGAGTGAGCGTCTGAACAGCATTTCATTCAGCACCAATATAAAGGGGATCAACAGGTAGCAAATGCCGGCCTGCCATTCTAACCTTGCGGTGGCTAAAATGATGGCAGCGAGGCCAATGAGGGCATTCCACAAAGCTCCCCTTGTTTCTTTTTTTGTAAATAAAAGTTCGAAACGGGAAAAATTATATTGTTGTTTCAGTTTCAGTACATGCAGGTGCATAAAATAAAGCGTAATCCATACAAAGAAATAGCCTGCACTAAAAAGTATGATCAGTTGGTAGAGCTCGTGTGGATTCAGTACGCTGTGTCCCTGTTCGGCTGCTTTTTCAAAAAGGTTGATACCGCTCCAGCTCGATATTAAAAGAGAGAACAGGAATTTAAGCGGGTACACATAAAATAAGATAACGGCAAGGTAAACCAGGTTAAGCAATATGGTGGTAATATCATTGAGCCCGTATCGCCTGAAAAAAGAATATTGCTGGTACCACAAAAGAAAAATAAGTGCCACCGTGGCAAAATAAGGGATGGCGCCCCGGGCGATCATTTTTAATTCTTCAAAAGTTTGCGGAACTTCCAGTGAAGCTACTAACAATGAAACCGAAAATGCAAATACAGCATCACTAAGGGCTTCAATTCTGAGGATCTCTTTTCCCCTGTAATGAAATTCTTTGTCTCCTGCATGACCAAAAAGCTTATGGCGGAGCATGGCAATTGTTTTTACAAAAATACCGCCAGCCTTTTGCTTGTTTTATGATTTTCATCAGCCCGGCTTTTACCGGCAGGGCTGTCAGTAATATCCTTCCACCAGTCCAAACATCCTTTCGGGTGCCTTGTTTTCTATTTCGTGAAAAGCAGCAGGGTAAAGGCCGGTAAAGTCTTTGTATTCTTTGGCAAGATGCTGGTAATCGTGGTAGCCGCATTCAACAGCTACACGCAGCCAGTCGAAACCGGGTTGCGAATTTTTTAGCCGGAACGCATTATCAAACCGCATGATGCGTTCATATAGTTTTGGATTTACTCCAACTCTTTCCTTAAATTTTCTTTCGAGTTGTTTTACGCTCATGCAGGCCTCTTTTGCAATGCTTCGTACACCTGCGGGCAATTTGTTTTTGAGTAAAAGTATGCAGGCTTCGTCCATCAGTGAGCGGTCTTTTTTGCTTTTAGCGGCAAGGCGGCGCATAAAATTATTTGCGATCGCCAAGATGCTTTCATAATCTTTTGCATGATAAAGCTGTTCGTTTACTGACCTGAGTTCTGTTGAAAATATATTTTCAGCATCCATATAAGTATTGTTGAACTCACTGGCCGGTATACCAGTAAGCCTGAAGAGTGCACCCGGGTGAAAAATGATCTGCAATACCATAAAATGCTGCCCCACCAGGCGGTTTGTAACTTCAGAAAACTGGCCATACAACACCACCGGTATATGTTTCAGCAGCCTGCCCGAATTTTTATATTCCACCACTTCGGTATCATGGGGATAAAAGGCCAGGCAATGTTCGGGCCGGGGCGGGTAGGCCTTAAACGGGAGGGCTTCCCCTTTTTTAAAACAGAAATGAATGATGCGGTAGAGCTGAACAAATTCCTCCACATCCGGTGCCGGTATATAATCTTTCAGTAACAAAGTAGTAACTTATTGTTAAGGTAAGCAATTTTACAATTCAAGCGGCGGGCCCACCACTTTCATTTCGTGCAGGGTATGTATGCGCTCCATTTCTTCGGGTGGCGGGGGAGTTGTTAGCTTGTTCATATAGCTGAAAAATTCTTCCATTTTTCCTGCAGGCTGCAGCATATAGATCATCTTTCCTTTGTCGGTTAGCTGTATCCAGGTATGCGGAATATTGCGGGGCAGAAAAATACTGTCGCCGGTTGAAAGTATATATGTTTGGCTGCCCACCACAAAACGGTAACTTCCTTCTGTAATCATGAAGATCTCATCCTGGTTAAAATGGATATGCAGCATGGGGCCGGTTTTGGCAAAGCCCGTGTATTCAAACACAGATAGCTGGCCATCTGTATCCTTACCCGAAATTTTAAGGTCGTTAGGATGAACGCCCAGGAATTTAACTGTTTCGCCAAACCTCGATTTACCGGCGCCAACAACAAATGCAGTTGGGTTGCCATTTGAAAAATCAGGAACGATATTTTTGCCCAATGCAAATGCAGGGGCAGCAAGCAGGGCCGAAGCCAAAAAATTTTTACGGTGCATGAGTTTAAATTTATACCGTAAAATTGTATTGTTTCAAACTTGCCCAGTGGTAAGAAATAGACATTTTGGTTTCAGCGGGGTTTTTGCTGGAAAAATCCACGTAAAATACAGTGTTGCTGCGAAACCCCGCGTGTTCAATGTGTATGCAAAGGGCAGCAATGCAGATCCATTGGCAAAAAGATTTTTGTGGGCACAACGGGTTAAATTACTATTATACCGGTAGCCTGTATAGATATTTCATTATTTGGTTTCAGCGGGGTTTTTGCTGGAAAAGTCCACGTAAAATACAGTGTTGCTGCGAAACCCCGC
The DNA here is from genome assembly GCA_049291115.1 of Ferruginibacter sp. GTDB lineage: Bacteria > Bacteroidota > Bacteroidia > Chitinophagales > Chitinophagaceae > Ferruginibacter. The sequence goes on from JBATOU010000034.1 coordinate 36,868, forward strand.
GTGTTTATGTACATGCAAAGGGCAGCAATGCAACTCGATTGACAAAAAGATTTTTATGATGGGCACAACGGGTTAAATTACTATTATACCGGTAGCCTGTATAGATATTTCATTGTTCTCTTTATCGCTAAAAGCCGTGCCTTTAATCACAACGGTTTTGCCCTGCAATGCTACAGGAACAAAAAAGGCATCATCCTTTGTTTTGATATAAATTTGTACATTCCCCGTTCATGGCAAAAACAAGTTCTTTATTTTTCTTTTCCAGCTGGCTGCGAAGATTTTGGATGGTCCCTTAAATTTTGCCATTTTCATCTTTCCAGTAAAATTGCAGTGTATGCATGTTGGGGGCAACGCTGTGAAAAACGAATCTTTCTTCTTCTCCCGGAGATTTCTTATTTGAAAACAGCGATACTGCGGTTACCGGCAGGGAGGATAAGAATAGAACGTATTTTCTTTTTGAACTAATTGTTTTTTGCAGAGATGCAATACCAGGAAAATGCATAAACCTTTTATTTTAACATGCCGGCGGGAAGCATTGCTCAGTTGACTTTCATTAAAATACTCTATGAAGCCCGGGATACAGTATAAAAAAACGCCCCGAAAACCGGGGCGCCTTTTTAATTTATAAAACCAGGATCAGTCTTTCAGCACTTTTTCGCTGTGTAGTATTTTGCCATCGGGCAATACCACTTTTACAACGTACATGCCTTTTGCAAGCTTTTTCAGATCAAGTGTTGTAAACATATCGGTAAGCTGCTGTGTATAGATCAGTTTCCCGTTTATGCTGTACAGTTTTAAATCTTTACGGCTGTTATCGCTCACCATATACACACTCAGTTTGTCGGTAACAGGATTGGGGAACAGTTTTACTTTTACTTCCTGCTGCGCAGCCACCGGTAATTCCTGGGTGGTAGCCGTACCCAATTGCACACGCAACGTATAACAGTTAGTAGCATTATTGGCATTTTGATAACCATATACCCGGACATAATAAGTGCCTGCAGTATAGGTACGTGTAATGGTTTCGCTGGTGGTTCCTCCGTTTTGAGAAATAGCCAATTGGGTTGTTCCGTTACTGCTGTATAAGCGGATGTCGTAATCAAGCGGAAGGGTAGTTAAAGTAATGGTGGCTGTTCCGCCGGTAGTAATTACAAATTTGTAATAATCCAGGTCAGCACTCGGGCTTATCAAACCTTTTGTATCGGTGTTAAACGGAATTACAGCAGCTCCGGCAGCGGTACCATTGGTGCTTATATCCAGCGGGCCTGGACAAGTAACCACTGCGGCTGTTGTAAACTGTGCCTGTGTGTAACTGCTGCTTAAACCAACTGCAGTACAGTTTGCACGAACTCTCCAATCGTATAAAGAAGAGGCGGTTAGGCTGCTCAATGCAACAGATGTACCTGTGGTGGCTGTTGCGGCATTTATCCATGTGCCGGATGTATTTAATTTGTAATCCACATCATAATTTGCGGCGCCGCTTACTGCGCTCCAGCTTACTGTTGCACCTGAAGCAGTAACAGCTGCTGCGGTCAATCCTGCAGGCGCATTACAGCTTGGAGGTGCTGATGTGGTAAATTGAACAGTAGAATAAGAGCTGTTTAATCCAATAGCTGTACAATTGGCACGTACCCTCCAGTCGTAGATTGTAGAAGCCGTTAAACCGCTTAATGCAGCAGATGTATTGACTGTTGCTGTGGCCACATTGATCCATGTGGACGAAGTACTTTCTTTATAATCCACATCGTAGTCGGCGGCGCCGCTTACTGCAGCCCAGCTGATGCTCGCCGATGTTTGTGTAATACTGCCCGTGGTTAAACCGGCAGGTGCATTACAGGTGGGAACAGATGCAGTGGTAAATTGTGCCTGTGCATAAGCCCCGGCAGCACCTGTACAATTGGCCCTTACCCTCCAGTCGTATAACGAAGCAGCCGTTAAGCTGCTTAAGGCAACTGATAAAGAAGTGGTGGCTGTTGCGGCGTTGGCCCATGTGCCGGATGAATTCAATTTATAATCCACATCATAGTTTAATGCACCGCTAACTGCAGTCCAGTTAACCGTTGCACCGGTTTGTGTTACAGAAGAAGATGCCAGGCCGGTTACATTATCACAGGTTGGGCCTGCAGTTAAGGTAGTGGTAAACAAACCCCGCCCGTGTGTGGCAGCAGCTAATAAATTATCGCTGGCCCTGTATTGAAGCATATCGGTACGCACATTGGGGAAACCCGGTTCTGGTTCCCAAACGGTGGAAGCCGCATTAATGAGTGAGGTTTGCCAGATACCGGTTTCAGTTGCAATAATAGCTTTAGTGTTATCGCCGGGATAAAACATGGCCCAGCGCACCGGCATATCAGGTAAATTGCCGTCAACGGCCGTCCATGAAGTACCGCCATTGTTACTTACCCAAACATTATTAACACCATAGTTTGAATAAACCACAATGATATTTTGTTCATCGGTACCCAACTCAATGCAGGAGATCCTGGCACTGGTGGTGGTCATGCCGGTACCGATGATGCTGGTAAATGCCGGCGTGGCATTTGCCGCGGTGGCTTTAATAAGCGAAGGTGTAAAACCGCTTCCGCCCCCGCCAAAATAAACCGTATGATTGGTATAAGGAGAAACTTTTACCGCTGTTACTTTTCCGGAACTTAAACCGCTCATGGTTACGGCAGTAAAAGTGCTTCCCGATTGCGGGTTGCTCCAGCGAACAAAAGTATTGGCATTGCCGCTGGCATACATGATGTTGTTTACATCATCATAATCGCTGGGATTAATGAATTGGCCGGCAGTGCTGGAATAATTTACCGATGTCCACGCAGACCCGCTGTTGGTGCTCCTGCGGTATTGATTATACACATAAGAACCCCATTGATACTGGCCCTGGTTCTGGTCAATATGTACAAAAGCGCCATCACCGCCGGTAACTTCCACAGAAGCGCCGACGCCTGCAGTATTGAGTTGATGAACGCCATTATCCTGTGCGCCCGCCAAAAAATAATTGGTGCTGGTAGGGCTGATGGCAACAGAATAAAATTGTTTGATGCGCAGGCCCTGGTTCCTGTCGGTAAATGTTGTGCCACCGTTTGCAGAATAATGCACGCCACCATCGCAGCCAACCAATACCTGGTTATTGTTGCGCCAGGTAATGATCTGCTGATCGGCGTGTACATACTGGCCGGTGGTGCCCACCCATTCGCTGATCTTTGTCCAGCTGGTACCGCCATTGGTTGTTTTATAACAATCGAGGCTGCCCACAATTACGTTGTTGGCATTGTTTGGATCGATGGCCACGGCCATGCAATACCATGCCTGGCCACTGGTAAATGCAGGTGTTGTACCCGTAGCAGCCCAGTTGGCACCGCCATTGGTGGATTTATAAATGGTAGGAACGCCCCATGCAGAATTGGAAGGCAATGCATAGAGTGTATTGCCATTGCTTTCGATGGCCACATTGTATTGAGTTGGAAATGTGGTAGCCGGAGATGTCCATGTTGTGGAACTAACAGTTGCAGGATTATCTGTATAACGATAGCCTGCACTGGCAGCAGCAGAATTATAATAACCGCAAATAACATGCAGTCTGCCCGTACTGCTCAGTTCCAGGTCTGGAACTCTTGCGTCGAGCCCGCTTGGTGTAATATTGGTCCAGGTGCCGGTGCTTTTTGTAAAACGCTGCAGGCCGGCATTGTTAGAAATAGAATTGCATCCTGCGTATAAGTTGCCACTTGCATCGCAGGCGAGTTTGCTTATATTCCAGAAGCCGGAAGTTCCGGGCATTACGCTCCAGGTTACGCCATGGTCGGTGCTCATCCAGATGCCAGCGCCACGTACAGCGTCTGCATTGATGGCTTTTTCGCCGGTACCAAAATACATAATGTTTATATCGGTAGGATCCTGGCAAATGCTGGCTACGGCCAGGTTTCCAAAGAAATCGTTGATAGGCGTCCAGGTGGCAGGGTTAAGGGTAATATCGTTTGTTTTCCATAAACCGCCATCAATACCACCCACCCAAACTGTTTTGCCGGTTGCATCGCCCAGGTCTTCCCAAATGGCACGCACCCTGCCCGAGGTTTTTCCGTTGCCGGGACGTGTGTTGCCATTGCTGGCACCCACTGCATCGCTGTTGGGTCCGCGTTCTGTCCAGGTAAAATTTAATGCAGCTGTTTGTTGTTGCCTCAGCTGATCGATCCTTTCTTTTCGTACACGGTAGGCTTCCACAAGGCGTGCCTGTGGTACATAACCAAGAGCGGGATCCTTGGTCATATCAATTTCGTGTTGGAGCCGTTTAGAAATACCTGCAGGTGTTTCGGTAACCTGTGCCACCTGTGCATAAGATATTGCAGCCAGCAGCATCAATCCCGTGCAAAATGCCATTTGGAGTTTGCGCATAATTAAATTTTTTTGTTAAGAATTAAAAGAAGCCTGTTCCTCTGCACTGCCATATGTGGAGTGTAGACATTGAATCCTTAAAAATAAGGTATTCTTTTGTAGTCCGGATTGCTTGTAGGGAAAAAACTACCCTGTTTTTACTAACAGTAATTTTACGAAAGCAGTATTAACGATTAACGGGAAGGGTAGAAATTTACGCAGCCCGGCAAGGGGGAGAAGCATGGATTTGCAGAAGCACCGCATCCCTGCACAAATTAAAGCATAACAGATTTTATGCAAACTTTTTCAGGGTAAAAATACCCGGCACAGGGTATTGTAACTCTAAAAGAAAGTAGTAGTTTTGAAAAAATGACATATGAAAAAATCATTCTTTTTCTTTTTAGTGCTAACAGCATTTGCGGGTAATTCATTTGCTCAAAATGCCTGTGCCGATGCTTTTGGCACGCTGCCTTCTATACAGTTCAGTGCACAGTCGAACCGCTTAAATGACGGGGCCAAAGAAATACTGGGAGCCGTGGCCGATAAATTAAGAAAAAACCCTTCCTGCACACTGGTGGTTACCGGCTATTGCGATGACAGCAATGAGGCCAAACAATTAAGCTGGGATCATGTGAACGCCATTGTGAATTATTATTTCATCAACAGGGAAGGACTGGCGCCCGAGCGTTTTATTTTTAAATATGGCGAAAAAGGCGGCGACTGCGATAAGGCCGGCCTGCGGGTGGCTGCACCGGGCGAAACCGGGCCCAGCCGGGTTGATGCACCGTTTCCGGATCTGCGGTTGAATTGATCTTTACTGTATTATTTTAGTTTAGGTGTTGAATATTTTCATGCACCGGGGTTTCACGGAATTTTTTTTGGTTGGTTTATTTGTGCGGTGAAAACCCCGCTGGGACAGAGGTTTTCTCAGTTTTCATGTGCGGGCCATGATCTTGATCAGCAGGAGGCAAAATACCAGTCAGGCAAAAATGGCCCTTTTAAGGAACTACCTGCAGCAGTGAACGCTTTGCGTTTTAGCGGAGAATGTTTTTTTGATTGCACCCGTGCCTTTGCTGGAGCCCTTAGTCAGAGGGCATGTATATTACTTCCACTTTAAAATTTACCAATTGTATGTACATTGATTTTACCGGCTTGCCCGACTGCACAGCCGGAATCCAGAGCGGGCTTTTCTTTAATGCCCTCAGCACTTCGTCTTCCAGTCCATAACCAAACCTGGTGAGGGGTTTAAAATCAGTTAGTCGCCCGTTGGGCTCTATGGCAAATTGTACTTTTACCCTGTAGATACCCCTGGGTGCGTTATTGAACCTGGCCACATCATAATCGATATGTTTGTTCAGGAATTTTTGCCAGGCTTCATTTCCCCCTTTAAAGGATGGGCCCGTTTCATACTTCTGGAAGATAATTTTACCGCTGTCTTTTTTGAGCTTTGTTTCCGGCTGGTTATACGTAGCGTCATTGCCGGCAGATTGACCAAAAGTATTCAGTGAGAGAATTATTAATGTTACAACAATTGATGCCGGTATTTTCATTGTTGAGATATATGTATTATTTCAGGATGGTATTTTGCCGGCGTTTTTTAATTAAGATACCGGTGTGGCAAAATTAAGCATTTTGCGGGGTTGTTTGTATCATTATGGCACAGGTTATGGGCCGCTGGTACCCTGTGAAGCTATCCCTGGCTGGATGTTTGCCGCAGCAGCTGGGTTTAATTATTTCATCGCTTCACGCTTTTTCATCCCGGGCCTTAAACCCATATCTTATTGCCGCTTCAAGTATATTAAGATTTATATCTTTTAATGTTTTAAACTTAATGCAATACCCGGTTACGCTGGCCTTGCCCAGTTCTTTTCCATAGGTTTGGGCCAGGTATTGTTTATCCTTAATACCCATTATATAGACAGAGATACCGGTTGTATTTGCACTCAAACCTATTTGGTAAAACGCCCTGCTTGTTCCATCAGCATACTTAATGTTGTATGACCCATAACCTATATTAGGATTGGAAACAACTTTACCTATGCTGTCTTTACCATCGAGGAACCATAATTTACATGTAGGCATTATTTTCAAAATGAGGCGCTGCAGGGCCTGCATGTCGCTTTGTTTTGGTTCGGGTTGACTGCTGATATAGTTTTTGATCTGTTCTTTTACGGTCATATAAAATAAAAATTCTGGGTTGCTTATTTTGTCATTTTATTCCGCAGCTGGCGGTAAATCTTCCATGCAATTGGGCCAGACTAATAGTCACCAGGTGATCTTGCGGAACACTTGGGCCAGTAGAAGCAGAGAAGTATTTTCTGCAGCGGGGTTTCACGGTAATTTTTTTTGGTTGGTTGTGGATGCAGTGAAAACCCCGCTGGGACATAAAAACCAAATCTTGGTTTGATTCTTTTTAGTGGGCAATAAAATGCCTGTGCCCGCAGGGCAAATAAATTTACGCATAAAATATTATTATGGTTGAAAAATTTTGAAAAAGGGATAGCTAAACAGCTTTAATCTGTTTCATACCACAACGTCACTGTTTCGCTTTTTACGTATTTATCTTTTAGCTTTTTGTGAATAGCAGATGGTTGTTTAACGCCGTTCACCATCAATTCAGTTACATTTAATGAAAGTGATTTCAATTCGCTCTTGTGCTTTATAATTTTTGCAGCGATTAATTCATAAATAATACGCTCCATATCTTTCATTGCTTGTTCACTGTCTTTCATTGCCTGCTCGCTGTCTTTCATTGCTTGCTCACTATCCGTCATTGCTTGTTCACTGTCTTTCATTGCTTTTTCTGAATGGGCTATCATTCCACTATGAATCCTGTCAAGTATGGCTTTGTAGTCAATGATTTTTTCAGCAGGAATTTTGTTGCCATCAATAATTAACTCGGTTACAGTAGAGTTTTTAATTTTTATGTTATATTCTTTGCCTTCAAAAATAGTATGCGTTGTACCAGTCATATTGGTGTTTCTCCCAATCTTATAAATTGGAATTGTATCATTTATGCGCCTTGACGAATTAGTTTTATCTTCTTTATTACTAAAACCAGACGGGTTGCTTTTTTGAATACTTTGGGCTTTGATTGAAATAAAGGCACAAAGGCAGGCAGTTGCCAGTACTAAACCAGCAGATAAAAAATTCTTTTCCATATTATTTAAAGTTTTGTTGTTATTGTACACAATCCTTTTTACACGGTTAAGCAAATGTTTTTTTTCACCCGAAAAGGCAAGGGCCAATTGCTGACCTTTGGGTTGGTTAAATTGCTGGAAACTAATTAAAGCTTTAATATAATCTTGCTTGTTGGCGGTAAGGGCAACAGCAATATCATCGCAACAATTTTCTCTTTCTGTTTTTAGGAGTAAAGAAACCCAAAGTACAGCGGGGTTGAAAAAGAAAATTATTTCAACTACATTTTGCAACATATTCACCAAAAAATCCTTCCTGCGTATATGCCCCAGCTCATGAATTAATACCGCTTCCACTTCTTGTACCGGCATGCCATTAAGCATGGCTGCCGGAAACAGGATTACGGGTTTAAAAAAGCCAATTACAGCGGGTATTTGAACAATGCCCGACTGCAGCAATTGAACCTGCTTGTTTACCTGGATCTGTTTGCACAAATCTATCATTCGTTTATTCCAATATTCACCAGGAGAATATACTGATCTGATTTTTAGCTGATATATGCCATAAAGGCCAGCACTAAGCCGGATAAACTTGTATCCAATAATTAAGAGCCATGTTAACACTATCCAACGGGCATAGGTATCAAAAAAAGCAACAACATTATCTGTAACTGAAAATTCGGCATTAGCAATTACCTTTTCTGTAGAAGGGTTGGCTACATTTATTGCTGTAGCATCCGTTATGGTAACACCTGGTATCTCATTTGCAGGCAACAGTTGGGCAATAAATGTGTAAGCAACTCCTGCTAAAAATACCAGTAGAGTTGCAGCTAATAAATTATACCGCAGTACGGGTTTTGTTTTTTTTGTTAATAAGATAATGACTCCAGCAAAAAGTGCTGCTAATACTCCCTGCCAAAGAGAATGAAGCAAGGCCCAGCTTAAAGCGTTGGTTATGGATTCTACTGAATACGCAATTGACAAAAATGGTTGCATAAAATATTATTTTTGGGTCAACTTTTATCGAGCTGTTTCAAAATTCCCTTAATCTCCTCTATCTCTTTTTTGGAAGTTTTTTTATTGCCTAACAACTGCAGCATTAAACTGCTGGCTGAGCCATTAAACATAGAATCTACAAACCGGTTCAGTAAAAAACTTTTAGTCTGTTGCTCTTCCATAGTTGCAGCATAAATATGTTTCATGTTCGTTTCATCCCGGGTAAGCATTTTCTTCTCTGCCATTATCTGCATTAGTTTTAACGTAGATGTATATTGTACTGCACGGTTTTGTTCGTTTAGCGTGTCATTTACAAAACGTACTGTTGAGGGCCCATGCTTCCATAAAATCTGCAAAATTTCCAATTCCGATTTTGTGGGCTCAGTTTGGCCTGTAGCCGATTTTTTTTCCTTCATAAATCAAAGGTAGGAAAAATTTCGTACGAAAACAAGTTTATCTTTTATTTTTTTGGGCTTGTGCACAAGATGGCCCCTGGCGGCGGGGTTTTGCTGCCCATTTACTAACCATTCAGCCTAAAGTTGTTTTTGTAAACTTTTTTCAGGAGTTTAATCAATCTTGCTGCTACTTTACCCAAAGGTGAATTATTGTAAATCAATCATTTAATGTAAAACTTCATAAACAGCCCAACTGTTTGCACTGAAAGAATGAACTCGCAAGTGTTCCGCAGGATCACTTGATGCCTCTTGGCGCTGCTCCTGTTGTACGGGAGAATTAGCATTACAAATGATCAATATTAGTATCAATACCGGGCCCTGGTTCATAAGCCTGGCATCAGCAACATAAATACCGGACACAGTTCGGCTGATTTAAACGGCATCCCTACAAAGTGTAGGGACCAGCTACGCCGAACACTTTCGCCAGTGAGTGTGCTGGCACAAGTCCCGAAGGGACGAACGTATTTTAGAAAAGAGTATAAGTTTAAAGAAGCCCCGAAGGGGCGGTATTATTTTGGAAAGATTACGTGTATGTGAACAGGCTGATTTTTATTGGTTGAGTGTTATTTAATAGCGGGGTGAAACGCCCATGCAGCTGTTATTACCTGCATGGCAGCTTTGAGGAAGTCCCCATATATCCGGCCGTTTTTTATAGGCCTATGCAGTGGGTGATCCCAACACCATGTCGGGACCCGACTGCGGCCTGCGCACGGGAACACCTGCAGCGGCGGAGAAGGGATAGTGCGGAAGACTTGCGGCAGTTTTAGGAGGCGGAAAGACTTGGGCGAGTGGGTTCAATATTCAATATGCTATGGGTAGGTGAGTGAAATTACAGGTGTTTGTGTTTTGCCAAGATGAAAATTTTCCCCGACTACCCATAAATCTGCTTTAACGCTTGAAAATGTTCCCAGTTCATTTTTCATATCAAGAGAATGAGTAAAAAACCTGTTTTTTTTCACAGAAGTACCCACATTTTCATTGCCCAGATACTTTTTAACAGGATTGCCGGCCAGACCCGGGCCAATCGTTTGGCCAGGCTTATAATGTGTATATGTTGCCCATAACTCAACTGATTTAATACCACCATCATTATCCGTAGCTCCGGCAATAACGGTAACATTTTGGCCAACCTTCAGAGTTGTTGGCGCAGAGTTTTCATTAAAGTCTTTATTTATATTGCCGTCATTAATAGTTATCCCGGCAGAGGGAAGTGTATTGTCACTGCCCGGAATAATAACAAAATTTGCCTGGTTTTGTTGCGATGCTGGTGGGCATCCGGTCGTTAATATAAAAATGGCAAAAAGTAAAATTGCCGAACAGCATTTTGTAAAAAGGTTACTTGCGGAAAGACAATTGATTTTATACATATCATTCTAATTTGGGGGGTGTTAAAAAATGTTTTTTAAAGACAAAGATCAAGGCGGAGAATACTTACCAACTGGAGGAACTATATAAGCAAGAATTGTGCTTTTTCAAAATTGTTATTTACTTTTCCTGCTTCTGTATCCCAATTTGGTGTTTGCCAGGGTGGCATCTTAAGTTTAACAGTATCAAAAAATTCTTTATAGGACCCTGCAAAACTATTATTGACAACTGCCTGGCGTACAGTACCGGTAAATTTTCCGTTGCTGTCTGTTGTGGAACCATCATCTGCCAATTGATCGTCCTGGCATGCACCGATATGTATGATCGAGCATGCTGCTGTTTCTCCTGAAGCCTGCGTCTTAATGCTTCTGTAAAATGCTATATTTTTTTCGAAATCTTTTTCAACCATACTGCTGTCGATCCCACGTAATACATGCCCCGGCCATAAGTTACCGGATGCGTTTTCGGTACTATCAAAAAATCTTGAAACCGTGCCGTTATAGCAGCTGTCATTTATAAAAAATATCTTCACACCTTCCTTAAATTTGCTCCAGCATAATCGGAATTCATCGTCAATAAAAAGCCTGTCATACAATACCAATACTTCATCAAAACCATCATCTTCGTCTCCATTTTGGTCTTTAACCCTGGTGCCATGCCCGGAGTAAGACAAGAAAAATGAGTCACCCGTCATAAGGCGGGTCGAAATGTCATTGAGCTGGCCAAGCAATTTATTTGCTGTGGCATCTTTGCCGGCCAGTTTTGTAGCCTCGTATTTATTTTTAACAGCCAGCTCATAATAAAATGATGTATCGTTTTCTGCGTTACGCAGAGGCTGGTAGCTTCCGGTGTATTTTCCCGTATCTACTGTATTTAGCCCAACGTGTAGTGAGATTCCTTTTGCCATATTATTTTTTTTGTTTGAGTTCTTCCAATTGTTTTTTTATTTCTTCCAGGGCCTTTTGGGCTTCCAGTTGCTTCTTTTCTGCTTCCAAAAGACTGGTCTGCAATTCCAGTTTTAATTTTTGCAGTTCAAACTGGTTCGATAAACCGGTTTTTTCAATATCGAGTTTTACTTTTTCAATTTCCTGTTCTTTTGTTAATGCAAATTTCTGGCTTTCCTGGACCGATTTTTCATAGCTCAGTTTTGCCTTTTCCAATTCCTCCTGTTTTTTGGTATTGTCGAACTTAAACTGTACCAATTGTGCTGGTATGGAAACAACAGACTTGGCAACATTTACCGGGATGGACACAAAGCCCTCCACTGATGAAGGCTTGTTTATTTCGTTTGACATTATTAACCCATCCTGAATGGCAATTTTATTTGTACGCTTTACAAAAGCTGTTCTGTTAACAGGAATTACAATCAGCTTAGCCGCATCGGCTATCGTTACATAATGTGGCTGACTGTTGTTGAAATTGATACCCGGCAGGGCAGAATTGATGTGCAATTCTATGTTTTTAAGAGGGCGGGTCAGTATCCCGTTTATTTCTGAGTTGGTGGTTCCATTATCATTAATTAATGCCACAACGCCGGGTAGCGTTGCAGGGGCATTGGGTGTACTTACTGTAAAATCTGCCGAAAGCAATCTTGGTTGCTCATCCACTCCCATTTCATTAATGATAACCAGGTTCCACTTTATTGTTTTAATTCCGGCAGCTATTTCGGATGCCTTTATTGCAAAATCGCCATTGTATTCCTTTATTTTTACTATGGTATTTGGAGCCTTGTTGGCTCCGGTGGATGTTCCCAGCACAATTTGCGGTGCTTCGGCAAGTTTCGAAAATATTTCGGCGGTGCGGTCATCTGTGCTGATGTTGACGGTTTCGAGGAGGCCTTTTGAGTTTACGGCATACTTGATCTCATCTGCCATCATGGCATTGGGGCTGTAGTTCAACGTGAGCAGATCTTTTGTGTCGGCGATCATTTCTGTTGATATGGTAAAACTCTCTTCTATCAGATTGCTGGAGCCTGTAAGGCTGCTGTCTGCATTATACACCACTGCGACCTTTGCCACCGCTTTTATTTTAACAACGGTTTCGGGCAGGTAATAGTACACGGTGGCATTTTTTCTGGCTGCCGCTGAATAATCTGTTTTAACAACAGCGCATCCCTGCAATATTCCCAATAAAAGTATCAGCAGTATAATGCCGGCTGTAAAATATATCCAATTCATTTTTTTTAGATTTATTTGTTAAGAATAATTATTGTTTCAGCGAAAGATTACTTTTAAAATCTTTATAGAGGCCGGGCGAACATGCCTTTATTATTTGTATTTGCGCAAACGCATCACTACCGGTGTATATCAAATCCGGCCTGATCATAAATTTGCCGAAAACCATTGCAGGCAATGCTTCTTTTTGCAGAATTATTGCAAACTGTATTTTGCAAAATGAGGCATGCGTTACTGCTTTTTTAAAATAAACAGCGTTGTCGCTTCTCGTGCTTGAAGTGAAGGTGGTCTTTGTTAGAAGTGCATTTTCATTTGGTACTTGCAGAACTTACATTCCCTGAGGAAAAATATGGGAATGCGAAAGGGTGATTAATTGTAACTGCAATATAGATTTTCAAAATAATATAAAAAATATTTTTTGGGTAAACGGCGTGTCGTATTAATACGACATAGTGAACCGAATTAAGCGGCATGGAAAGTTTAGGCACATAACCTTGGCACTATAACTGTCAGGGTGAGTAATATTTAATAGGCTCTGCTGCCGCAGGTCCCTACAGTGTGTAGGGACTCAAGCGGCAGCCTCCGCACAGGAACACCTATGGCGGCGGATACTCATTAGTTATTATTTCTTATTTTGATTGCTTCTTCAATCCAATCATCTATGTTTTCTTTGATGTGGTTATAGACATTTGTACTTATGCTACTTGGAGGGTCATAGCATTTCACAATTGTGGAAAGTTTTTTATCATTTAAAGTGAACTCGTCAAATGGATTATTCCCTTTTGCTGTTTGGTTGCCATCGCTATCTTTTAAATTATGAACATAGATTCCTAAGATGCCTTTTCCATCCTCCCACGCTTTTCTGATTTCATAGTTAATCCATTTTCTCCCGGCTGTGTTTTTGCCAACAAATACAACAACACAAGATTTTCCCGACATATTGTCGTTAATCCACTTTTCAATAGCCTTATCTCCACCACTAGTAACTTCCTCCCAACTGTTTGAACTAACAACGGAGTTGCCTTCAATTTTTCCCATACTTCTTATTTGAGATGCTCTCCAATTATCTGGAATGTAATGGAAGCTTGTAAATACCTTTCTTGACATAGCTTAGTTTTTTAATAATTTTAGTAGTTCAGTTATAATTTTAACTGCTTCATTTAAAGTTAATCCAGCAGTATTCAGCTTTTCAACGTAAGGGAAAAATACATCTGGGTTTTTATAATATCTTTCAGGGGAAGATTTAATAGATTCGTAAATAGTTTTAGCTGCAAACCCTGTTAAACCAATTGGTATACAAATATTTCCTTGCATAACTGAAATCTCAAACTCCCTTATTACACCGTTAGCTTCTATGATATTGCCGTCTTTTAATTTGTTGCCAAAGACAAAGAAGGTAACCCCACAATGAGCGATCATTTTATGCCGATAGTCTTCCCATAAATCTGGGAGCTTCCTAGCGCCAGATTCAAATTGAGGAAATGGTTTAAGTATAAGCTGACTTTCAGAATATTTTTTCGGATTATTATAAACTGCATCTAGTGCACCGTTTATTACAGAACTACCAATTCCCCACCCGAAGCCATTGACAATTCTGAGATCATTTTGTATTACAGCTTTTGAAAGATTGTGAATAAACCCTAAAGCCTCTTCTTTTGAAAATGGGTCATATATTTCCGCACTGCCTGATATAAAAATCGTTTTCTTTTTATATCGCATTTCAATCTCTTTCAAAACATCGGTAATTTCACCGTAGTTATCGATTCTTAAACATTTTATTCCGTATCTTCTAAGGTCGTTTATTATTAATGATTGTTTTTTGATATTGTAGTCAAGAGTTGCTTTGTCTGAGTTGTCCTTTTCACCTAAAAGTGGAGTTTTCGTAAAACAAAAATGTTGTCTTTGCGCTTCTCGAAATCTAAAATTAAGTCGACTTAGAACATAGTCTAAGTTTGGATCAGTGAAACTAAAACCAATAAATAAAAAAGTCTTTGTTGTTAGTTCACCTGACAACGCATTAATAAATGGTTCGTGGGTTTGATGATATTGCTCATATTGTTCCTTTGTAAGAATTGCCGAGTTAGGATGGTTAACATCTCCATGCATCTTGTATATAACAATATCTCGTTTGGGTTTGGTGGTTAAAAGTTGCTCATTGGTATATTTTACATCTACAACTTTGAATTCTTTTTCAAACGAATTTTCTAGGAGTTTGTCGTAGTTAGTAGTCCATACTGAAGATATAGGTAACCGTGCAATAACTCGGTGATTTTCTGTTTCTCTAGCATCTTCTGTAAACTCTTCAAGAATTTTTCTATTAATTTTTGTTCTATTTCTGTTTTCATTTACATGAAATTGAGCTATTGAAACCAAGTCTGTTTCTTTGTTTATATTTAACCCAAGGTCATCAGCTATTTCTGACATTAAATCTGCCCAATTAACAAAGCCTGCTGGAATCGAAAGTCCCGCTCCTGCAAAGATAGAGGCAGTGCCAGAGTTTAGGTCTTTGACAAAATCATTAATAAATACTTCTATTTCGTTGTTAAATTTCATATGTACTGTCATTTAGTATTACGGCCAACTCTTGCATTAACGATATTCCATCCAATCCCAAATACCCAACTATTTGAAAACAAATACATAGTTGTTATCAATTTGCATTACAAGTAACGTTACTGAAATTTATTTTAAGTACTGTTTTATTGTTCTTCAGGGATATGAGGCCTGCTGGTTGGGCAGGTACTGATTTGAACTTGAAATTAAGACATTTTTTAGAAAAAACAGATTGCCGTATTAATACTACAATGCTTGCCATGGCCTGCGGTTTTAGAGTGCAGAATAAAGAACACAATTGAGCAACAGTTTAGTGGGTATCCCTAACACAGGTCAAGAAACGCATGCGGCGGCTTACGCAGGGGAACATCTCCAATGGCGGAAAAGAATTATCGCTGCTGATTGTTTCAATGCCAAGCCCCACTATTGGCACTACCAATGTTGCCTGCTGTACTACTTGTGCTCTTTGTTAATCTTCACCAACAAACTTTCCATCTTTTGTCCTCCGTCTTCTTTCTGCTAATGGAACCCAAGGTATTCCATCTGAGATTGTCCCTTTGCACCAAAGAGCCGTAATTGTCATTGTAGGAATATTATATGGAAATAAGACCATTGCTTCAGCTTTTGCGTATCCTAGTTTGCAGGATTCTATTTTTTCAGGTAATTTATTCTCATTGGTAAGAAGCTGCTCGCCAACTTTTGTAATAAACTCTTTAAGTTCTAATTTGTCTTTATGATTAAACTTAGAGTCTCCCCCATTAAATATTTTTTCTGAATTTTTAAATAGCTTGTTTATGTGAATATGTATGTTGTCTTGATTGAATCCTAAATGTGTAGCTAATAGTTCTTTAATTTTCTTTTCAGTCCCTTCAAAGCCAACTATAAAGCAAAAGTGTATTGGGACTGTTTTTAATTTTTTCTTTGCCTCATCAGTTACTAGAGGAGATAGATGTTTTTCTTGTAAATTCATTTCTTTAGGTAGCTTTTCTAACTCGTCTAATAGTTCACCCATGATGTTTAACAACTGAAGTCCTGAGTTTATATTGTCGTCATACATAATAATTACATCTGACTTTCGAATCAGATTGTCATTAATTTCCTTAGCCTCTAGATTGTTTTTCTCAAAAAGCTCTCTTAAATTGTAGGATAATCTTCCACCGCTGTCCGAAACACCACCAAGATGAGCAACGCCAATGAGGGATTTATTGGTACATTTGTCAATTACTTTAGAAACTTCTTCTTCAAGAAGTCGTTCGTCATATATTTCTAGTTGTTGCAAAAATACTAAACAAGCTTCTTGAAGCTCAATAGGGAACTGGTTTACAAATGTTGTAATTCGATTAATAGTGATTCGCTCTTTTTTGAGAGATTCAAAGCTGGATAATTGTTCGTGGATAATCTTAATTTTCTCTGCTGCATCTGCTTTCTTTAAATAATCTGATACATCTCTTAACTCGGGTAACTTTTGATAATATTTTTTTTCCGTCAATTGCCTTTTAAGTTTCACTGTATTCTCAAAAGTATCTTTTGATATATTGCCTTCTTGGCTAAATACTTTGCCACATATATTGAAAACGACTTTTTCTGCTGCCAATCCCAACAATGCAGCTAAATGTCTTTCTGCAAAAACGTATCCAAGAGCTCTGTTTTCCTCAAAATAGATCACTATTTTATCAAGTGGGATTGTCCATTTTAATGGCGATAAGGGCGGTCTTTCAAAATAGAGGGATTCTTGTCCTTGCTGAATGCTTTTAAATCTTAGCCGAGGTATATCAACTATGAACTTATCAATGTCGTCAACATTAGTTTTTAAATCTAAGAGCTTGACTATTTCTTTTGCTTCATCTCTAATTCGTACTACAATGTCCTTTTCATGAAAATTTTCAAAGAAATTTTCTAAACTATCTGCATTTCGCTCTTCAGAGGATAATGCTTCTGAAAAGCTATTTATTTGGCCAAATGCAAAAGCTCTGCAAAAAAGATTTCTACCATCAATGTCCTTTAATGCCTTTTCTTGGTCACTCTTTAAAAATGGCTGAATATTGAAAAGCCCTTCCTGTTGAAATAAGGAATTTATGGAGTTTGGAATTTCAACAATACTTTCTGACAAGCGAAGCCAGCTATGAGCTTTTTGAAGTTCTGGTTCCCCTAAGCCAGTTTGATTTTTTGAAATATCCTCTAAGCAATTTGAAAGCTGGCTCTCACCAGCTCGTACTTTTTGATGCAGATAGACTTTAACATGCAATGCAAGTCGTGCAATACAAAACTCCTCAAAAACAAATTGTCCGCCTTTTGAAAACCCTAAAACTTTAAATTGCTTTTCGGCATCGAACTGTTTTTTTAACGATTCTAAATTTTTAGGAAGTTCAAAAGATTTCAAATCGAATACATTTAATTTACTTAGGATTCTATCTAGGTCAATTTCTAATTTTATTCCTGTGTAATGTTGTTCCCTCATCATATAGTCTATTTTGTCTGCATCTAAGCCACTACTTATGAGTTGGGATAAAAAAACTGTGTTGGGCTCGCCTTTGGCTGGAAGACCAAGAATAAATCGACAACAATTTTCTAAAATCCTATTTGTCTCCTTAGGTTTTAAACTTGTTATTTTAATAACAAAATCTGCGAAGTGCTTTGACCCAATTATTGCTACTGAAAACAATTCTGCGAAGGGGATATTTTTTTCTTTTTCAAAGTGCTTAGAAAATATTTGACGAATAGTTTTTGCTGATGGGTACTTAGATGTTCCTTCTAAATTATTAATTACTCTTTCCGAGCAATGTGAAAAAATACAGTGTCCAATATCATGCATCAATGCAGCTAGTCTTATTGATTCTATATATTTTTTAATGATATTGTTTAAATCTGATTCTTCGTTTGTGCGATTATAATTCTCAATTAACTTATTTAAGATTTGGTTCAGTCTGCCTACAACCCCCAATGAGTGTTCAAATCTTGAATAGCTCAATGATGGGAAGACTAAATTTGCAAGTCCTAATTGTTTGATTTTTCTGAGTCTTTGATAAAGAGTAGTGTCAATTATTGCCACTTCTAGAGGCGTTAAATAAATATACCCCATCAAGGGGTCGGCAAATATTTTTGAAGTGAGTATTTCACCGTCACCATGTCTTTCATGGTCAAGAGTTTCTTCAAGATAGCTAGTTATTCCTTGATAAAATGGCAATAGAGCCTCGTTTTGGGGCATCCAGTCTTGAATATGTTTTGTAAGTGATTCCAAGATTTGCGTGTTACAAGGTTTAAACTATTAGGGTGTCGCCAAAGTTTAGTAGATCACTCCTGCATTAACGATACCATCTGCCAATATCAAATTTCCAATTCTTTGAAAACTTGAATAGTAGCATTACAAATTCCGTCAACAAAATTTATATTAATAGTGCGGGGTACAGAATGTTTTATTGCTCTTCACGGACATGAGCCTGCTGGTTGGGCAGGTACTGATTTTAAATTGAAATTAAGGCATTTTTGAGAAAAAACAGCTTGCCGTATTAATACTACAAACCTGGCCATTGCTGGTAGGTTTCACACAAAGAAACAAACAAGACAAAGAGCACAACGGTAGGTTTCACACAACGGAACAAAGAAGACAAAAAGCACAACGGGTCGCCCTGGCCAGCACAAAAAAACGGAGCAACTTTCGCTGCTCCGCCAACTATAAATTCTAAACTATAAACGCTTAACTCTTTCCTGCTGCAAAATCTCTGCGTATAATGTTGAGCGCACCACCGGCCTTAAACCAATCTATCTGCTGTTCGTTATAGGTATGGTTTACCTGTATGGTTTCGTTGCTGCCATCGGCATGGTTAAGCACGAGTTGCAGGGGCTTGCCGGGCGCAAAGGCCAGCAGCCCTTCAATATCTATGCGGTCGTCTTCTAAAATTTTATCGTAATCGGCCTTGTTGGCAAAGGTTAATGCCAGCATGCCCTGCTTTTTAAGATTGGTTTCGTGTATGCGGGCAAAGCTTTTTACCAGCACGGCACGCACACCCAGGTGCCTTGGTTCCATGGCGGCATGCTCACGGCTGCTGCCTTCGCCATAGTTTTCGTCGCCCACAACAATACTGCCAACGCCTGCGGCCTTGTAGGCACGCTGCGTGGCGGGTACGGGACCATATTCGCCGCTAAGCTGGTTTTTTACGCTGTCGGTTTTTTCGTTAAAAAAGTTTACAGCGCCTATAAGCATATTGTTGCTGATATTATCTAAATGTCCGCGAAACTTGAGCCAGGGCCCCGCCATGCTTATATGATCGGTGGTGCATTTTCCTTTGGCCTTTATTAAAAGTTTCAATCCTTTCAAATCAATTCCTTCCCAGGCGGCAAATGGATCGAGCAATTGTAAACGCTTACTGGTGGGCGATACTTTTACTTCCACCTTGCTGCCATCTTCGGCCGGGGCCTGGTAGCCTGCATCTTCTACCGCAAAACCTTTTGGCGGCAGTTCATGCCCCTGGGGCGGATCGAGTTTTACCTGTTCGCCTTTATCATTGGTAAGCGTATCTGTTAAGGGATTAAAATTGAGCGAACCGGCAATGGCCATGGCGGTCACCATTTCGGGACTTCCCACAAATGCATAAGTATTGGGGTTGCCATCGGCACGCTTGGCAAAATTGCGGTTAAAAGAATGTACAATGGTATTTTTCTCTGCTTTTTCGGCACCCACACGGGCCCACATACCAATGCAGGGGCCGCAGGCATTGGCAAAAACCGTGGCGCCAATTTTTTCAAAAGTATCTAAAAAACCATCCCGCTCAATGGTATAACGCACCTGCTCGGAGCCGGGTGTAATGGTAAATTCTGATTGCAGTTTTAACCCTTTTGCGGCCACCTGTTTGGCCAGGCTTTCGGCCCGGCTGATATCTTCGTAAGAAGAGTTGGTGCAGGAGCCAATTAAACCCACTTCAATTTTGGTGGGCCATCCGTTGGCGGCTGCAGCCTCTTTCATTTTAGAAATAGGCGTGGCCAGGTCGGGCGTAAAGGGGCCGTTCAAATGCGGTTCCAGTTCGCTTAAATTGATCTCAATTACCTGGTCGAAATATTTTTGAGGATCGGCATATACTTCGGCATCTCCTGTTAAATGTTCTTTGATGCCATCGGCCAGGGCAGCAATTTCGGCACGGCCGGTACTGCTGAGGTAGCGCTTCATGCTGTCGTCGTAACCAAAGGTGGAGGTGGTGGCGCCAATTTCGGCACCCATATTACAGATGGTTCCTTTTCCGGTACAGCTCATGCTGGTGGCGCCTTCGCCAAAATATTCCACCACGGCGCCGGTTCCGCCTTTTACGGTGAGTATGCCGGCCACTTTCAGTATTACGTCCTTGGGCGATGTCCACCCGCCGAGTTTGCCGCTGAGTTTTACGCCAATGAGTTTGGGCATTTTCAGTTCCCAGGGCAGCCCGGCCATTACATCGCAGGCATCGGCACCGCCAACACCAATGGCAATCATGCCAAGTCCGCCGGCATTAACGGTATGGCTGTCGGTACCGATCATCATACCACCGGGAAATGCGTAGTTTTCGAGCACCACCTGGTGAATGATACCAGCGCCGGGTTTCCAAAAACCGATACCGTATTTATCAGAAACCGATGCCAGGAAATCGTACACTTCGCTGCTTTCGTTTACGGCACGTGCAAGGTCGGTCTTGCTGTCGATCTTGGCTTCTATAAGGTGATCGCAGTGTACGGTGCTGGGCACGGCCACTTTGCTGCGCCCGCTCTGCATAAACTGCAGCAGGGCCATTTGGGCTGTAGCATCCTGCATGGCCACGCGGTCGGGGGCAAAATCTACATAAGAATTACCACGCTCGTAGGCCTGGGTGGCAGCGCCGTTCCAGAGGTGGGCATATAATATTTTTTCGGTGAGGGTGAGGGGTTTGCCCACAGCCTTGCGTGCCGCTTCCACCCTTGCCGGGAAATTGGAATACAGCTTTTTAATCATGTCTAAATCGAAAGCCATGCTATTGAATTTGAATAGTGAAGAAATGAACCGGACCTGCCGGATGCATGCAAATTTAATTAAAATGGGGGAGAGATGAATTTTTTGGGAGGAATAATGGGGAACACGAATTTTTTGACACGAATTACAGGGGAAACACGAATTTTTTAGCACGAATTACACGAATTTTTTAGCACGAATTAGAGGGGGAATACGAATTTTTTGACACGGATTAGCGGGGAAACACGAATTTTTAGCACGAATTACACGAATTGTATAGTGCAGGCGGGAATTGGTTTTGACATTGCCACGAATTTCCGATTAGTTTAGAATTAGTGTTGAACGGGAAAGCTGGGATGGGAGTTATTTTGGCTGCCAAATTCAATATTTTTAACCCCCGGAAACTGGAGGAAAATGATTTTCTGACATTTCGTGTAATTCGTGTAATCAGAATAATTCGTGTCTAAAATTTTAACTATGAAATCTTATTTTCTTTATGTTACTTTGCGGTTGAAAAGCAAACTCATTTTAAATCATGAACAGTCTTAAACGTTTTGTAGAGTGGCATGTATTTGGCGTTTGCAGCGCCATGGGCGAAAAACTGGGCATTGCCACCGAAACCATCCGTAAATATTTTATTTATCTCTCCTTTATAACGGCGGGTTCGCCGGTGATCATCTATCTTTTTGTGGCATTCTGGATGAATGTGAAGCGTTATATTTTTAATGCAAAGCGCAACCCGGTGAAATACACGTAGAGGATTTAATAATTAATATTTAAGATTTAATATTTTGGAAAAACTTCCGGTCAGTTACTGATGTAAGAAAAGAATTTGCAGCAGCAGAAACTTCCTAATATTCAATATTAAATCTTCAATATTCATTCTAATTGTGGTCTATCATTGTATAAGTAACCCCATATCCTATATACCCTCCATTTCCCTGGTTGTAGATCCGTTGAAATTCCCAATGCAGAAAATTGCGGTACACCATGCCTATATGTTTGGCATAGATCTCTTTTGAAATATTTTTTTCGGCGTATTGTGTTTCGGGTATAATGGGCACGCCCAAAGAATCTTCCCGCTGGTTGATGGTAATGGTGGAATCGAGGCCGATACTGCCAACGGTGGCGGGCTGGTTCACGTTTTCATAAAAATAATCCCAGCTGTCGAGGTATTTAAATTCAGAATTTGCCGAGCGGGTATCAATATAGGCATTGCCTTTCCACGAATAATTTTCCCTGATGGGCTGCCTGAGTTTTACATAACGCAGGTTGTTTTCTATGAACTCGAGCCCGTTGCCGGTATTAATGGCTGTAAAGGTATTATCGGGCTGCCAGGCCTGTGCCGGGCTGTTGCGTATATAACGGAAAACGCGGTAAGCCGGCCTGCCCAGGTTATCGGTTATTTGTGCATCCACTTCAAATTTTACATCATAACTGCGCACCACGAAGTTTGTTCCAAAATTGGTGAGTACCGTAGAGTCTAACCGGTACACAATATACTTGCCCACTTCATAAGGGGCATAATCTTCTATAGAAGCTGTTGAGAATTCTTCGGACGATTTTTTACAGCTGAACAGCGAAGCAGCCAGTACAGCGGCAAAACAGAGGGTTACAAGTTTATTCATGATGTTAAGATACTTATTTTTGAACACGAATTTTTGACACGAATGATGAAACACGAATTTTTTTGACACGAATGATAAAACACGAATTTTTTGACACGAATTACACGAATTAGGTGAATCGTATTTCATCGTTTTTGAAATGTTTGTGATTCGTGGTTTAAATCTCTTTGTATGACACCGCCGCCGATCACATCGTTGCCTTCATAAAAGACAGCACTCTGCCCCGGGGCAATGCCCTTTACCTGCTCATAAAAACGCACATTCACGCCTTTTTCGTATGTGAACAGGTTGCTGAGGGCGCCTTTATCTTTATAACGGATCTTTGTAATGGCATCCATACCATCGGTTATGCCATCGTATTTGAGCCAGTTGAGGCCGCTAACGTTCATTTGGCTGCCATTAAGGTGGGCCTCATCGCCCAGCACCACGGTATTGGTTTCGGGAATGATGCGGGTTACAAAAGCGGGTTTGCCCAGGGCAATTTCGAGGCCTTTGCGCTGGCCCACCGTATAAAATGGATAACCTTTGTGTTTTCCAAGCACTTTTCCCTCCATATCCACAAAATTGCCGCCATCCACTTTTTCTTCCAGGCCCGGTACACGGCGTTTTAAAAAGCCCCGGTAATCGTTATCGGGCACAAAGCAAATTTCGTAACTCTCGCTTTTTTTGGCCAGTTCGGGGTAGCCAAAATCTTCGGCCATTTGCCTGATGGCCGATTTATGGTAGGTACCCAGGGGTAAAAGGGTGCGGCTGAGCAGGTCTTGCTGCAGGCCCCAGAGCACATAACTCTGGTCCTTGGTATCATCTAAACCTTTGCTGATATAAAAGCGGCCGTTGCTATGCTGGTGAATTTGTGCATAATGCCCGGTGGCAATAAAATCGCAGCCAAGCGCATCGGCACGTTTGAGCAGGGCCCGCCATTTTATATGCGTATTGCACATTACGCAGGGGTTGGGGGTGCGGCCGGCCAGGTATTCATCTACAAAATTCTCAATCACAAAATCGCCGAATTCATCCCGGATATCGAGTATAAAATGCGGAAAACCATGCTGTACCGCTGCCAGGCGGGCATCATTAAAACTATCTACATTGCAGCAACCGGTTTCTTTTTTTGATGTGACTCCGCCGCTCACGGCATAGTCCCAGGTTTTCATGGTAATACCCACTACTTCGTAACCTTCGTTATGAAGCATCAGTGCGGCCACGGTACTGTCGATACCGCCGCTCATGGCCATCAGCACTTTACCTTTTTTACTCATGGCTGCAAAGGTAGTTCATTGGCGGGAGTTGGGGTTTCGGAAAGGGGAAAATGGGAATGGGGAATTGAGAATTGAGAATGGAAAATGGGGAATTGGGCTGTGCATAGCAGTACTGTAGCCAGCAGGCAGCCTGTATGAGTACTGGTTTACGGAACGCCAACTATGTATTAACGTTTCTTTTTCAATAGACATTATAAATTACTTCCAGATAAAATATTACATGCTTAAAATCATTCTTAGCCTTTTACCCTTCTCCTTTGCGGCCTGCCAGCAGTTTTCTTACAATCAAGTACCCGAAACAGCCGCAATTGGGAAAATGGAATTAATGAATATCCCATTCGACAGTTCTGCAAAAACCATCCATGTTTTTACCGCACTCTGCGATAACAAATACCAGGGCATTGTACCCGTGCCAGCAAAAATTGGCAATGGACAGGACCCGGACAACAATCTTTACTGGGGCTGCGCATACGGCATGAGGTCTTATTTTAAAAACAGTAAGAACTGGACGTTCATCAAAGGATACCGTATAGACTCGATAAAATTTGAACGGATCATTTTTAAACACAAAAAAGAAAATTATTACCTGGTGGCCGATGCCTATAACGGAAAATACATACGCCAATGCACCCTGGATTTTTTAAAAAGTTGCGCAGGTTTATTGAAGGATACGCTTCATCTTAATAAAAAAATAACGGGCATCTGCGGAAACGCAAAGCTATTGGCTTATACCGGGCACGACGGTCTGATGGATTTTCAGCTTCCGGAAAATTTTTCGAATAAAGACTCCATAGTAAGGGACGCTATCGTACTTGCCTGCATGAGTAAGAGATATTTTTCCCCCTATTTAAAACAAACAGGCGCAAGGCCTTTATTGTGGAGTACAAATCTTATGAGTCCCGAAGCCTATACACTGCATGACGCCCTGGAATTATATATTAAAGATTCCTCTCCTGAAATGCTGAGAACCGCAGCGGCCCGGTCTTATTCCAGGTACCAGAAATGTTCTGAAAGGGCTGCCAGGAATTTATTGATTACCGGTTGGTGATTAAAGAAAAATTTCTAACTTTCCTTATTAAAACCCAACCAGCATGCAAAAAATATTCTTTGCCGCAATTTTCCTGTTCTTTTCTGTTGCCGCCCAGGCCCAGCTCAATTTCAAAGCAGAAACCTCCTACAACCCTTCACGCAGTTTTGCCTGTAATTTTTTTACCACTACCGATAATTATGTACCGGTTAGTGCCGATAATGTAAGCGAGCTTACTGAAATGAAGTGGATGAATGATATTGTGGAAAAGATAGCTTCGGTAGTGGGGTTGCAGAATAAATTTAAATTGTATTCATTTCCCAACAGTAATAATTGCAGTGCCGTTTGCCTCGAAAACGAAGTGGGCAGCGATCGTTACATCATTTTCGACCGGTTGTTTTTACAACGATTCGAAAAAACCACTAACCGCTGGTTCATTACAGGCGTAGTGGCGCATGAACTGGGCCATCATTTTAATGGCCACACCCTGAGCGGTTATGGCAGCCGCCCCGATAATGAGCTGGAGGCAGATGCATTTGCGGGTTATATTATGCAAAAGCTCGGCGCTAACAAACAAGAGGCCAAATCTATTTTCAGTTTTCTGAAACCAAACCAGGGGCCGCCCTCACATCCTTTTAGGGCACAGCGCTACGAGGCCGTGGAGCGTGGCTGGAACGAGGCAGCCAATAAAAGAGGCCTGGCCAATTTAAGTTTTAACGAGGCAGATGACGGGCAAATGGCCGAACGTGTTTTTTTTGAGGCCCAGGTGCAAACCAATAATGCTAAAAAACTGGAGCTGCTGCAAAAAGCGCAGCGCCTTTATCCCAAGCATGCCAGTATCAACAGCGAACTGGGGCTGGCCTACCTTAATGCCAACCAGCCTGCCATGGCCGATGTTTATACACAGATCTCGGTAAAACAGGCGCCATATACCGGTTGGATATGGCTGAACCGTGCCAAATATTTCAACGTTACAAAAGCATTGCAGGAACAGTACAATTGCCTCGACAGTGCCTTAAAATACAAACCAGTTTTGCCCGAAGCCTATCTCATGAGGGCTGCTATACTGGAAGAAGTGAAAGAATACAACCTGGCATTACAAAACATAAGCATTGGCCTTGCCATGGGCCCCGAGCCGCAGCTGGCTGCCCGCCTTTACCTGCAAAAAGCATCGGCATTAAAAGCGCTGGGCAAAAAAGCCGAAGCAAAGGAAAGTTATTTAACTGCCAAGAGGATCGATCCGTTCAATCCGCTTATCAGCTTGCTCGAAAGCAGTTATGAATAAGTGTTGAGTTAGTTGCCTGGCCGGGGTTATTATTCAGAAGATTAAAGGTCCACTTCCACCTGCACCTGGTTGTTTGTTTTTTTGTGCAGGATGAGGGTTCCGTTATATAGTTCCAGTTTATTTTGCAGTACATCCAGCTTGCGTTGTTCCACCAGTTCGCTTTCATTTTTTACCGGTGCATCATCGGTGAACAATACCTGTACTTTGTTTGCTGCATTGCGGAGACGTATGGCTATTTTTTGCGGTTTGGGGCCGGCGAGCGTATTGGTAAGCAGGTCTTGTACCACCCGGAAAACGAGCAGGCGGAGGGCATCGTTCATGTTGTTTTCTTCAAAATGCTCGAGGTCGAGTTCTATATTTATTTTATGTGCGGTGTTATTATAAGTGACCAGGTCGTGCAGTGAACTGGTGAGCCCAAAAAACTGCAGGCCCGAGGGCAGCAGGTGGTTCGATATTTTTTTGATCTTGGTCATGGCATCATCAAGCTGAATGAGGCTGTGCTGCAGCACTTCTGTTTGCCCCTTATTGGTATGTACCTGCTGTATATACAGTTTAATGGCGGCCAGTACCTGGTTCACATCTTCGTGCAGTTCTTCTTTGATGTGTTTGCGTTCTTCTTCATGTGCCTGTATAATGGCCTTGCCCAGGTTGTTTTTATGTTTGAGTTTTTTCTGCAGTATTTTTTCCTGCATGTTGCGTTCTTCTGTAATATCTATCATGGCGCCAATAAGGCGGGTGGGGGCTCCCTGGCTGTTTCTTACAATATAGCTCCTGTCGTACACAATTTTGTATTCGCCGTTTTTGCAGCGGAACTTGTATTCATCCTGCCAGAAGGCTTTTGTTTCTGTTAAAATGTAATCGATCTTGCCTTTTACCCTTTCCCTGTCATCGGGATGAATATTTTCGAACCACCATTTTTCGTTATCGTTCAAATCTTCCTCTGTATAGCCAAATACCTCCCTGATGCGCTGATTGTAAAAAGTTTTTCCTGTTATAAGATCGTGATCCCAAATGGCATCATGCGTGGCGGCACTGAGGGCATCATAACGGGCAATGGTTTCTGCATTCCTGTCTTTTTCTGCTTTTATATTGCTGTGGTATTTTTTGAAAAGCAGGTATAACAGAAAAATAAGCGAAACCACAATAAAGGCGGCCTGGAGTATAAAACCATTACTGTAAACCCCGGTGATCTCAATGTCAAAGGCCGGAAAAATTACATACACCAGCAGCAGCCATGCTGCCCAGGCGGTGAATACCATCAATAATGCTTTTGCCCTGAATGAACGGAAGAAATTCATAATATAAAATACAATCGGGTTCCGGTTGCAGCCGGTTCCAGGAGGTTTGCTCGAACAATTTGAATAACAAATATATATGTTTTCGGCCAAGCAGGCTGTTTAACGGGGCCTTTGCAAAAATTATGACAAAAAGCAAACAGAAAATTAATGATTTAGTGATGCTGGTTTAAATTTTCCGGTCTTTGACCGGGATAGGGCATAAGCGGAAATAGCTCATCTGGCAAACCACCAGTTTCCCAAACCGGAGGTGGCGGGTTCCATGCCCGACTGCGCCATACAGGCAGGGAGTCCCGTTTTCCCCTCTTCTTTTCAGTACCTGTAATAACGTTTCCTTGTACATCATTTTTTCCACTGATCACAATCATCCTTTCTTATACCAGTGATCATAGACTGTTTTCCTGTGGCCGGATAATTTTACGGCAGCAGGAAAGACCGGTTCCTGCTGGGTTTTTCTTCTTTCATACCTGTAAAATAAAATAATGATGAAAACACAAGTGATTGTAAAATTTTCTTTGCTGGCACTTATTGCTTTGATAACAGGAGTTACCGGGCCTGTTAACGCAGCTTGCCTGGTTAATGATAAAGGCGCAATTGTTCAACAACAAAAAGACAGCATTACCTGGCGGGTCATTCAACGGCTCGATAATACCTATGGGTATGATATTTTCAATAACGGGAACCTGCTTATACATCAGCCTGCCATTCCGGGACGTGCAGGAAACAAAGGCTTTCGCACAGTGGCAGAAGCAGAGAAAGTGGTGTTGCTGGTAGTAGGTAAAATAAAAAAAGGCATTATGCCGCCTGCAGTTACCCAGCAGGAATTAAAAGAATTGGGAGTGGCCGATAATTGAACCCGGGATTATAAATTTTCAATATCCATATGGCAACAACATTTTCACAAAACATAACCTGTGCCCTTTGTGCGATTTTTTAATCTTAAATTATTTTTTATGAAACCTAAATTTTTACTGCTCGCTCTAGGCAGTTTGATAGCCGGCGGATCGTTTGCGCAGGATAGCTGGGAGCAAAAGAAAATTTTCGGAGGCGGCAACCGGCATGGCACTATACATTTCAGCATTGGTGATAAGGGATATGTGGGAACCGGTTCAGATGATATAACGATCAAAAGTGATTTTTGGGAATTTGACCCCATTGCAAATGTGTGGACGCAAAAGGCCGATTTTGGCGGCGGCATCAGGGCATACGGAACAGGTTTTGCCATTGGCAATAAAGGTTATGCCGGCACCGGAATTGTGGCCAGTTACGATTGGAGAAAAGATATGTGGGAATATGATCCTGCGGCAAATACCTGGAGGCAGGTGGCCGATTTTGCAGGAGGGTTAAGGTACACTGCTGTTGGTTTTGGTATTGGCAGCAAAGGTTATATGGGTACGGGTAATTACAGGGTTAGCCCATCGCAAAATGCCATTTACTACAATGATTTTTGGGAGTTTGATCCAGCCATTGGCGATTCTGGAACCTGGACGCCAAAAGCAAATGTACCCGAACAGGGCAGAACAAATGCTGTGGGCATCTGCATTGGTAACAAAGGATATATAGGAACAGGAGTTTATTATTACGATACCCGTAAAAAAGATTTCTGGGAATATGATCCTGCCACAGATTCATGGACAGGGAAAGCAGACCTGCCGGGCATTCAAAGATATGGTGCATCCGGATTTGCCATTGGCAATAAAGGATACCTTGCTGCCGGTTGGTATTATACCGGCCAAAATGATCTCTGGGAATTTGATCCTGCAACCAATATTTGGACACAGCGGGAAAGCCTGCCTGCCGATTTTCGGCATATCAGCGCCTCCTTTGCCATTGGCAATAAAGGATACCTGGGCCTGGGTTCAAACAGCATTGGCGCACTCAATGATTTTTGGGAATACAGCCCGCCCTGTTTACCATTAGCTGCAGGCATTGCCGATGTGTATGCCGTTAACCCCGGCGGCAATGCCAATACAATTTATATTGGTTACGGCCCCGCTGCATTAACCCTTACAGCAAGCGCAAGCGGCGGCTATCCCATGCCCGGGAGCAGTTACAGCTATAAATGGTCAACCGGCGAAACAACTGCATCTTTAATTGTGAGTCCGTCAGCAGCCGGAACATACACTTATACCGTTACAATTACCGATGATAATGGTTGTGCTGCAAATACGGATAAAACCGTTTACGTTACAGATATAAGGTGCGGCAGTAAAATGGATAAGGTTACTATTTGCAAAATACCCCCCGGCAATCCTGCCAATGCCCAAACAATATGCATCAGTAAGAATGCCGTTGCAAACCAATTGAGTAATGGTTCCTATCTTGGAAGCTGCAGTGAGGAAACTATGCAGAAAACTGTTGTTGTTAAAGAACCCGAAATGGTTTCTGAAGAAATGCAATCCATTTCTATTTCGCCCAACCCTAATAATGGCATTTTTAACCTGGAACCGGTAAACCTGCATGTAACAGATGTGAAAGTTTACAACCAGGGCGGAACCCTTGTAATGGAACAGGCAATAAATGCTGCAGGCAAAAAATCGATCCCACTTAAAATGAAGGGGATGCCTGCCGGTGTTTATTATGTGCTGGTCATTTGTGCCGAAGGGAATTTTACCCGCAAGATGATGCTGGAGTAAAATGGATATACGCAAGGGGGAAATTAAAATGAAATATGCTGGAATTTGCGGCCTTATAAAAACACCTGGATTATAAAATGAGTGCCTGTAAATTAATTGCCCCGGATTTTTTGTCCGGGGCAATGCTATTATAGTTGGGTTAATCTTTGTTTTTTAGTTGATAATACCAGGCAGCAATAGCTGCATACCTGAATTTTTTTTCGGGCATCCCCCGGCTTAAATAAAAATTTTCTTCCGTTATTTTTTTAGCGATATAAGTTGCTGTTTTGTCAAACCCGGCATTGTAAACGGTGGCATACCACTGCAATTTCTCTTTTTCGGATTCGAATTTTCTATTGGCATAAATATCATTGCAGATGCAGGTGAAGGCGGTAAGGTAGATCAGCTGCCAGTCTTCATCCTGCAGGCGCCTTACCCGTTCGGCACGGATATCTTCTTCGGTGGTTTGTTTGTAATTGAGCGATAATTCTTTTTGAAGAGAAGGGGAGAGCCGTGCTTTTGTTTTTATTTCCACTTCTTCGGCAAAAGAAGGTTTCATCTGGAAAATTCCGATAGAAAAATTGGCATAATCTTTTCCCAACTCCACGTAAAGCGTACGCAGGCTTTCTGCTTCTATACCGTCTTTAATACTGTTATAGCGCATTACTTCGGGCAGCACCAGGCTTTGCATGAACAGCGGATTTTGAGAAGCTATTCTGCTGCATTCGGCAAATTTATCATCGAGAATGGTTAATTTTTTTTGCGCTGACTTGATTTTTCCGCCAAATTCTTTCCCAAAATCTGCGTCGCTATATTTCCTTTTTGCAAAACTAAATCCTGCAAAAAGAAATACGGCAATTGCCATACCCCAGAAAAACTTATATGACCGTTTTGCAGAGATAAACATCTTTGGCACCGCTTTCGTTTTGATAGATCTTGAAATAATACATAACCACCTCGTTGTTTACGGTAACCACTTTTGGGTACATGATCCCCTTGGTGCTTACAGTTGTTCCGTCGGCCTTATACAGCTTGCCGCCTGAATAATAAACGGATTTCGATACATCGGGCATCAGGAAGAGCCGGTCGAGGCTTTTAACAGGAACTGCAAATCTTGCGGCCTCATCGCCGTTTACAAGTATTTGTGTGGGGCTTTGAGCGGGTATGCTGATGATATCTCCCTTATCGCTCACCATGGTCTTGTTTTTTTCGCCGCTGTACAAATCGGCCATGCTGCCTTCTGTTTGTTTACCTGCCGACGTTGCGTTATAGATCTGCTGTGTTTTATTATCCATAACAGAAGCCATGCAGTGCACAAAGCCGTTGCTGGCAGAAAATTTAAGTCCCATACCCATACCACCGCCTATTTTTTGTTTTAAGCCTTTTTCATTTACCATATAATACTGCCCCATTCCCATTTTGTACATCATGGCATTTTCTCCACCCATCACCACCAGGGCAAAAAACTGTTTTTTATCTGGCGAAAGCAGCATTTTTCCTACATAGTCGTATGGCCCGTAATTTTTGCCGTTAAAGGCAATATGAAGTTTGCCGCCGATGGTTTTTGTGTACTGCATAGAAACGGGGTCCTTTTGTTCGCCGCCCATATTAATTTTGTCGTCATCTTCGTTACTGGAGGCATATTCATCATCGCTCGTCTTCATACTTTTAATAGGCGGAGCTTCTTTAAAAGGGCCGGTGCGTTTGCCATTGTCGATCAAAAAATATTCATACTTCTTATTGCTTACAACAAACTGGTAGCTCACTGCATTGTTCTTTGCAATGATGGAGGTTTCATCGTAAAAGAATGTTTCATCGTTTCCCAGGGTAAAAACCACGCTGCCATTGGAAGGCGGTGCAGCTGGTTGTTTGCTTTCCTTTGCAGCACTGTTTTGGGAGGCTGGTTCTTCTGTTGCTTCAGTTTTATTTGAGGAACTGCTGCTGTTTTCTTTTGGTTTTGATTCGAGCGCTTTTTCAGCTTTTTCCTTGAGTTTTTTCAGAAGCTGGGCTTCGGCATTTATTCCCAATGAAAGTACTGCAAATAGCAGGAATAACTTTTTCATGATGTAATGTTTTAAACAGCTAAAATAAGCCAGGGCGGGATGCTGAAGCATCCTGTAAAAGGGGGATTTTTGCCGCATTTTTTGGAGCAGCCCTGTTAATGAATGTTGTAAATTATTTTTTTAAAAGCTGCTCTACCAGTTTTTCAAGCTTGTCAATTTGTTTTTGTTGCTCTTTTACTGCATTGATTAATAAAAATATATAGGCCTGGTTATTGACGGAGCGCATATCTTTAAATTCTTCTGAACCGCTGATCTCCACCATATATGGTGCAATTTCTTCAAGTTCCTGGGCTATAACACCAATTTGTGGCGCATCCGTTTTAAAAGAAGCTTTTTCATTATAGTTGAATCTTACCGGGTTGATCTTTGTGATAATGTTCAATCCGTCAGTAAAACTTTCAATATTTTTCTTTATGCGCCTGTCGCTGAAACTGCTTACAGCTCCCGTAGCAGTATAAGCACTGCCGTTACGTACCATAAAGCCTTTTACATTTCCAAATAAACTGCCGCTTCCAAAACCATTGGTATAAAAATCGAGGGAACCCAAAAATCCCCCGCCATTATCACTACTTCGGATATAGCCGGGTCTCCACTCACTGCCGGTACCGCGATCACTTAAAAACTGTATCCTGGCTTCACCAAAACCGCTGTAAGAACTGATGTCGAGAATGGTTTGGCCGAAATTGCTCACTTCAAGTTTGGCCGTTGTAGAAGGCGAAGTATTGCCAATGCCGACATTTCCTGTTCCGGCAATGGTGAGAATGTCGCCAACACCTGAATTATAAAAATTGATCTTATCGCCTGTTGCACCAAGTGTATTGTCATTAAATGCTGCAATATCCCAATGCCTGGTGCTGCCTGTTTGCATGCGTATCCTGGAGAAATCGGCATTATTGGTGTTCCTGATCTGCAGGTTGGGATTAGCGGTGGAACTGATCATCAGTGATCCAAGCGGGTTATTGGTTCCGATGCCTACATTGCCCGTAAAGTATGCACCGCCTTCTACCGATAATTTGCTGGCGGGGCTGTTGGTTCCGATGCCTACATTGCCATTTCCTTTTATCCTCATCCGTTCGGTAAAATTGAGGCTGTTACCGTATCCAAAAGCAATATCTGCAGCGCTGCCATCGCTATATATCTGCAGCAGGCCACTTTGTATACCAAACCCATATTGCGGGGTATTGCCCAAACCTCCGTACAGGGATAAATGGTTGCCCAGCCGGTTGCTGAATGCAAGGGAATCGAGGCCAAGCTGGCCACTCACCGATGTATTGTCAGGCAATTTTGTATTTCCATATTTTGAAAGGATATTTCCCTGTACAATGAGATTCCCCCTCGTTTCAAGATCGCCCAGGCTGGTTAACTTATCCCTGAATATGCCATTACCCACCACATCTAATTTGGCAAATGGTGTATCAATACCAATACCCACTTTGCTGCTGTTATTTGCCGCAGGTACCTGGTTTGATTCCGCTGCACAGATCTTTGCACTGCCATCGGCAATGGCCGCACTTGTGCCGGTATAACGGAATAAACGCATATACACAATGCTGTTTGGGGTAAGATTAAGGAAATTCAACCCGAAGTATGTACATCCTATTTCTGTGAATGGCCCGCTGCAGGAGCTTGCAGTATATGCGGCTAAAGCGGTACCATTATAAGTATGGTTTATCCTTAACTTTCCCGATGCAGGCACCCTTAACTTGAACCAAACATCTCTCACATTTGTGCCGGGCATAGGAGCGATACAGGACGGATTGGGAACTGCCGGTGTAAGAGTGGCTCCCGACCAGCTGTAGAAAGTTACGGGGGTACAATCCTGCCCTAACGGATCGGCTGCATCCACAGGAAAGAAACCGGCGGTGCAGGGTTCATCGGCCATGCCATAATTATTGCTTACACATAGTCTTACAGAGCCGTTTGCAAAAGCGGCAGTGTTTGAAAACCGGCGGTATACCCTTATATAAACTTCTCCCCCGGGCGTAAGGCCAACAAACTCCCGGGTGTTTTCTGTACCGATGTTACTGTAAAGGCAGGGATAACCATTATTGAAACTATTGAACACGGCCAGGCTGTTGCAGGTATTACTGGTATACATTTCTGCTGTGTAGGCATTGCCGTCGGTAGCTCCAATAGTAACCCTGGCTTTGCCATTGGCAGGAACGGTAAACTTAAACCAAACATCCAGGTTTTGAAAGTTTTCGCACCAGGTATTTCCACTGCCACTGCTCCAGGTAGCACCGGTATAATCATAAGAGTTTACAAGTTCGCAACCCAGGTTTTCAACCGGTAGTGTAATTGCCCCGCAGGAGTTGTCATTGGCAGGCTGGGCAAAAGCGATACCTGATGATAATAGTAATGTAATTAGCAGCAAAACTGGTTTCATGATCTTATTTTATATCAGTTAATTAATTACGGGTACCGTGTTAAAGGAATGCGCTAAGGTAACCAGGCGTATTGCTGCGGGCAATCGTGGAAAAAGGGGATTTTAATAATGGCATAATACAAAAGGCAGCGGTACAAACTGCTGCCCCGTATATTTTTTTCATTCAGACTTTATTATTTTTTTTGTATCATTTTTTTCAATTCTTCAATTTGTTTTTGCTGTTCTTTTATGCTTTCAATTAGCAACGGCACCAGTTTTGCATAATCCACGCCTTTGTAGCCATCTTTTTCATTTACAGCTTCTGGTATCACTTTCTCCACATTTTGGGCAAGTAATCCTATCTGCCTTCCTTTTTGAAAATTGTTCTTTGCAAATTCACCTGTTTTCATTTCGTATTCCACTCCTTTTATCTGCAATAGTTTTTGAAGCGCATTTTCAATGGGGGAGATATTTTTTTTAAAACGTTCATCGCTGGCATAAGTGGTGCCATTTACCCAAAGGCTTCCAAAAATGGAGAACGCATAAACACCATTGCGCTCAGCTTTGGCATTTTCCTGGAAATTTCCTGCATTATCCTGCGTCCCAAAACTTATTTTGGCATTTGGATTATCTGCATGTAGCCGGAGTTCATTACCATACACGCCTATACCTACTTCCCCATTTGAACCGGGGTAGAGAAGAATTTTTTCACCTAAAGCAGGAGGAAAGGAGAGCGGGCGGGCTGGCGTGTTTGTTCCAATACCTATGTTACCTGTAAATTCACCATTACCGGCAACTGCCAATTTGTTTATTGGGTTAGTGGTGCCAATGCCAATATTCCCATTGGTTGTATTCATCACCATTCCCCATCCAGCAATATTTCCATAAAACCCCACCTGGTTATCGGCGGCCATTCCTACAAAGGCCGGTGTTGTTGTATTTGCCATATTGTTAAGCCAGAGGCCTGCAGAATGAGTCCCGGTTTTAAGCTGCAGCCGTCCGGTAAGGTTCATTCCATATTCTCCGTTGCTAATTATGCTGGCACGTTCTGTAAAATTGTTACTACTGCCATATCCAAAGGCAATGTTGGAGCCTGCGCTATTACTATAAATTTGGAACAAATTGCTTTGTATTCCCATGCCAAAATGAGACGTTGTTGTTCCACCATATAAGGATATTTTATTTCCATAAGATGTATTTGGAAAGCCTAGGATCTTGCTTATCTCCAATTCTTGATTCACCGATACTTTATTCCTGAAATTAACATTGCCGGCAACGTCTAAATTTTCTGTAGGTTGGCTGGTATTGATGCCTACTTTGGCGGTTGACGGAGGGAATTTTGTGTATACTGCCGCACCAAGGTAGCCGCAGGTATATCCGGCCCCATAAGGAATTTTTATGTAATAGTCGCTACCTGCAACAAGATTTGCTAATGCAAGCGTACTTTGAATATCGCTTCTGCCACAACTTACATACGTAAATGGTCCACTGCAATTTCCCGACAGAATAACAAATTCAGCGGCACTGGAGCCATAATTATCACAACCGTTTATTCCACCCCCACCATTAGCCGGAGAAATATTCAAATAAAGTTCCGGCGAAGTGGCTGTAAATTTAAACCACACATCCGGGCCATTTGGAAATGAGGGGCTACAGGTATTACTCCCAGTTATGGCATATGCAGTATAAGTTATCCCTGATCCCCACACTACATTTGGTGCAGGTGGATCTGCTGATTCGATAACAGGGATAACGATGGCGCCGCATGGGTTATCGTGCGGAGATTGGGCAGAACATAACATTACAAAGCCTGAAAACAGTAGCAATGAAATTTTCTTTTTCATATTTTTTTAGAAAATTTGTTATTCAATTATAAATTTTTCTACGCCGGTGTCTCCGTCCTTTTTCCTGATATAAATGAAATAGATACCCGGTGCAAGGCCTTTTA
The DNA here is from genome assembly GCA_049291115.1 of Ferruginibacter sp. GTDB lineage: Bacteria > Bacteroidota > Bacteroidia > Chitinophagales > Chitinophagaceae > Ferruginibacter. Next base: position 73,354 of record JBATOU010000034.1, read on the forward strand.
TTTCGTAGCGCATTTTATAGTTTGGCAGCATCATTGATATTAGCTTGCCGTCAACAGATACTAAATCAATCGATTTTACTTCCGCCGCATCAATGTTTTTCAATTGAATAAAATCATGCGCCGGGTTTGGATACAACACAATCGGTAATTTATTTCTGCTGATTTTAATGATTCGGCTGTACACAAACCGTGCATCATTATCCACCTGCTTCAGCCGGTAGTAAATTGTATTGCCTGCCGGGGCCATATGCAAATAATTGTATTGATGGCTGCCTGCTGTATTAAAGGCTGCTTTTTGTACGATCTTATTAAAATGTATGCCATCATTGCTGTACTCCAGTTCAAAATGAGATGTATTTGTTTCATCGGCTGTGCGCCATTCAAGCTGCACATCATTTTGTTTTAATGTTGCAGTAAACGAGAGGAGTTTTAACGGTACAGTAATATCTGTTCCGCTTGTAACAGTAAAGGGTGAAAAACTTGTGTAGTTTGTTTGTATTTTACTGTATTGACCCGTGGACGCAAGTATGGCTGCGCCTACATCACCCAGTTCCCATAAGCTGGTATAATGTGCTGTTCGGCAATTGGCCCTGTCGAAGCCGGGCAGTTCGTGTGCAATGCTCCACCAGAATTCAACCGTGGCATTGCTTCCGCCCGGTACTGACTCTTCAATGAACCAGGTACGGTCTACGGTTACGATCTGCACGGTGTCGCCGCTTGTTCCCTGCCTCAAAACATAATCCACCACACGTACACTAAAGTTATCGGGCGTGCCGGCATTGTTCAGTCGCATAAAGTTCATACTGTTCAATGATGGGCCAACGGGATAAATATTTTCTGCATTGCTGTTCACAAGTTTCAGTTTACCTGTGCCGTTGCTTACAATGAAGTGTGCAGAATCATAATTTAGAATGATACCGTTAACGGTCAGGTCAAAATCATTCAGTAATATTTTTCCACCGATCCATCCGGGCAGTTGCGCAGGTGCACCTTGCTTCATATCGAGGTTACCGTTGATAGTGAGTGATGCCTTCATGCGTGCCACTTTGTCGAATGCAAGGGTATCATTGTTGTTGAGCAGGTCAAACTCCATGGGATTGCTGCGGTCTATTTCTGTGATCACATAACCTTTGTCTATAGCAAAGAACATTTTTTTAGTGAGTGTGATGGTTCCACCGGCAGCAAGGAAGTATTGTACACTGTCCACTTCACGGGCGGCATAAGTAGTATCTTTTACATAGAACCTTACCCATGCGGTACCATCCTGCGTGCCGTTATTTTTAATGATAAAACTAACATTCACACTGTCGCCGGCCACAAAACCACTCGGGTTAAAGCTGATGGCGCCGGCATGGCTGCGTGCCATATCAGGGGCATCTCCCACAATGATGGCACGGGTGGCCAGGTTATTGTCTTCCCTCTCTTCAACAATATTGTTGGCAGGGTCGGCAACCAGTTTAATGATTTTTACGCCGGAGATGATAGATGAATACAATGCCGTGGCTGCCACTGTGGTGTCTTTTCCCGGAAGCAACGCATTGATGGGAACTTCTGCGCCAAGCTGTATATCGTCAACTAAAAATCTTAATACAGTAGGTGCAGCCGTTTGCCCACCCATATTTTTAACTGTACCTACAAGGCTGATGTTTTGTGCAAGGTTGGGATTGAGGCTGCTGGGTGATATGTATTGCGAAAGAACTTCAAAATCGGGCTTGCTCTGCACTACACGTATGTAAAAATTACCTTCGTTATTTGTTTCATCTCCCTCGCAAATGGTATTGGCCGTATCTGCGATCACTTTTACCACGTAGTCGCCCGCTGTACTGAACACATGTGTAAAGGAAGCATGCGATGCATAAATCTCTCCTGCTTTTACATAACTTATGGTATCGGCTGCCAGCCAGTTGCTGTTAAGTGTAAACCTTACTGTTACATTACTTACATCACGCTGGCCAATATTGCGCACGGCCGGATAAAATTGGTTACTGGTATTTACCCGTACAATCACAGGGTTGCCTGCAGAAGAACCTGCTTCATAGCTCAACTGGTATGGTTTCAGGTCGGCCGACAGGTTAAACTGGTCTGTGTTATTACTTTCATTTGATTCCGGCACCGTGTTACTTACATCGGCAAGCACATCCACTACCAGGCCGCAGGCATTGTCTGCATAGTTTACCGTGTAGGCATCTGATGTAACAATCGTACTTACATTTTCTCCGAGTGAGAGTACCGTTTTTACGGCACCCACCTGTACATTGTTTACCCGGAACCTTACATTAAAGCTGCCGGTTGTTCTTCCGCTGTTTTTAATGGTGGCAACAAATTTTGTGGTGCTGCCTGTGGGTATTGCCGTTGGGATGGCTACAAATTTTGTAATGCTTAGTTCCGACATGGGCACAACAATCGTAAACAGTTTTTCATTGTTGGTCTCATCTGTTTCCGTTACAGTGCTTTCACTGTCTGTGATCACTTTTATGATATGCGTACCGGCGCTCATAGTGGGATCGCTATAGCTGATACTGGTTGTGCTGCCGCCACTCAAAGAACCAATCACACTTGTTTTAATAAGCGTAATAGCACCTCCGGGTATAGAATCGTATATTTTAACTGTATGTGAACCTGCCGCAACACATTTTATATTGGCATCCTGCAGGCTGAATGCGGTAAAACCTGTTTGAGTAAAACCCTGTATGGTAAGATCGGGCAGGTTGGGTTGCGCTGTAAGCGTTGCAGATCCTGTTGCCGACATGGGGATCATCGATCCATGATAAATGGAAGTGGGTATTTGTAAAAATTCATTGTACACATAAGTTGCAACAGCTGTAATCACATGCGTGCCGGGGGTTGACAATGAAACGTTCACCGGGTATGATTTTTCGTCGCCGGGGAAAGTGCCGAGACTTCCGAATATGGGATCATCCGGTGTGGAGAATGTCTCTATCAGTACCCCGTTATCAAAAATCTTTACTGTGTCTTTCCAGATCATATCCCAGGAACTCCACATATTACTGATATTTCTTTCACGGTATTTCACCGTTACGTTTACAGCACCTGAACCACCGGTTATAAAGGCACAGGGATTACTGCTTGCAGTTGCAGTAGCGCCGCCCATATTTACCGGGGCTGCACATGCATTGGGCGCAGGGCAGGGCAATTGCAGCGTGTTTGTTACAAGGCTGCTGGTAAATGTAAAGTCGGTAACACTTACGTTATAGGTAAAATAGCCACCGCAGGTTACGCCGGTAAGCGCATAACTGTAATCGCCGATGCTGTTGGTGGTAGTCGTTATCAATTGTGTTCCGGTATTGATGGTAACTTCTGCACCGGCCACTGCAGTTGGATTTTGTGTGCCATAATATTGCGCATGACCGCTGATGATCACTTTAAGCTGCGGACAATACTGCACCGTTGCACTGCTGGTTACATTGATGCCGCCCGGCAATATGGGTGATCCAACAATGATAGGCCTGATAGCATAATTATTCAATGGATTGATATCACCTAGCGTATTGCTGCTGTCGATCCATACTTTGATCGGGTAAAATCCTTCTGCCGCAAAATTCAGCGTTTGGCTGATGGTTGCATTCGAAAATGCATTAACAGCAGGCAATACTGTTTCTGCTATTAAAATGGTATCCCTGTAAAATTTAATGGGAATATTACTCGCAGGCAATGCAGTACTGTTGCTCACCTTTGCAAAAACGGTAAAGGTTTCGCCCGGGGCAGGGTTGTTTTTGCTGAAGGTAATATCATTTGCAAAGATCCGCAGGTCGAGTTGCTGATCTGTTACCACCGGCCCGCTTACATAATTTGTGTTGATGGTGCTGGCGGCATTTCCGTTATCGTCTACAGCAGAAAAACGGTACCCTGCATTGCTTGTGTAATTGTTATGGGTATAGGAATAGCTGTATACAACACCTGTTACATAGTCGGTGCTGCTGCCTTCTTTGTTCATAGTAAAAGTTCCTTCGTTGATATCCACAAAATCCTGGTCGCCGTTAAGGTCAATACCAATTTTTGGATAACCGGTTTGCGGTGCACGGTTGTTTACCGATTTATATAAAACCTTGTATGTGTAGGTACCGGTTTGTCCGGCCACAGGATTTACACCTGTATTTCCGTTGTAAGGGTTGCCCGTTACAAATTGAAGCACAGGAGGAGCACCGGGGTTATAGCCACTTCCCGTTACATTGGTTGTAACAAAACTTAAGCCGGCTGTGGAAGATTCTATTTTCAATTGTGCGCTGTATGGCCCCACAGCAGTGGGTGTAAATGCCAGTGGAAGGCTGATGCTGTTGCCTGCCGGTATTACAGTGCCTGCAGTAAATGTTGGAACAAATGCCGGGTCTGTAAGGCTAACATTACTCAGCGTAACGCTTATATTGCCGGTATTGATGATCGTGAATGTATAATTGCCGGTTGAACTCAGTGCTACATTGCCAAAATTATGACCGGTTGCAGGGCTGATGGTCCATGATGCCAGTTGATCAATGCCGGTTCCTTTGAGCAGCACATTGTAATTACCAGCAGAAGTTAGCAGCTGCATGGTTTGCTCAAAAGCCTGCACGGCAGATGGCGTAAAGCTTACCTGCATTACGTGGTTACTGCCTGCAGGAATGGTGATGGTTCCTGCAAAATTAGTTGTGAACGGCGCAGCTATCGTTACAGCGTTAATGGTATGGGAAACGCCGCTGTTATTTGTAATGGTAAGGTTCCTGTTAACAGTGTTGGCTACAGGTACATTTCCAAACAACAAGGTATCTTCAGAAACTGCCATCAGGTCTGTAAAGAACGAGCGGTTGTTTGTAAGGCTCCACCTGCCTTCATTGCTTTTTGTACGGATATATATAGTATGCTGACCAATTGTGAGGCCGGCAGTGTTCACTGCAACTGCGATGTTACTGATATCAGTTGCGGCGGTAATGCTTATAGCCGTGCCTGCACCAACGCCGGGATCGTTGTCAATAAAATATTCTGCAGCAATAATGTTTTGTGCCGCGGCCGGTGAAACCGGGTAGGCAGGATCATCATTCACAATAAATTCCTGCTGGTTGGTAAGGCTCCACCTGCCTTCATTGCTTTTTGTGCGAACATAAATACGGTGTGTACCATTTGCCAGGCCGCTGGTGTTTGCTGCAATGGCGAGGCCGCTGATATTGGTGGCTGCCGTTACGCTGATAGCGGTGGCTGCACCAAAACCGGGATCATTATCAATAAAATATTCAGCTGCAATGATGTTTTGTGCAGCAGCCGGCGAAGTTGGATATGCAGGATCGTCGTTTACAATAAAATCTTTCAGGTTGGTAAGGCTCCATCTTCCTTCATTGCTTTTGGTACGCACATAAACCCGGTGAATACCGTTGGTTAAACCAGCTGTATTTACAGTTACATTGAGGTTGCTGATATCGGTTGCAGCAGTTACACTAATGGCTGTGGCCGCTCCAAAACCGGGATCATTGTCAACAAAATATTCAGCAGCCACAATATTTTGTGCAGCAGCGGCTGATACGGGGTAAACAGGATCATCGTTATAAATAAATTCTTTTAAATTAGTAAGGCTCCATCTTCCTTCATTGCTTTTGGTGCGTAAATATACCCTGTGTACACCATTAACTAAACCGCTGGTATTAACGGTTACCGGCAGATTTGTGATGTTAACGCCCGGGGTAACGGTGATGGGTATGCCATTTCCAATACCGGGGTCATTGTCAATAAAATATTCTGCGGCTATGATATTTTGCGCAGCCGGGGCAGCAGTTGGATAGGCAGGATCAAAATCGTATAAAAAAGCTTTCCAGCCTGCAACGCTCCAGTATCCTTCGGCACTACGGGTACGCAGGTAAACCCTGTGCACGCCATTGCTGAGGCCATTTACATTTATTACCGGCGACAAATTAATGATATTAACGGCGGGAGAAACCGGCACTGCCGTTCCGTTTCCAAATCCCGGGTCATTGTCAATAAAATATTCTGCAGCAACAATATTTTGCGGCGCTGCAGGTGCAAGCGGATAGGCCGGATCCTGTGCAAAGGCAATGATGCCATACAGGATACATACCAGTATGAGGAAGAAAGATTTTTTCATCTTGTAAATTTTAATGACCGCGGGTCGTCAGGTTTGATCTGCAAACAGTGCGGTACATTATATAAAACATTTAATGAACGTAGTTGTGCTGCGTACTTTAAAAATTGCTGCCGGGCTTGCCAACCGCTGCCAGAACGGCCGCCGCATTATTTCCGTTCAAAAATCAATTATTGTTCCTGGTGCTTAAAGTAACATTCATGGTGGCGGTACCTGCAGGAATGGATGCCGGTACAGTTAATTCATAAATGCTGGGTATATTCGGAATACCTGAAAGGATGTATCCATCCTGGGCATTAAATGCCCCACAGTCGGGTGTAATGCCCCCTACTGTAAGTCCTGCGCCAATAGCCGGAGAGCCGGCTTTAAGCCGCCACTGCCCGTCTGTACTATTGCCAGTAAGACCCTGGAAGAGTGTTGCATCTGTTTGGTTGTTCAGGTTCCCGAATGTGCCCACATATGGGGTAAATCCGGCCGGTGCGCCAATGGCCAGATTGTTCTTTATGGTTACGTTTACTACAGTAAATGTGGTATTTTGAATAATGTTATTGGCGAAATAGCCATTGTATAAATCGACAGTGCTGCGGAATACGTTATTGCGTATGAGGTTATTAACGTTGTTTGAATTCGACATGTCCAGCCCACTGGTAAAAATATTATTTCTCAGATCCCAATCCTGCATTACTAAATTTGAGTTACCGATCGTGCCGGTTATATAGCATTTATTTATTTTCCAACCAACCATCTTTGTGTTGGCAGTTGGGCTGTAATAGGTATTCAGTCCAGTAAAATGACACCTCGTAATGCTGATATTATCGGTGGCAGAGCCAAGGTTGGATCCGATGCCCATGAAAAAATTATCGAGGCCAATTAATTTTGTGCCGGAACCGGTAGAATCAAAAACAATATAGCCTCCGCCAAAATTGGCACTGTTGCCTGCCTGCAGCCCGGTATTTGAATTAGCACCTGTTAAAAAATAACCAGTACTAATTATAACCAGCCGCTTGTTTAAAGTAAACCCTGCGTAGTTGGTGCTGCTTCCCTCAATATAGAGTGTATCATCGTTTACCACAGAAGCGCTTGACAGTGCAGCCTGCACTGTATTAAAGTCGGCATCTACGCCGGCTGTGTTGTTGATGCGCCATACACGGGCATTGGCAGAAAAGCTGAATGCAAAAAGCATTAACATTACTACGGTTAAATTTTTACGTACCATGATTTTTTATTTTAAGTTTAAAGCAATGAAATTTGAATGCTGTTTCCGGGCGTTTGCCGGTTTTTCGGATATGATGCTGCAAATATTGCCAAACAGAAAAAATTTATCTATCCCCTAAAAACATGATATTTCTTTTTTTGAAAAAAATCATGGAAAAAGGGGATGCCGTTTTGCGTATATCGCCCTTTATTTTGTGCAGTACTGCAGCAGTAAATTAAACACGTAACTTAGCCCGGCCGTTCTTAACGGGTATTCTTTCTATGGTCAGAACCTCATTATATATTTTTCTGCTGTTGATCTTTTTCGCAGCAGGTACTCCCGTTTACTCGCAGCAGGATGCGGCTGCTGAGGCCCTTATTTTAAGTATGCCCGATGATACGGCCAAAGTGAACAGGCTGAACGAGTATGCCGCAAAAATCCAGTTTTTAACACCGACAAAATCTATCAGCATCATGCAGCTGGCAATGGAGCTGTCTCAAAAGATCAATTACCCGCTTGGCCTTTCCATAGCATATGCCCAGCGGGCCGGACTTTATTTTTATGAAATGAAACTCGACAGCTCTGCGCAGCTGCTCAACAAAGCATATGCATTGGTGCAGGCAAATAAAGATCCGTTTTACAGGAAGCACTCCGCCACTGTAAAAACAAGGTTTGCTGCCATCCATCAGCGAAACGAAAACTATGATTCTGCCGTGGAAAAATACCTGGAGGCGGCCCAGATATTTACAGAACTGGGCGATGAAGACAAGATCATTTATTCTTATTATAACCTTTCGGGCATGTATAAATTCCTTGGAGATACGGCCAAAACGCTTTATTACGCAAAAGAGACCAATAAGGCTGCCGCATCTGCCGGCGATACCATTTTGCGTATACGCGGCCTTATTGCCATGGCAGATGCATACCTGCTCCTTAAAAATTACGACAGCGCTTTTGCCATTTCAAAGGCCGGGCTGTTTGTAGCAGAAGAAAAACAGATCACTTTTGCCATCGGGATATTTAATAATTTTATCGGCCTGTACCATACAGACAAAGCAGGCAACTACGATCTTGCTGTTGCCCATTTCAATAAGGCCCTGGAATCGTTCCGCAAAATAAATGTGCAATACGATATTGCGCTGGTGCTTAAAAACCTTGGGCGGGTTTACCTGCTGAAAAAAGATTACAGTAATTCGGTAAAATTTTCGGAGCAGGCACTTGACATATCGCAGCAGCTGAAATTAAGCCAGGTGCAGCACGATGTATTGATGGACCTGGTAAAAGCCTGGGAGGGGCTTGGAAATACTGCGCAAAGTTACCGTTACCTGCTTCGTTATGTAGCGGTTAATGATTCCTTACAGTCACGTAACAACCGAAAAGCTGTGTACGAACTTGAGGCCAAATATCAGAATCAAAAAAAAGAAGTGATGTTACTGGCCCAGCAGAAAACAATTGAACGTAAAACATTGCTTAACTATATTTTTGCCGGAGGTTCTTTGCTTTTACTCACTATATTTACCCTATTGTTCTTCAATTACAGGCACCAGCAAAAATTGCAGCGGCAGCGCATCAGCGAGTTGGAAACCCTGCAGCAACTCACCGCCACTGCAGCCGTGTTAAAAGGGGAGGAGCAGGAGCGGGCAAGGCTGGCCAAAGACCTGCACGATGGCCTGGGAGGTTTGCTGAGCGGTATAAAATATTCACTCAACAGTATCAAAGCCGGTTTACCCCCGGGAGCCAACCAGTCTTTTGAACGGAGTATAGATATGCTCGATTCTTCCATTAAAGAAATAAGGCGGGTTTCTCATAACATGATGCCGGAAGCATTGCTGAAATTCGGGCTTGATACGGCCCTGAAAGATTATTGTCATGATATTAATCAAACAGGCGCTATCCGGGTATCTTACCAGTCGATCGGGCTCGAAGACCTGCATATGGAACATACCACCTCTATCACTGTTTACCGTATAGTACAGGAATTATTGGGCAATATCCTTAAACATGCTGCAGCAAAAAATGCCCTGGTGCAGATCTCCAGGTCGGGCGATCAATTGTCGGTAACGGTGGAAGATGATGGAAAGGGATTTGATGCAGCTATACTTTCCCATACATCCGGCATTGGCTGGGCAAATGTGCAAAGCAGGGTGGAGTTTCTGAAAGGAAAAACAGATATCAAATCAGAACCCGGTAAAGGAACTTCCATACTGGTGGATTTTTACATATAAGAAATTTTGTACGGGCGAAAAATCATGTAAAAATGGGAGTGGTAATGCGCATTTGTTGTTGTTACTTTGTACCAGGCATTTACCCTTTTAAGATCAGCATGTATAGTAAACCTCTGTTTAAACTCACCGTGCTTAGTAATTCATGTATGAAGCCGGCCCGGTAAATTCCTCTAAAGAAATGAATAAAACATCCAGGTGAAAATAAAAGTTTTTATAACAGATGATCATTATATGGTGATAGAAGGTATCCGCTCACTGCTGCAGAACGAGCAGGGTATCGAATGGATGGGCCATGCCTCCAATGCCGGTTCCTGCCTTGCATTTTTAGCTGAGCAACGGCCCGACGTGATCCTGATGGACATCAGCATGCCGGGCATGAGCGGTATCGACCTTTGCAGGGAAGTAAAACAGAAATACCCTTCTGTTAATGTAATTGGACTAAGTACATTTAACCAGCATAGCTTCATCAGTAAAATGATGGAAAATGGTGCCAGCGGTTACGTACTCAAAAATGCCACACAGGCAGAATTAATGGAAGCTATCGGCGAGGTGGCTAAGGGAAAGATTTTTCTGAGTGATGAAGCGGCTGCTTCGCTCCGGAAAGATAACAATGTGCAGGCCCCCGTAATTACCAGGCGAGAAAAAGAAGTGCTGGAACTTATTGCAGAAGGGCTTACCAATGCAGAAATAGCAACAAAACTTTTTATCAGTATTGCCACCGTGGATACACACCGCAAAAACCTGCTTGTAAAATTCCAGACCAAAAACACGGCCTCACTGGTAAAAACGGCTGTACAGCTACAGCTCATCTAGTATGGTCAGCGGTAAGGTACTTCAGCAAATACTGATGTTCCTTTTCCCGGCTGGCTTTGTATATCCATACGGCCATGCAGAATTTTCAACCTGCTTTCTACATTTTTAAGGCCAATACCACTGTTTTCCTTCAGCTGTGTCTTTTCAAAACCATCTCCATTGTCTTCTACTGTAATAGAAAGCATGCCGGCATCAAAACTCAGTTGCACAATGGCCTGTGTGGCATTGGAATGTTTAAGAATGTTTTGTACCAGTTCCTGCACCACCCGAAACACCTGGAAGGCAAACTGGCTGTTCATCTCCACCGCCTGTTCATAAATACTTTCCACTTTTATAGAGATCCCCGAGGTAATACTTACTGATGCACAATAATGCCGTACAGCTTTTTCAAGCCCTTCCTCGAGCAGCTCTGCCGAAAACAGGTTATGCGATACGGCCCGCAATTCGGTGATACTGCTGTCGAGTTTTTCGATGCTGTACTCAAACCTTTTTTTACGTTCTTCATCCATGCTGAGCTCATTGTTAAGGGCCGAAAAAGAATGTTTGATGCCACTGAGCATGCTGCCCAGGCCATCGTGCAGTTCACGTGCCATCCTGATGCGCTCCTGCTCTACGGCAAGGTCTTTTTCGAGCTGTTGCTTTTGTTGCTGATGCCTGCGGCGGTAAAAACTTCTTGCTGCAAGCACAATCATACCGGCAACAGAAAATACCAGTATCATCCGGAACCACCACGACTGCCACCAGGGGGCACGGATAATTACCTGTATTTTTTTCTCTGCAACATTTGTTGATTTTTCTTTGTCTTCCACCCTTACTGTAAACGTATAGCTGCCAGCCGGAAGATTGGCATACCTGATCACATTCTGGTGGCCCGTTATGATCTCGTTTTTATCATAGCCTTCCAGTTTATATGCGATCAGGCTTTCTTTGTTTCCTCCATAATCGGGCACGTTAAATTTAAAACTGATGGTATTCTTGCTAAAGGGCAGGTCAAGGGAGCTGAGTTCCCCGGGGTTGTAACCGGTATGGTAAGTGCTGTCATTAACCATAAAAGAGGTTAATTGTAAAAAAGAGGCCTGGCCCGGTTTACTTAACTGCCCCGGGAAAAAACCATTGATACCGTTGATACCTCCAAAAATTAATTCGCCGCCGGGTAATGATGCAAAAGCATAGGTATTGAATTCGTTGCTTTGAAGTCCGTCTGTAACCCTGTAATTATTAAAGCTGCCTTTTTCTTCATTGAACCTGATAAGGCCCGCATTTGAACTCATCCATATAGCTGGTTTTACAGGAATGGCGCTGTATATGTACTGGTTCACCAGGCCGTTGGCACTTGTATAATGTTTATCTGCCCGCTGTTTCTTTTCATTGAATTTTACCAGGCCTGCTGTACTCCCGATCCATAACACACTGTCATTTTCAAACGAAAAACATTTGATACTCGATTTGGATGGATAATCTTTCTGAACTGCCAGCGTATCGCCGGCAGGCATCCCGGTATAAAAACCTTTGAATGCCCTCGACAGGTACAGGAGGTCGTTTTTATTTTGGTAGAGCGTCAGGTAAACATCATTGTCTTTGCCGGTTTTAAATGCCGAAACTGAAAACCTGCCATTTTTTTCTGTTACTGTTTGAAGCCCGCTGTTAGATGCGGCCAGCATGCGGCCATCGTTCAGTTGCAGGATATAATTGTATTTGTTTGCAGCTTCGTTATAGGGAACCGGGGGCAGTTTTATGATCTTTGCAGCGTCCTTGTCCAATACATATAATCCCGAAAAAGTGGCGGCCCATATTCTTCCTTTGCTGTCTGCAGCCAGGTGTTCAATGCTGGCCGGAAGCGGCTGCCTGATGTTTCTTACAATTTTTTTGTCTTTGTTCAGCACAATGATACCCGACGATTGGGTGGCCACCCATATTTCGCCCGAAGGCAATGCCAGCAATGATCTGGCAAAATTGTCTATTCCTTTTTTAGCGGTTTCTTCTTTTGTAAGATAATGGTTAAAAAGAGGCGGGGCCAGGCTGGCATAATCCACCCCTTTTCCCCAAACAGAAACCCATAATATGTTTTGCGGATCCATATACAAATGCAATACCTGGTTTCCGGCAAGACTCATGAAATCAGTTGCATCGGGCCGGTACCAGTACCGTATCTGCATTGCAGCCGTATCTGCAGCAAACAAACCTTTATCCCTGCTGCCTGCCCATACCAGTCTTTTTTCATCAAAAATAAGGGAAGTGACATCTGCATTTTCACCGGCTTTTTTTATGCCCGTTATTTTTTGCAGGCCGTAATCTAGTTTATACAACCCGTTGTTGCAACCGAGCCAGAGAACAGTTGCTTCTGTTACGGCCAGGCAATTTATTTTGTCAATACCTGGATGTTGAATTTTCCGGCTGCTGATCTCGGGCGCCTGGTTGGCCTCTATCCGGATCCTGTAAACGGTTGTTCCATTGTTTAAAACCGCATAAGCATTGCGGGCTTTTTGGTACAATGCCGGGGCCTGCATCCTGATGAACATATTTCCTTCGGCGGGTAAGGAGCAGTAAAGAGAGATTTTTTTTCTTTTGGGATCCAGTATATAAATATTGGCCCCCGACTGCAGCCAGACCCTGTTTTGATCGTCGATATAAAAAGGAGAAAGAAAATTATCCTTTTCGTTGTTTTCTGTAACTGAAAAATGTGTAAAGCGGTTGTAGGCCCTTTCGTATTTGTTAAGGCCATGGTTGCTGCCCACCCACATGTTTCCTTCCCTGTCTTCCAGGATGTTTAAAAATAAAGTACCGTGTATAGCCGAACTGTCGGCGGGGTTGGCCCTGTAAATGATAAAATTGCTGCCATCGAACCTGTTTAACCCGTCAAAAGAGCTGATCCATATATAGCCACGTGAGTCTTTGTAAACACAATTGTTTACACCCTGCGAAAGTCCGTTGTCAACATTCAGGTGGTTAAAATTCAATCCCTGTTGCCCAAAGCTAACTGTATTTGTAAAAAGATTAAGTATGCACAAGAGAAAGAGCAACCGTAAGGTGCATGCGTGGCTTAATGAGATTTTCTCTTTATGATGAGCATAAAACTTTGCCAAACGAAAACCGGTTTTAGTTAGCGGAAAGTTACTCAAAGTCTTTGTACAGGAGATATTTTTTCCGGATAGTTTTAAATTGATCCAGTGCCGGTTCCCAGCTTTGCCGGATGGCAGTTTCGGTGATCCCATTTTTTATCTGTTCCTGTAATTCATCGTTGCCGGCAAGTTTGTTTATGAAATTATTTTTCAGGAAAAAACTATCCTTGCCGGGGAAGAGCCGGTAGGCTTCGATGAGATATTTCAACTGAATTTTTCCATCCAGCTTTTTTAATACTTCTGTTTTGTTACCACTCAGGTTCCATCCATAACATTTCTGGTAATAGCATTTACTGCTTTTGGCGCCGGTATTGGGTTTTGGCGTAAAACTGTATTTTAATGTTTTTGGAAGTTTGGGATGACCAAAAACCTGGAAGGGTTTATCGGTGCCCCGACCTTCACTTAAAACCGTTCCTTCAAAAAAACAGGTGGAAGGGTAGAGGTAGATACTCTGCATGGATCTTAAATTGGGCGATGGCATCACCGGCAGTTCGTATTTGCTGGTATGATCATAATTTTTGCATTTGATCACCTGCACATGAAAAGGGGTGTCGGCCGTAGGATTGGTGCTTACATTGTAGTCGTTAATGGCATTTGCTTTTTCACTTAACCATTTTTCGCCTGTAAGCATCAGGGCATATTCTCCGATGGTCATACCATAAACAATGGGTACGGGCTGCATGCCGATGAAACTCTTAAATGGCTTCTTCAGTACCGGCCCATCTACATAAAAACCATTCGGGTTGGGCCGGTCAAGTATGAGCAAGGGCTTGTGCATTTCGAGCGCTGCCTCTAAAAAATATTCGAGGGATGAAATATAGGTGTAAAAGCGAACGCCCACATCCTGGATATCGAAAACCAGCACATCCACATCTTTTACATCCTCTGCCAGCGGTTTTTTATGATTGCCATAAAGGCTGATGATGGGGATGCCTGTTTTTTTGTCGACCATATTCGCCACTTTTTCGCCGGCACTGGCATCGCCGCGGAACCCATGCTCGGGCCCGAATATTTTTACAATGTTTATTCCTGCTTTTAACAAAGTATCCACCAGGTGCGTACGGCCAACCATACTGGTTTGGTTGGCAAAAACAGCCACTTTTTTTCCTTTTAAAAGCGGCAGGTAAACATGCATACGATCGGCGCCGGTGATTACTTTTTGCGAGGCGGGGTTCTCCTGGCAAAAAGCGTTTACGCAGCTGAACATGCCCAGAAGCAGCAGGTAAATAAGATATTTCTTCATGTATGCAAAGTTGTATAAAGTTTTGTGATTACCGTATAAATTTAATGGCTACTTTTGGGCTTTATTAACCGCTTAACACAATTTTATATTTTTTCCGGGAAGCCGGTAATAGTACGGACTGTGGCTCACGCCGTTTATGGCGGGCATACAGCATGCAGTATAAAATTGTTTGGCAAAAAAGCAACAAATGACACAAGTTAAAAATGGCGACCTGGTAAAAGTTCATTACACCGGCAAACTAACCTCCGGCGAACAATTTGATTCTTCTGCAGGGCGTGAGCCGCTTGAATTTACAGTGGGCGCCGGGCAAATGATCAAAGGTTTTGATGCAGCACTGCCCGGAATGGTTGTGGGCGATAAAAAAACCGTTACCATTGTGGCTGCAGATGCATACGGGGAAAAAAGCGAAGAGGCCATCATCGAATTTCCAAAAGAAAATGTACCGGATGATATGAAACTGGAGCCAGGTATGCAGCTCACACTGAGCAACCAGCATGGCCAGCCTTTGCCGGTAACCGTTGCAGAGATCAGGGAAGAAGTGATCATCCTGGATGCCAATCATTTTTTAGCAGGGAAAGACCTTATTTTTGATATTGAACTGATGGAGATAGGCCAGTAAAAATTCAAATTCAGGAATGACGGATGGGGGAGCAGAAAGTTGTTCATTCGTCATTCCCCATTCATAATTCGTTATTTTTTTTTATGCCTCATCATATTAACGGCGACAGCATTGCCGAACGTTTTATGCGCTATGTACGCATCGATACCCAAAGCGACCCCGAAAGCAATAACCATCCTACAACTGAAAAACAGAAAAACCTCAGCAGGCTTCTTTTCCAGGAACTGCGGGGCATGGGTTTAACAGAAGTGGAAACCGATGATTACGGTTATGTATATGCCACACTTCCTTCAAATACTGCCAAAAATAATGTGCCTGTCATTTGTTTTTGTGCGCATATGGATACGGCGCCCGACTGCAGCGGTACCAATGTAAAGCCCATCCTGCACCGTTATTATAACGGGGAAGATATTGTATTGCCCGACGACAATACGCAGGTGATCTCGGTTGCCAATTCGCCTTATATAGAAGAACATATAGGCCAGGATATTATTACCGCCAGCGGCACAACCTTGCTGGGGGCCGATGATAAAAGCGGCGTAACGGTTATTATGGAAACGGTGATGTACCTGTTGCAAAACCCGGCTGTAAAACATGGTGGTATAAAAATATTGTTTACGCCAGATGAAGAAGTGGGAAAAGGAACGGTAAAACTTGATATGCAGAAACTGGGCGCTGATTACGGGTACACACTCGACAGTGGTGAAGCAGGCTGCCTCGAAGAAGAAACTTTTAGTGCCGATGGCGCCAGCATCACTGTTCATGGGGTGATTACGCATCCAGGCCATGCAAAGGATAAGATGGTGAACGCATTAAAAATTGCCGGAGAAATTTTGGCGGCCCTTCCCAAAAATGAATGGAGCCCCGAAACCACCGAAGCCATGCAGGGATTTGTGCACCCTGTTTCTTTAAATGGCATTGCCGAAAAAGCAAGTATCGGTTTTATTGTGCGTGATTTTAAAACTGCCGAACTCGCCAATCACCACAGCCGGCTTAAAAAAATTGCAGAAGAAGTGGTTGCCCGGCATCCCGGTGCATCTGTAGAGTATAAGGCACAGGAACAGTACCGCAATATGAAAGACATCCTGCTGCAGCACCCCCATGTGGTGGCCCATGCAGCAGAAGCCATCAGGCGTGCCGGTTTAGAAGTGAAAATGGAAAGTATACGGGGCGGTACCGACGGAAGCAGGCTTAGCTATATGGGCATGCCCTGTCCAAATATTTTTACAGGCATGCAGAATATTCACAGCAAAACAGAATGGATCAGTGTAAAAGATATGGCAAAAGCAGTAGAAACCCTGGTAAACCTCGCACAGGTTTGGGAAGAAAAATCCTGATACTATTATTCCTTCGTGGCTAAATAATTATAATCTTCCAGCAATTTCTCCAGGAAGTCAATGGAAGAAAGCCTGCTGTCAATCTGCAGCACTTCCTTTACTTTATATTCCACCCGGGTGCTGATATCATAGTTGTTGGTTTTTCGGGCCTGGGTAAGTACATTTTTAATGGTATTGATATCATTGTCCGACAATTTCATCACCTGCGGAAAACTCACCTGGTAAGCCGTATTGCTCACATGCTGAAATACAGTGTCTTCCACTCCCAGGCTTGTTTTGGCATCCACCACCACGGTTCCGGCAGCGAGGTCGCCAAGGCGCTGTGCATTTTTAGTAACAGAAATAGATATGATCACTGCTATCCCCAGTATGCAGGTAAACAGGATATAAGCAACGAGGCTGTCGAGCGAGTAAGCGATATAACCAAACATAAATGGCCATTCAAAGAATTTGGTGATCCAGCGCAGAATATATTGGCCCAGGGTTGGCTCGCCGCCATCGAGACTTATTACCCTGATGAACATAAGTTTTTTACCAATCGTTTGCCCGTTCATATTGGCCTCGCAGATCAATGAGTAAAGCAGCATGGGGAGCGAGATCACGAGTATGTCTAAACCAATACTATCCTTCCTGGATGCATCCAGCACGTTGTACAGCAGGAATTTCATCCCGTAGAGATAGGCGATCAGCAGGGCAAAATCAATCAAATAGGCCAGCAGCCGTTTATGAAAAGCGGCTATCTCAAAATCGAGGTCAATATTGAAAACGGTATCGATACTGATACTTGGCATGTACCGCAATATACGGCGGCGGCCTCATATTTAAAACCGATTTTTTTATTAACAAAAAAAATGGCATATTGTAGCTTAATAATACAAGTACCATCCAAGCGCTAATTTGAAAGCATGAGGGAAGCGATGTTCATTAAAAAAAACGCTGATAAGTGGACCACTTACCAGCAGCAGCCTGCAGCAACACCCGATGAAACTGCAGACCGTTTTATTACCCTGATAGATGACCTGTCTTATGCCAAAACATTTTATCCAAAAAGCAAGGTTACCCGGTGGATAAACGGCATTACGGCATCCATTTACCAGGATATTTACCGCAATAAGCGGGAAAAATTCAGCCGTATATTCGATTTTTGGAAATATGAACTCCCTCTCTTATTCAGAAAATATCACCGCACACTTCTTTTTACAAGCTTTGTCTTCATCCTTTTTGTTTGCATCGGCTGGTTCTCGTCAAAAAGCAATCCCGAGTTTATCAGGAGCATACTGGGCGACGAGTATGTGGAAATGACCGAAGACAATATTTCAAAAGGAGACCCATTTGGCGTGTACAAGGATGATAACCCTTTTAACATGTTTATCAGGATCGCCTTTAATAACATCAGGGTTTCATTTATCACATTCCTTGGTGGCTTAACATTGGGGATCTTCACATTCCGCCTCCTCTGGAGCAACGGATTGATGCTGGGTTGTTTCCAGTACATGTTCTTTGCTCACGACCTTGGTATCAAGTCGGTGCTCGTAATATGGATACACGGTGTTATTGAAATTTCATCCATTGTTATTGCAGGAACAGCCGGCTTTGTACTGGCAAACGGCATTTTATTTCCGGGTACATTCAAGCGTATGGAATCTTTCCGGCGGGGTGCAAAAGATGCGGCAAAAGTGCTGATCGCACTGGTTCCTTTTTTTATTGTGGCTGCATTCCTGGAAAGTTATGTTACACACCTGATGAGCCAGACATTTGATAAGCAAAACAATGGCGGCATACCTGTTTGGGTAAGCGTACTTATACTTTCAGTGTCGCTGGCGCTTATTGTATGGTATTTTATTATTTGGCCGGTCATACTGGGCAAGCGGGGCTATTATATAAAAGAAGATGGAATTGTAAACAGGTTATTTGGTACCCATGTATAAGAAAATCACTTTATCGTTGCTGTCAGCTCTTTGCTGTTTGTGCGTTTTTGCGCAAACAAAAGAGTTCGAATATACAGACAGTGCGCTTTTAAAAGTGGAAGAACAAAAAGTATTTGAACAGGTGGAAGCTCCTGTGGAGGATGAAGAATATTCAGACGACGCACAGCCGGTTGATACAACCTTGACCATCTCCCCGCTTGTGGTTTCCAAAGACAGCTTACAAAACTGGAAAGAGCAGCGCCGGTATGCCTACATGAAGAATCTCGACAGCCTGTTAAGAGAATCCCAGAACGATGGCTATTCCGTAAAGCGAACCAACAGTGGGGGAGATGGGGTTATCCTCGGTGGTATTTTCAGTATTTTACAACCTTTGTTGTGGGTGCTGGCCATTCTTTTTGTGCTGTTCATTTTTTACCGGATCTTTCTGGCGCAGGGTATATTCAAAAGACTTCCGGCCAGGTCGGTGGCAGATGCGCAAACCGAAGAAGAGATCATTTTAGGACAGGATTACGATAAGCTTATTGCCCAGAGTATATCCAAAGCCGATTACAGGCTGGCAACCCGTTATTGGTTCCTGAAAACACTGCAGCGGCTCAGCGACCGTTCATTCATCAGTTTCGCAACCGATAAAACAAACAGTGCCTATGTTCGGGAAATGCCTGCAGATAAACAACAGTTCTTTGCACAGCTTGTTTTAAATTACGAGTATGTGTGGTACGGGCATAAAGAAATTGATGCGGGCCTTTACAGCAGGGTCGAAGATAAGTTTACTGACTTCTATAAAAATATATAAGCTTCTTGAAGAAATTATTTCTTTATACGGGTGTTTTAATACTGCTGCTGGCAATGGCCGGTTGCGGCAGGCAGTCTGCCGTACCTGTATTGAGAGAAACCTATGCTTACGACGATACTAACCCGTTTGGGGGTTCTGTTGCCTATTCGCTCATGCGGCATATTTACCCGGAGTACCTCATTAATATTAAAAAAGACGGGTTTGCTAAAACAGTGGGTTGGTTCAACGATAAATCTTCATTGTATGTATGCATCAGCAGAAATTTCTTCCCCGGCGATGAAGATGAAAAGGCCCTGCTCGATTTTGTGGCAGACGGCAATACCGTATTTATTGCCGCATCCGTTATTGATTCGGCTTTTCTTGATATGATGAGCTGCAGAATGGCAGATGCAGAAATTATGAAGATGCTTGCCCCCAAAATTTACAGGCAAACATCTGTAAGGCTTATTGAGGGTGCCCGCACAGAAAAGCAGGATTTCAAATATTATTATCTCCCTTTCGCCGGCTTGTTTTCAGATATAGACAGTTCTATTACCCGTAAAGTTGGGTATAATCAAAACGACGAGCCTAATTGCATTGTGGTATTCTGGGGCAAGGGCCGTTTGTTCCTGCATTGCGAACCCCGTGCACTCAGTAATTATTTTTTGCTTACCGGCAGCAATCATCTTTATTTTAAACAGCTGCTGCAACTCATGCCCCGTCAACCCGAAAACATTTACTGGGATGATCATTACAGGCGCAGTACTTTTGCGGGGCCAAAACGCACTTCATTCAGCCTTGCGGCCATTTTTGAAAATCCTTCGCTTGGCTGGGCATTCCTGCTTGGGTTACTGCTGCTGCTTCTATATATTTTCTTCAGCGGAAAAAGAAGGCAGCGCATCGTTCCGGTAATAAAGCCGGTACAAAATTCATCCATTCGTTTTGCGCAGTCAATTGCAGGCCTTTATCTCAATGGAAAAGATAACAAAGACATCGCAGAAAAAATGATCACCTATTTCAGCGAACATATACGCACCCATTATTTTCTGAGTACGCATACCGTTAATGACAGTTTTATGGATATGCTCAGCCGTAAAAGTGGTATGCCGCCCGAAAAAACAAAAGCATTATATGCCAGCATCGCACAAGTAAATGCAGCCGGCAAGGTGGATGATAAATTATTACTGCAACTAAACGAACAAATACAGGAATTTTATAAAACCAAAATTTAATGGAAGAAAATATCTTTAACCAAAGCAGCCCCGTTACAGCCCTTAATGTACGACTGGTGGAAATCAGGAACGAGATCTCAAAAGTAATTGTGGGCCAGCACCGGGTGGTGGATCTCCTCATTACAGGCTTGCTCTGCGACGGGCATATACTGCTCGAAGGCGTGCCGGGCGTTGCAAAAACACTGGTGGCCAAATTGATGGCAAAGATCATCGACATCAATTTTTCAAGAATACAGTTCACGCCCGACCTGATGCCCGGCGATGTGATCGGCACATCGGTGTTCAATCCCAAGGAGGGAGGTTTTTATTTTAAATCGGGCCCGGTGTTCAGTAATATTGTGCTTATAGATGAGATCAACCGGGCACCGGCTAAAACCCAATCGGCTTTGTTTGAAGTAATGGAAGAACGCCAGGTAACTGTTGATGGTTTTACACATGGTATGCAGTATCCCTTTATTGTACTGGCCACGCAAAACCCTATCGAACAGGAAGGAACTTACCGGCTTCCGGAGGCGCAACTCGACCGGTTTATCTTTAAGGTGGAGGTAGATTATCCCACACTCCAGGAAGAAGTACGCATACTTATCGGGCAACAGGGCCGTACACAGGCCGAAATGCTGAAGGACGTAAATAAACTCATTTCTGCCGACGAAATACGCCGTTACAGGGAAGTAGTGCAGCAGGTGCAGATAGAACATAAACTGGTTGAGTATATTGCCACCATTGTTAATGAAACCCGCAATAACCCATCCTTGTATCTTGGTGCCTCCACCAGGGCTTCACTGGCATTACTTAAGTCGGCCAAGGCTACAGCTGCGCTTAAAGGAAGAGATTTTGTGATACCCGAAGATATTATTGAAATGGCGCCGCATGTGCTCCGCCATCGTATTATGCTAACGCCCGAAAAAGAAATGGAAGGTATCACCCCCGATGACCTCATCGATTCCATCTTAAAGGCACTGGAAGTACCACGCTAAAAAATAGATATTGGATTTTTTTAAAAAATATATCGGCGATCTTTTTTTAACTGCCCGTTTTTACTGGGTGGCAGTTGCCTGTATAACCGTATTCATACTTGCATTTTATTTCCCCTCTCTTTTTTGGGCCGCAAAAATTTTACTCTCCATAACCGGCATGCTCCTGCTGGGAGATTATATTTTCTTGTTTTTTATCGGGCGCAAACCTGCTGCAGGGCGTGATATAAATGAACGGCTCAGTAATGGCGATGAGAACAAAGTGAGGATACTGGTAACAAATAACAATCCTTTTTGGGTTAAGATAAATGTAATAGATGAGCTTCCGTTCCAGTTCCAGGAGCGCAACTTCAGCCTGCTGCAGGCTTTTGAACCCGGGCAGGAGCAGTTGCTGGAATATAAACTCAGGCCCTTAGAGCGGGGCGTGTATGAATTTGGAAACCTGTTGTTATTTGTGCAAAGTAAACTTGGCCTTATTGAGCGGCGCTGTACGGTTGATGCAGCAGAAAATGTAAGCGTATTCCCTTCTTTTTTAAAATTGGGCAATTACCAGTTGCTTTCCAGTACCACCATGCAGCAGGAACAGGGAAGCCGGCGCCTGCGCAAGATCGGGCAGAGCATGGAGTTTGAGCAGGTAAAGGATTATGTGACGGGCGATGATATCCGTACGATCAACTGGAAGGCCACTGCCCGCAAAGGCGCACTGATGGTAAACAGTTACGTGGATGAAAAATCGCAGCAGGTGTACTGTATCATCGATAAGGGAAGGCTGATGAAAATGCCTTTTGAAGGCCTGAGCCTGCTCGATTATGCCATTAACAGCGTGCTGGCACTGAGCAGCATCTGTCTTAAACGGCAGGATAAGATCGGGCTCATCAGTTTTTCAAACAAGCTCAATACACTGCTGCCTGCCGACAGAAAACCAATACAGCGTGAACACATTCTTCAATCGCTGTACAGCGAGAAAACAAATTTCAGGGAAAGCGATTTTGAAATGCTGTACACACAGCTTCGCAAAAAAGTAAAGCAACGGAGCCTGTTGATCCTGTTCACTAATTTTGAATCGCTCAACGGGCTAAAACGCCAGGTAAATTACCTGCGTTCCATTGCAAGGCACCACCTGCTGCTGGTGGTATTTTTCGAAAATACCGAACTGCATAAACTTTCGGGCGCAGAGGCCGGTAATGTAGAGGATATCTATGTTAAGACCATTGCAGAAAAATTTGTTTTTGAAAAAAAGCTGGTGGTAAAGGAACTGCAAAAATATGGCATACTCAGTGTGCTTACCACACCGGAAAATTTAACCGTTAATGCGATCAATAAATACCTCGAACTGAAGGCAAGGCAGGCCCTGTAAGCAGCTATAAGTTATGAATGATAAGTTTCATTCATAATTTTTTTGAAGGCCTTAAACTTCTTAAACCTCTCAAACCTTTTTAATTGGCAAAAAAGCAAACATACTGGGGCAAGCATAAAGATAAACTGGGCGAAGCCAACCGGGAGCGGCCCCCTGTGGTTGAAATAAACGATGCACAAAAAAACGCATTTGAAGAAGGCCGTGTGTTGCTGATCGATAAAGAATTGCACTGGACATCTTTTGATGTGGTAAGAAAGATCCGCAGCAGCATCCGCATTAAAAAAGTAGGTCATGCGGGTACGCTCGATCCCCTCGCAACAGGTTTGCTGATCGTATGCACGGGGAAGTTTACAAAAAAGATAAATGAATACATGGCGCAGGAAAAAGAATATACAGGTTCTTTTACGCTTGGGGCCATTACACCCACCTACGATCTCGAAAGTGAACCGCAGGATATTAAAGACATTTCAGGGATAAGTGCGGCTGACATCCGATCTGCTGTAACGGGCTTTATGGGCGAAATTCAGCAATTTCCACCGGTATATTCTGCCATAAAAAAAGATGGAGTGGCTTTGTACGAACTTGCCCGGAGGGGAGATGAAGTGGAGCTGCAGGCCCGCACTGTTTTTATAAAAGAGTTCGAAATAACTTCTATCGAAATGCCGCTGGTATACTTTCGGGTGGTTTGTTCAACCGGTACTTATATCCGCAGCCTGGCAAACGATTTTGGTAAAGCACTTGGCTGTGGTGCTTATCTCAGCAGCCTGCGCCGCACCAGCATTGGAAATTTTAATGTGAAAGATGCACTTACAATTGATGCTTTTATGGCATTACTTAAAACGGGTAATTGATACCGATCGTAAAATTAAAATTTTCGTAGCGCCACTCCTTGTATTTTACATTAAAAAGTTTTGGAAGAAAATCATCAAAGCCGATGGAAGGGGCCTTCCAGCCGTTATTGATATAACTTGTTTCGGGCCGTTTAAAGCGGAATCCAAAATCGAGGCGGAGTACCACGTAGTTAAAATCGAGGCGGAGGCCGGTGCCTGCAGAGAGCCCGAGGTCTTTGTATAAGTTTTTCAGTTTAAACTGGCTGGTATCTGAGGATAAATTACCAAATGTATCATATTCAGGCCGCTTATTCCAAACATTTCCAATATCTGCAAATAATGCTCCCCTGAGGGTCAATGTATTGGGGATTATGCGGAAAATCTCATAGCGGAATTCAGCATTTCCTTCCAGTTTGATATCACCGGTTCTTTCATTAAAAATATTTTTAGAATATGGTTTTAGCTTTTGGGCACCTAACCCGATTCCTCTTACAGGCCATCCCCTCATACTGGTACTCCCCCCTCCAAAAAATTGCTTAAAAAAAGGCAAAGAATTATTATCGTTCCCTATTGGTAAGCCAATACCAGTAAAGACCCGGAATGCCACCGCAGTTTTATTATAGTTTACAATATAACGGTATTCAATATCTGTTTTCAGGTATTTATATTTATACTTGTTCAATACCGGGAGGAGCCCCCAGGTGAGGCCAGACTCTTCCAGGTTTATTTTTAAAGTTCTTTCTTTTGAAACACTATTTGCATGCGAGGGGTTGTAGTATGCATGCGTAAAACTTGCCGCCATACCCGTAACAAATGCAGTGTTGTAAGAATATCTTAAAAAACGGTTTGAGTTAAGTACATTTTTAAAACTGTCGGTTATGTTAAACAGGTAATTGAACTCCCCATAAAAAGGCCGTATGGTCAATTTATTGATACGGGTATTGTTTTTACCGAACGACCCCGATGTTCCCACGCTTATATTGACAGCCTGCAGGTTAAAAAGGCTTAACCTGTTGGCATAGGAAACACTGCTGTTAATAAAAGATTCACCGGCATCGGCTTTCTTAAAAAAAGAATTGCGCAATAAAATGATCTTTGGAATTGAAATTCCGTTACTATATCCAACTTCTGTGGAATTTATAAGACTGCTGGCATTGCTTCTTGCATTGTTATTGAATTCGATACCGGCCCGCAAACCATGCGTCATACGAACACCTTCCTTCCACATATTTCTGTTTGTAAGAGAGGTATTTAACGACAGCCCGAATAAACTTCCTCCAATTGCATTGGCTTGGTTACTTACAGCCGAATAACTGGCTTCCAGCGCAGCTTCAAAACCAAATTTCTTTACCGGAATGAGTTCAATGATGTAATTGAGTTTATGACCAGGCAGTTCATTCACCTGTATATTCACGCTTTGCCACTGGCCGGTGCGGGCCAGGTTACTGAGCGTACGGTAATATTCGTTCTGGCTGTACAGGTCTCCCTTACGTATCGTAATATGCTGCGATACAAATGGCGGCTTGTAAATTTCGTTATGATAACGAAATATAAAATCATAAGGCCTTATCCTTTTTTGTACCACGGTAAGGCTGTCGTTGATATTATCGCCGGGGCGGTAATCGGGCAGCACATAAATTTCATTAATGGAATACTGCTGAAGCCTGGCACTGTCGTCAGGCTTGTTGAGCACCACGGCCAGTTTAATACGTGGTGAGTCCCGTTTTGCCTGTGCTTCGGCCAGCAGGCGCAATTGTTCAAACGGGTCATCGCTCACACTGGTCAATGCCTCAATGCTCGTATCACCCAGTACTTTTAATTCGGTAGCGGTAAACTTATAAAAGCCATTATTGCGGAAGGTATCCACCAGCCTCGACATTTCTCCCAGCACGGCAGATTTTGTTACCGGCAGGTCTTTTTTTATCAATGCCTCCTGCCTCACCTTCATGGCAAGCTCCTGCAGGGCAGGGTTCACCAGGCGGTAACTGACAGTATCTATCAAGGTTCGTTTACCCACATCCACTTTATACGTTACATTTATTTTTTTTCCACTGGCACTGCTGTCATAACTGCCCTGCGGGTTATAAAAGCCAATATGAAAAAGAGAAGCTTTCATATTTCTTACAGAGGCGGCTGCAGAAGTGGTATCAAATACAGGTGGTTTCTTTACAATGTCGAGAAAAAAAACGGGAGATTTTATGCGTACCCTCGAACTGTCATCTAACTGGCTGGCCAGCCTGTCTTGCACGGCTTCAATATCAGTTTTTTTGAGGTTGCCGCCTTTTACTTCAATAACCGGCTTGCCGATATATGATTTGTCCTTTGGCTTTTTAGTGAAAACGGTAACTGTGCAGGATGAAAACAGGATGGCCGTCAGCAAAAAAAAATTTACCTTGGCATTTAAAAATATCGGAACCTGTTTCAAAAGACGCATAATTATCTGCAATGTTAAGCAAAAACGCCGCCAAATATATTCAAAGTTTACAGCACAAAAAATTCCGTGATCAATATGGAGTTTTTGTGGCCGAAGGCCGTAAGTTGGTTGGGGAATTGCTGCAACAGGGCGTATTTAAATGCAGGGCTGTTTATGCCACAGAAAAAGCTGTTGCTGAGGGCAGTTTTTTTGCCAATGCCCCAAACATAGAAACCATACAGGAATTTGAACTGCAAAAAATATCCTCCCTCTCAACTCCCAACCAGGTACTGGCCATTTTTGAAAAAAGTCAGGAAAACAAAACGCCGGACCTGGCACAAAAGATTAGCCTGGCACTCGATGATATCCAGGATCCCGGGAACCTGGGCACCATTATACGTAATGCCGACTGGTTTGGTATTGAACATATCATTTGCTCGCTCCATACGGCAGATATGTACAATCCAAAAGTGGTGCAAAGTACCATGGCCAGTATTGGCAGGGTGAATATCATGTATACCGATCTTGAAGGTTTTTTAAAAACAGCAGCCCAGCAAAAATATGCAGCAGTTTTAAACGGGGCATTCGTTCATGAAATTAAAAAACCTTCGGAGGCCATCATTATTATCGGTAATGAATCGAAAGGGATTTGCCCGGAAATTTTGGCGTTGCAGCCCCAAAAAATAACGATCAAACAGTTTGGTGGTGCCGAATCGCTGAATGCAGGAGTGGCCAGTGCCGTTATCTTACAGGAATTTTTACTGCATTGAGCTATTGCTTCCAGTAAAACCCTACCCTTCTCTTTACATCTTCTCTCATGTTCATGTAAAAAAGGTTGATGTCGCCAATATGATAGTTTTTTGTGCGGAGCAGAAAATTTCCAAAGAATCTTGGTTTGGATGTCCATAAAACATTTCCGTGTACCTGCGCAGAAACAACCCTTTTACTCAGTTTGTTAAAATTTTTGAGGATCCCTCCCTGGTTAAGTTTGCGTGGGGCAGCCGTTTCATCGGTACGCCAGGTAAGGGGATTTGTTACCACTGCTTTAAAAGTTTCGTTTGCCACATACACCGGTTCTGTATACCCTTTTTTAAAACTGCGCCAACTGCAGAAACAGGTCGTGTTCAATGAATCTTTGCAGGGCAATAACTGGTTGAAATAATCGTCACGTACAGGCATTCCTATAAGGTAGGCACAAACTAATTTGTTGTAAAGTTTTTTGCCTTCAAAATATTCTCTCAGCAGCCTGGCTGCATGTACCGTGCCCTGGCTGTGTGCTGCTATAATAATGGGCCTTCCTCCATTGTAGTGTTCAAGATAATATTCAAACGCCTCCCGTACATCTGTATAGGCCAGTTCAAACGCCCTTGCCGCTGTATCTTTTTTTATTGTAAAAAAAGCATTCAGGTTGGCCTGGCGGTAGCGCGGGGCAAAAACCCTGCATTGCTCATTAAAAACACTTGCCTGGTAAAGAATGGTACTGTAATCTGTTTTTTTATTGATGGCGGCATCATCAATAGGCGCATTCCAGCGCTCCTCGTTTTTTCCAAAAAGCGTGGTGGGGTGTACAAAAAAAACGTCCACCGTGCTGTCGCCGATATAGTTTTTACGGAGCGGTGCCGGCACACTGTCCGAAGGATCCCATTTCCAGGGATGGGCCGCCCAGTATTCAAGTTTGCTGTAATCGGGTTTTTTATCTTCAGAACGAAAATCGTAAACCTCTGTATGAATATACCCCTGTTTACTGCAGGCAAAAAGCAGCAAAACTGGTATACTGAAAAAAAACTTTTTCCTGTACATAAAAAAATGCCCGGCATAACCGGGCGTTTTAATTACTATCTTATTTTATTGTTTTGTTCGTTTGATGCCGCATCCCACGCTGCGGCTTTCTTTTACAGATATATCTTTACCGGCCGATAATTCTGCCATTGCTTCTTTCAGGTGTTTGCGGGTTACAGCAGATCCGTCGGATGGATTATCGTCAATAGCGCCATGATAAACAAGTTTGAGGTTTTTATCAAACAGGAAGCATTCCGGTGTGCGGTTGGCTCCAAATGCATCTGCAACTGCACTCTTACCATCAAGCACATAACTCCATTGGTAGCGCTGGCTGTTTGCATATTCCTTCATGGCTTCATAACTGTCAACATCGCCTCGCTGTGCCTCGTTACTGTTAACCAGCACTACGCCAATATTGTTTTTTGCAGCAAATTCTGCGGCAGAGATCGTACGCTCCTGGTTTTTAATTACGTAAGGGCATGTATTGCAACTGAACATTACAAGAACCCCATTTTCTTTTGCCTGCTGCTTAATTGTGGTGTGGTCGCCGGTTTTTACGTCCATCATCCTGTGATCGGCAAGTGGCATCTGGCTGCCTACAGGTAATGGCTCACCTGTGTTAAAAGCAATAGAAGCTGCAACAGCCAGTGGGGCAAATGCAAAAAGTATCTTTTTCATGTATAGTGTTTTGTTAATGTATGAAGGGTTAAAGTTAATAATTAGCCCCGAACTGTACAAAAAATTATACAGGCGGTCAGGTGTTTTTTTCTTCTTCGGTACGCTGTGCAGCAATATGCTGCAGTGATTTGATACTTACATTTAATTCAAAGCCGATCAAAAGGGCCAGCGAATTGATGAATATCAGCCCCATAACCATCATAATGGTACCAATAGAGCCATAAAGGGCGTTATAACGGCCGAATTTGCTCACAAAATAAGAGAATCCTAAAGTGGCGATCAGGCACAAAACAGTAGAAAAAATAACCCCTGGTGAAAGGAATTTCCATTTCTTTTTTACGGCAGGCGCATACCTGAAAATGGAGGCAATGGCCAGTAACACCAGTGCAATGATGAATAGCCAGCGGCTGTAAAAAATTACGTTCTTGATGTCTTCATTTTTTACAATCAGGTTAAGCAGGCTGCCCTGCAGGATCAATAGAACAATATAGGCAAGAAGCAAACCAAACAGTACAAACGTGAGCCGGATGGCCACCATCCTGCTGTGAAAACCTTTGCGTGGCTGAAACCCAAGATAAAATTTATTAAAAGACCTTACGATGCCCATCATGCCGCTTGAAGCAAAAAAAAGCGATAACAAAAGCCCGAAAGAAAGAAGGCCGATCTTACTGCCTTTTAAAAAACTATCCACAAAATCTATGACCCCTTTATTGTAAGTGGCAGAAGGGATGATATCATGAATGAGGTTGTGC